>WQTK01000318.1 GCA_009786285.1 Candidatus Fibrimonadales bacterium | reverse complement strand
TGCCGACGGCAACGGCTCCATTAATATTTGCAAAATTATACCACGTTAATTATAACCCGTTCCAGCCACACTTGTCTTTGTAATGATAAAAACAACTTTCGCTGCCTTTTGAATTGCCGCATATCTTCTTCATAACACAGCTATTATAATTTTGGGCATCGTTCCCATGCTTATCAACACATACCTCCGGAACGTTGTTAAATTCCTCACAAGACAAATATTCAAATTTGTCATCGTCAGAAGAACAGCCAAACAGCCCGGCTACAAACATAAAAGCCGAAACGGCAAGAATTGCGAAAAAAGCTTTTCTTTTCATGATTTTCCTTCCTTTTTTAAGATTTAACATTTTATTAATATATATTCTTTTTTAGAAAAAAGTACATTTTTTTTAATTACCTGAATTTAATTGCCCAAAATATCGTAGCCACTGATTAACTCATATGTCATCGCTCTGGAACATGGGACAATTGTTACACTCAAAAACACGTGATAGCAACGAATGGAGGGCAGAAAATCGTAGCGAAAAAGTCATTGAGCGAACAAAAATAAGGGGTTTTGCGAGATAAAATGCAAAAAAATACAGAAAAATACAATAAAATGCACTTTATACCTAGACAAAACCGAAAAAATATTCTATATTATACGGACAAATGGTTGCCACGATTTTTTTGGACATATTGTTTGTCCTTTATGTTATTGCTGGGATAGGGCTTGTTTTGTACGGCTTTAACTGCTATTTTAGTATTTTTCTTTTTTTAAAAAATTTCAAAAAAAATCGCCAATCCGATACTGAAATTTTGCAAAATTTTTTGAAAAGCTTTGATGTAGACAAGCTTCCTAGGGTCACAACTCAATTGCCCGTTTTCAATGAAGGTTCCTGCGTGGAACGGTTGATAGAAAGCGTTTGCGCAATGGAATATCCAAAACATCTTCACGAAATTCAGGTATTAGACGATTCCACAGACGATTGCATAAAGATTTCAGAGAAAAAAGTAGCGGAAATGAAAGAAAAAGGATACAATATAACCCTGTATCACCGCACCGACCGCAAAGACTACAAAGCCGGGGCGCTAAAAGAAGGGATGAAAAAAAGCGAAAGCGAATATTTAGCGATTTTTGACGCAGATTTTGTTCCTGAAAAAAACTTTTTGATGCACACCATACCGTTTATGGTAATGGACGGCAAAATAGGTCTCGTTCAAGGCCGCTGGGGGCACCTGAACAGAGGCGAGTCCGGTTTGACGCTTGCACAATCCATAGGAATAGACGGCCATTTTGTAATAGAGCAATCCGCGCGCAGTTGGGGCGGGTTGTTCATGAATTTCAACGGCACAGCCGGAGTTTGGCGCAGAAAAGCCATAGATGACGCAGGCGGATGGGAAGGCGACACTCTTACGGAAGACATGGATTTGTCTTACCGCAGCCAGCTTGCCGGCTGGAAAATGAAATTTGTTTTTGACGTGCTTGTACCTGCGGAACTGCCTGCGGACATCAACGCTTTCAAGAGCCAGCAATACCGCTGGGCAAAGGGTTCCATACAAACCGCCATAAAAGACTTGCCGCAGGTCTTCGCTTCCAAAGAATCTTTAAAAGTAAAAATTCAGTCTTTCATGCACACAACGCATTATTCAATTCATCCCTTAATGCTGTTCACCGCCTTGTCTGCTTTTCCGCTTTTGGCTTTTGGGCACTCAAGGTTTGGGGTCATACCATTATGGGCATTTATGGCTTTGTTCATTATAATAGCCCTTGCAGCGGTGGCTCCCTCAACTCTTTATTTTGTGGCTCAAAAATTCTCCGGCTCTGTAGGCTGGAAAAAACGCATGGCCGCATTGCCGCTCCTTATGAGCTTGGGGGTGGGGATCGCCGTCAGCAACTCATGCGCCGTGCTCTCGGCAGTATTCGGACGCAAAAGCCCATTCATCAGAACACCAAAGCAAGGTGGCGCGGCTTGCATAAAAAAGTTTAAGCAAAAATTCCCTAAAATAGCGCTTGTAGAATTATTCGTGGGTCTTTACTGCATATTCGGTTTATTGCAATACATAGATGCAAGAGTTTATTTGATTGGTCCATTCCTTGCTCTTTACGCTGTGGGCTTTTTGGCCGTGGGCGTTTTGAGCGTACTTCATTTTATTGGCAATATGAAAGGAGAATCTTCGTGAAAACTCTCATTGTGGATGATGAAGTTCTTAACTGCAAATTGTTGCAAAGCATATTAAAAGACTATGGCGAATGCACAATAGCTCTTGATGGAGACTCGGCTTTTCAACTATTCGAGCAAGCGTTGAAAGACAAAGCTCCTTTTAATTTGGTTTGCCTAGACATAATGATGCCGGAAAAAGACGGATACGAAGTTTTACACGATATGCGCAATTTGGAGCAGAATTTAACTGTGCCAGCAGAAGCTCGGAGCCGCATAATAATGGTGACTGCGCTGGAAGAGCAGAAAAACAAAGCAAAAGCTTTTTATGAGAGTTGCGATGGTTATTTAACAAAGCCGGTAGAGCGAAAGTTGCTCATAGAAATGCTTAATAAAATGAAATTAATATCCAAATAGTTTTCTATATTCACCTCATGCGCATTTTTCTCACCCTCATACTCTTTTCTCTTTTTGTCGGCAATGCCTTTGCCTCCGGCAAGGCATTCAATAAAAACTACAACGGCATTCAGAAAATTCAAGCCATAATAGAAACCCACGAAGGGCAGATTACAATAAATCTGCTTTTTAAAGACGCCCCGAATACCGTGGCAAACTTTATGGATTTGGCAAGCAAAGGCTTTTACAATGGACTTCCGTTCCATAGGGTAATCCAGCGCTTTGTTGTGCAAGGCGGAGACCCTAAAGGAAATGGCACAGGCGGTCCCGGATACACAATAGATGACGAGAAAAATAATTTAAAGCACATTCCCGGAGCGCTTTCCATGGCGAAATCCGGACCTGACACCGGAGGCTCGCAATTTTTTATAGTCCAGTGGGAACAGCCGCATTTGGATGGCCTGCATACAATTTTTGGCATGGTGGAAAACGGTTTGGATGTAATCTATCGCATAGAGCCATACGATCCGATTATCAGTGTGCGCATAGTGGAAACAAAATAAAAACGGAATTTTTATGCCAAGCAAAAAGCCAGTTGTTGCTAAAAAAAAGCAGCCAAAGCCGGTTAAACCAAAAGCTCTGCCTATTCAAATAGAATCTGTGCTGATGGTTCAAGGCGCGAAGTTTGTTAAATCTCCATTCTTTTTTGATGTTGAAAAAGAGGAGAGCGGCAGCAAGCGCAAGCACATAACATATCCAAAGATGCCGGAAAAACCAACTGCGTGGAGCCGCCCGAAAATAGGCAGCGCAACAGACAGCAAAAATTTGGTAGAGCTTCTTTCGCAACAGTTGGAATATGAAAACAGAACTTACTTTGAAGGATGCGAAGGGCAGGTTTGCGTTAAGTGCAATACAAATAATGTTGATCAAAAATTTTATGTAAACAAATCGCTTGGATACTGCGTAGAATGCGCCACGCTTTTAGATCTTGGGCAATCCAAAGAGGGCGTGTTCTCGGATGCTCAAATGGAACTCATGCGCCGTTCCATGGAAAAATCCATGCAAAAAACAAAAGACCTTGACGAGAATGATATAGTTGACGCGCTTGATGATATGGATAGTTTGGAATTGGAAGAAGCTTTGCTTGCGGCAGAGGAAGAAGCCGAATTTAATGTCTGATTATCTTTTGTCGAGAATTCCTTTTGGGTTTTCCAAAGGGTTGCATAACATGAGAATTTTATGCGAAGCGCTTGGGTATCCGCAAAAAAGTTTTGAAAGCATTCACATTGCCGGCACAAACGGAAAAGGCAGCACTGCTTTTTATTTGGCGGGTATTTTGCAAGCTCACTCCGTTTCAACAGGGCTTTTCACAAGTCCGCACTTGGTTAGCGTTAGAGAGAGAATCAGAGTCAATGGGAAAATTATTTCGCAAAAAAATTTTGACCGGGTTATTTTGCAAGTTAAGCAAGCGGCAAAAGCAGCCGGTGTTGAGCCATCTTATTTTGAGACCTTGACTGCCGCAGCTTTTTTGTGGTTCAGGGAGAACAATGTTTTGGTTGCGGTTTTGGAAGCAGGCTTGGGCGGCAGGCTTGACAGCACAAAAATCGCCAAAGGAAGATTTGCCGCTATAACAAGCATAGGATTGGATCATACGGATTTGCTTGGCAACACAAAAGAAAAAATTTTAAAAGAAAAATTAGGCATAGCGAAAAAAAACGCGACTCTTGTTTTGGGAGATTTGCCGCCTGAGCTTTTAGCCAAATGCCCGCCATATGTGAAGGCGCAAAAAATCAATCCGGAATTGCGAGTTGGAAACTTTGGAAAAGTTTATGTGAAGAACGCAGAGCTTGCGTGGGCAGTCGCAGAGGAATTTTTGGAGGGTGCTTTAAACGAGGAAAAAGCGAGAGCTGCATTGGAGAGAGCAGTGTGGCCGGGCAGAATGCAAGTGATGAAAAATTTTATTTTGGATGGAGCGCATAATCCTGATGCCGCAAAAGTTTTGGCGAAATGTTTAAAGGAAAAAAACATAGGGCCTTTGCCGTGTATTTTCGCATCGCTTGCGGACAAAGACACAAAGGGAGTTTTAAAAGCATTGAAGCCGTGCATTTCCATTTGTTATCCTGTGCAAATTGAAAATCCAAGAGCGAGAAGCGCAGAAGAAATTGCGGAAATATGTAAAAAATTAAACATAACCGTAGGGGCAATCCAACGTGGTTGCAAATCCCCAATTTTAGTCACAGGTTCATTGTATTTGGTAGGCAAGGTGATTGCCGAGTTGTGCGGCGATAAAGTTGACTTTGCGGAGTTTTGATTAATATGACCGAATCTCACTTTCTATCTTCCTAATATGCAGATAGCCCTTGAACTTGTGCCCAAGACTTTGGATTCCTTTTTGGAAGAGTCCAGAAACCACATGAATAGTTTTCCAAAAATAATGGCAATAAACGTTCCGGAAATACGAAGCACCGAAATAACAAGCTTTGAAGCTTCCACACACTTGCTCAGAAATAATGTTGCAGCCATTCCGCATTTCAGGCTCATAGACAAAACCCTCCCTGAGCTGGAAAACCTAATTGAAAAGCTAGTTCCGCTTGGCCTAAAGCAAACTCTCTTAGTGAGCGGCGAACCTCCGCTAAACACTCCGAATTTTGTTTCTAGCGGAGTAAAAGCTCCAGAAGCCATTAAACACATAAAAAACAAGTTCCCTCAACTGAAAGTTTACGCTGCGCAAGACTCTTACCGCCAAAACTTTAAAAAAGAACTGGATTACTGCAAAGAAAAACTTGACTGCGGCGCAGACGGTTTTTTCACACAGCCTTTTTTCTCCGAGGGTCTGTTAACCCAATGGATAGAGCATTTGCCGGAAACCGAATTGTGGATAGGCCTTAGCCCCGTAACAAAAGGAACTTCTCGCAACTACTGGGAAACAATAAACCAAGTGGTATTCCCCCCAAATTTCCGCTTCGATTTAGAAGGCAACTGCATGCTGGGCCGCCGCATTTTAACGCTGATAGAAGCCGCAGGCAAAGATGCCTACCTGATGCCCATCACAATTTCCGCAGAAAAATATCTGAGCGCGCTTAGGACGTTTTAAACAAAATGTTTTAGCTATAAAACGACCTGTTGTCAGGCGCTTTTAGATAGTTTTTGATTACACCGACATTGTGCCTGAACGCTACGGATTCCTGGCGCAAAGAATTCAGATGAAGCTCTATGTTCCTTCTGATTGCGGCGTTCTGCTTTGAAAACAAAGGGGACAAATCCTGAACGCAGCGAATTCTCTCGCCTATAAAAGCCTTGTCCGTGCTTGTGACGGTTGGGTCTTTTTCTATTATCTCGTAATAGCCGTTTATTGAATTCAGCTCCTGAATAGCGACCCGTGTGGCGCGGCCTCTGTCTTCAGTGAATTGATTCAATTCCTCGGCATACGCTTCCATGCCAATGTCCAGCGGAGAAAGCTCTCTTATCTTCTCGCCGAACTCCAGAACTTTCTTGCAAAGCTGCATCGCAGAATCTATCTTTGAAGAAAGGGTTTTCACATCCTTGTGCATATTAACCTACCATGCTCACGTAGCTGCGAGGAGTGCCCGTAGCCAGCTTGCTTGAAAAATCCCTATCCTGGCGGATTTGCCCTAAAGCCTTCTGCCAAGACTCCCTTAACTGTCCCATCATATCCTGAACTTCAGTGAAGTTCTTAGCTATGTTCTTTATGTTGCCTTCATGAATATGAAAGCTGTAAAAGTCGTATAGTTTCCAAAGATTTTTTGCTACTTCGCCGCCTTTTTGCATATCAAGGGAAGCCATCAATTCAGATATTCCTGCTTCTACCTTATGGCAAGCTTCCGCTTTGCGGGCAAAATGACCTGTTTCCAGAGCTTCTTTGGCTATGCCGCACCATTTTATGCAATGGTCGTAAATCATAATGATTAATTGTCCGCGATCTGCCGTTTCAATGGAAGCCTGGCGATATTGCCCGAATCCTGGTTTGCCGTAAGTTGCGTTTTGCATGGAAAATTCCCCCCTTATTTGTACGAAATTGAGCTAAGAGCCGACATCATATTAGCAGTTTGGGATTGCAAGTTGCCCATGCTTCTTTCCAGCAGGGAAAATTGCTTGGTTATCCTGTCGCTGTAATTATTAACTCTAATCTGCAATTCATCTACTCTTTTTTGAATGCTATCTATTCTGGCTTGGTAGGTTTTTTCCGATTGCTTGAAATAACCATCAACCGTATTTTTCGCTTTTTCAACAAAATTCGTTATCATGCTGGCAATGCCACGCACAAAAGTTACGTTTCCAGTAGAATCAGTACGGTTTGGATCGGACATTTCGATGGAAATTCCGTTGGCCAAGGTAATTATGCCGGAACCCCATCCGGTGCTGTTTATTAGCTTGCCGTTTGACCATACTTCCATATCACCAGCTTTAATTTCATATACGCCTGTTGTGGAATTTTTGTTGAAATTTCCAATTTTGAGACCGGAGTCATTACTAAAGCTGTTTGCCGTGAACAATTTGCGTACGCCTTCAAAATCAGCATTCAAGGCTTTTATAAGAGCAGTTCTGTCCACGCTTATTGAGCCGTCTTTTTGGGTTGTTATGCCAATGCGAGCCGCAGAGGAATAGATCGTTGAATAACCGTTGTCAATTTTGCCTTTTGCATCCTTTATGTTGGCTATTTCGTCTATTGTTTTAGTCAGCATTTGCTTTAAATTTTCTCTTAGGGAAGAAATATTGGAATCCCCTGAAAATACGCCAACTTCTCTTTTGGATACTTTTTTGCCGGTAACCTTATCTTCTTCTTCTTTTACCGAAGATTTCGCGTTTTCGTCTATAAACTTAATTAACGCATTGTATTCTTCTATAAATGCGCCAATTCTATCTGCAAGGCCACCCATATCAGGCTCCAGAGAAAGCTTTATGGGTTCCATACCGTCTGCGCTAATCTTTTTTAGTGTAAAAACAGTGCCGGATATAGTTTTGTCGTCAGTATTGCTCTGAGAGCTAACAGCTATGCCATCTACAGTATAAATAGCGTTTTTCCCTTCGTTAATCACATTAGCAAATACATTAGTGGAAGTAAATCCACCTAAATCTTTTTTAACCTCGTCGAATTTTTGATTGATTTGATCAAAAGCTCCTATTTGAATTTTTACACCGCTCAGATTGTCAAAATTCTGATCACCCGATAAGTTTCCACTCAATACTATTTCGCCCGCATCATTTATGCTAGCTACTATATTAGCTCCTGCATCATCTAAATCATCATTTATTTTCTCTAACACTTCATCTATGCTTTTAGCGCTTCCAAGAGTGCTGCCACTAAACAAATCAAAGGTAACCCAACCAGGACTACCAGATCCATTATTAGTAGGCAAATATATGCCAACAACGTCTCCCGGAACTATTTTGGTAAAAACGGTGTCAAATTGATTAAAAGTACTTTCTCCCGTAGCTACTTTACCGTTACTATCAACCAAAGCATTGCCTGATGTTGCCACTTGATCGGCATTTAATTTCAAAATACCTAGATATTCCAACAAGCTTTCGTTGCTATTGGCTGCACAATCATCGCTTATTGAAAAACCTTTTGAACCAGTTTCAACAGAGGTTAAAACCAATCTGTTGTCGCCGTCTCCCATTGTCATTATGCTTGCTTTAACGCCTGCACCCTCGGCTGCGTTTATCTTGTTTACAACGTCTTTCAGGGTATCAGTTTTGGAAATTGTCACTTCAACGGTTTTCTTGCCCGGATCAGCTTTAATAGCCGCTGCCGTTTTGGACAAGGTTATTTTAACAGTTTCATTGCCCCCAAAAACAGCATTAAGGTCGCCGCTCGCAACAAGAGGCGTATTTACTGCGTCTATTTTCTTTGAAGATACCTTTTGGGTGGAGGCTAGTTGCTTTATTACCAATTCGTATTGGCCGGCGGTGGCGCCTTCTTTTCCTGAAATCGATGCATAATCATCGTAATTTGATGTGGATTTGAAAACATTAAATCTATCCGGCAATTCTAAAGCGGCAGCTTTTGAAGCCAAATTGCCAAGCCTGCTCTGCAACTCTTTGAACTTGTCCAGCGTCTTCTGGGCATTTTCCTTCTTCGTAATCTCACGGGTAACTTTAGCCTGCTCCAAAGCTGTTAGCTGAGCTATTATGCTGTTGGTATCCAATCCCGATACTAATCCACCTACTGACATTCCGGCCATAAAAACCTCGTTTCCTTTGAATTTACATATTTTATATCGGCACTACCGAATAAAATCTTTAATCCTTTTTGAATATGCAAAAATTATGCCAAATTTTTAAGCAATAACCATATTTAATTGGCCGCTAGCATTTTGGCACGATTTTTGCAGATAAACCTGACATGAAGCTTATCTCTTTGATTTTCAGCAGCTTACTTCTGGCCGTAAACGCCTTTTCCGCACCGGCTTCCTTGTATGGAAACACCCTTTACACCGATAAAAAAGGCAAAAAAGCTGGAGACGTGGTTACTATCCTGATTCTTGAAGCCGCAAAAGCCGGCAGCGATACACGCACCGAAACGGAAAAAAACAACAATATTAGCCTTGGGCAAGAAAAATCCAACGGAAGCAAGCTTTTTAGCTGGCTCCCAAGCTTTGGAGTAAACGGAAACACGAATTTAAGCTATGATGGCAAAGGCGCTACAGCGCGCAACGGAGAATTGAAAGCAACGGTCACCGCCCGCATAACAGACGTTTTAGACAACGGAAACCTGTTAATTGAAGGCTCAAAAGTCGTGGCCATAAACAATGAAGAAGAAATCTTGGAGGTGAGCGGCACAATAAGGGCAGACGACATAAACCCGGACAACACCGTTTACAGCTATAAAATAGCCGACGCAGTCATCAGATATTCGGGGAGCGGAACCAATTCCGAAGCCGAAAAACCGGGGCTTCTAACGAGATTTTTCAACTGGATTTTCTAAAAGCATTCAAAAAAAGGAGTTGATATGCGGATAGACGAACAAGAAAAACGATACAGAATAGGCTGGTTTGAAATAGCCATGCTTGTTTGTGTTTTAATGGCCATACTCGTTTCCGGGGCAAATGCCGCAAGAGTCAAAGACATGGCCACGCTGGAGGGTGTTTCCGAGCAGCAACTGGTGGGCTACGGCCTTGTGGTTGGGCTTGCCGGCACAGGCGACGGCTCAAACACGCAATTCACAATTCAATCGGTAGCGAATATGCTGCAAAAAATGGGAATTGTGGTTAACCCGCACGACGTGCGTTTGCGAAACGTGGCTGCCGTTATGGTAACTGCGAATTTGCCGGCATTCGTCAAGCCGGGCAAAAAAATAGATGTCTCCATTTCCAGCCTTGGCGATGCCCGCTCTTTGGAAGGCGGAACCCTGCTGATGACCCCTTTGCAAGCCTCTGACGGCGAGTATTACGCACAGGCTCAAGGCGCAGTAAATCTAGGAGGAATATCAGCGAGAAGCGGCAAGAACAGTTTTAAAAAAGGCCATGCGCTTTCCGGCACCTTGCCAAACGGCGCGGTTGTGTACAAGGAAATAGAAAGCGCGAACCTGAAAACCGGCGAGCTTCGCTGGGTTCTTTCAGACCCCGATTTCACAAGCGCTGTAGCAATGGCAAACGCAATAAACCAGGTTTTTCCAAATTCCGCAATAGCCGAAGACGCTTCCACTATTTTGGTGAACGTGCCGCAGTCAATGCGCAGCGACTATATGTCTTTCATAGCCCGTGCAGAGAGCGCAGAGTTTAATCCGAACACAAACGCCCGTGTTGTGCTAAACGAAAAAACGGGAACGGTAGTGAGCGGCGCAAATGTTCAAATTTCCGAGATAGCGGTTTCTCACGGCAGCATCACAGTTCAGGTGGCGAACACTCAAACAGCCGCCGCAGCGACTCCGCTTTTTGCCCAAACCGCCATTATGAACAATCAGCAGATAAATGTTCAGGAGCCTCGCACGGAGACACGAGTTATGCCCGCAGTAAACAACGCCGGCCAGTTGGCGCAAGCCTTGAACAGCCTTGGCGTTTCGCCTCGAGACATAATTTCTATTTTCCAAGCAATAAAAAAGGCCGGAGCATTGCATGCGGAGTTGGTTGTTATGTGAAGTATTAAATTCCCACCATAACATCCAAAATTTTCTTCCCCTTATGCTCAATCCACTGAGCTTGCGGCTTGCCTACATTCTGTTCCTTTCTGAAATCAAATGTCAACAGATAACCTATGTCTTTGTTTTTGCTGCTCAAATAATCGGAAACTTGCTCAAAAGCATTTTCGTGGGCAACTTCCCCATACCACAACTTCAATTCCACAATAAACTGCTCAGAAAGATAATCTACTATAACATCCGTTCTTTTGCCGCTCCTGACTTCGCTTTCCAAATGATAAAATCCGGTGCCGTTTATAAAAGGCCTTAAATAAGTTATGAAAAGCAGGCGGCACTCCCGCTCCAAAAAATCTATGTCTTTGTTGTTATACATTTCGTAATAATGCTCCGCAAATCTTTTCAAAAGCATTTCCATATTAAGCTTGTTTCCGGCGGTTACGCATTCTACGGAAGCCCTCATCGTCAATTTGCTGTCTCTAAGCTCCTTTTCCGAGGCAAAATAATTCGTTATCCTAACCTCAAAAATCCGGTTGTGTATGGCTACCAAATTTCCCCTTTTTTCCACTATCCCATAAATAGAAGCCAATTGAATCGCTTGATTGTCTATGCTATATAAATAAGCCCTGTTTCCAACAGTCAGCTCTCTAAGCAAATCTTTTAAATCAGGATTGCTTTCTATATTTTTGAATATATCGTCAAATAAAGTAGTTTGCTCAAAAAGAATTTCCTTTACTGCATTTTGCACTCCTTGCAGAGTCCAGTCTTGGCCTAAATCTTCTTCTATGTTTTGGCAAATTCTGGAAACAAGATAAGGATAGCCGTTGGTATAAGCTCTGATTTCTTTGGCAATCGCTTCTATATCCATTCCTGTTTTATGATCATTTTCGTATTCAACAAGCATTGATGCTATCTCTTTTTCGTTGAGCGACATATCAATTTTAAAATCAATCGCAATGTTCCAAGGCGAGTTTATGCGTTTTTCGCCATCTTGCAACTGATGTGTGCCAGCCTGAATCATTTTGAGCTTAAGATTTTTTATGTCGTAAACACCGGCTAAAATTACGGATTGGAATGTAGCAGATTCTCCATTATCTCTTTCCAAATATTTATCTCGCAACATTCCTACAAAACGCAAGAATACGAAATTATTGGAAGTTTTATCCGTTTCATCTATTATTAAAACTACTTTTTCATTTTTGCAAACCTCATTCAAAAACATATCTAATTCCTTGAATGTTTTTAGGGAATCATTTATCCAAGCTTTTGCGTATTCAGGGTTTGTTCTGTTTATAGCTCTGGATATTTGATCTATTATATTTTGGCAAAATTTTTCTTCATTTTCAAATGGTGTATCACCAATGCCTTCAAAGCTTATGCGAGCCACTTGGTAATCCTTTTTCTGTAAAGCCTTTTCCAGTTGTCTTATTGTTGTGGTTTTTCCGTATTGCCTGCCGCGATTTATGGTGAAATACTTCTCCTTTTCGACCATATCCACAATTTGGCGAACTTTCTCTGAAATATCAGCCATATAATGCCTGTTAGGCAAGCAAAGACCAGTTACATTGAACTCTCGCATATATCAAGAAAATAGAAAACTCTAATAAAAGACGAATGCCTAGTTGCCTTAAAGCAAGGCGGCGATTTTAAATCTTCTAACTTTGGCAAGATAATAGCCTGCCCATGCCAAAATTCGTATTTTTTCCAGCATTGAACAGTTCAGCGAACTTAAAAAGCGCAATTTCATATTCGTTGAATTCACCCTGCAATGTTAAATTCCCCGTAATTCCACCTAATGGCATTGCTTGTTTTTGCTTTGCGCTCCATCTTTCAATATTTTGCCATTTGTTTTCAAAAGTATATTTTCCTTCAAAATTATTTTTGCCATAGAGCGAGCATAGTTTTTGGCATCTTCTGTGCAAGCACAAAATAAAATCCAACTCAGAAAAACTACAATCGTATTTGCCATGAGCTTTGAATCGCAATGGCGTTTGCAAGGCTATGCTGACATTGCCGCTGTGGGGTTCCTCTGCAAAATTCCATTCTCCGTGCGCAATTCGAATTTCTTCGCTTTTCACCGAATAAGGGATTCTCTCTTTTCCAACGCCAAATCTTTCGTTTTCCTTTAGGGCTTGCACATAATAATCAGCGTATTTTGAAAATTCTCCGAGTAGCATAATTATCAATTTTGCATTTTCCGTTTTGCGTTCAAGGAATGGTTCTGCATTGATGATTGTGGGGTGAACATCAGCTTCGTCAAAGGCGGTGGCATAAACGCAGTTTTCTTTGTAAATGCAATTTTTACATTCTGCATTTTTCGCTATACAAACAAGTTTTCTCAGGTTAAAGCCTATTATGCTGCGAAATATAAACGGCAGCGGCAAAGAAAGCTTTGCCTCTTTTGCCAGGGTTATGGGAATAGTCAGGGTTGTGTGGGGGAGATTAAGCACTGTATTCCGCATTACCGACTTTTAAACTTTCCATATCCGATATTTGTTTTTGCTCCGAATCCGCGCTCAAAAGCTTTTTGAAATAATTCATCAATTTTGCCAATACCTCTAAACACAAACACTGTCCCCTTGGGAACAATCAAAAATTTTATAGGAATTGGATTTTCTGTTTCTTTTTTACTATGCGGATTCATTATATCTACTTCTAATTTTGGATTTTTTGGAAATGCGTCTAAAAGCGTTATTTCCCCTCTGCTATTGCCTTTGCCAAACAATTTATCAGCATCTTTCTCTTCGCAAACACTTCTCAAAATGCCTTTTATAGAACTTGCTGGAATATATGGGGAACCTGAATTTCTGTCTAAAATAAAACCTGTTTCTGTTGGATGGCCACTGCCAAGTCCGCTAACAAACGGCTGCGTTAATTGAACTTCTTTTTCAAAAAAATCCGGAGAATAGGATTTTATTTTTTGCTGATTTTTATGAATTTGTTGCAGTATTTTGAGATTTGGCTTGAATTTTCCTTTTAATTTTTCAATGGAACCTTCTGATTTCAATTTATCATCCCAACTCACTAAACGAGGAAATAAAAGCGAAAAATTAGCTGTTGGGCTTTCTAACAGTTCACACAAATCTTTAGGAATAGGAATTATCATATTCAGGTTCCTTTTTCTTCAAAAGCTCTGGCGTAACGTTTTAGCCAATTAGCTACAGCCAACGCTTCTTTTTGCATTTCCAAATATTTTTTTTGAGGCATGGAATTGAATCCTTTTAGGAAATTCATTTCGTCTTTATCGCCATTCAAATATTCTCTAATCACATCAAATGCTATTTTACATTCTTCTTTCTTGCCTTTTTTCGACAACAAAAATGCCAGCGTTTGCCCTAACCCATTTGTTAAAAGCATAGTTGGCAAACCAACAAAAAAATTAGCTATTTCGCTGGTTATTTTATTTAAACTGCTTATTTTATTTAGAGCAAATGAGGCTCTTTTTTGTTCTTCATTTTGCACTTCATTTGTGTTAGCCATTTTGTGCCTCCATCCATTTCAATTCAAAAAATCCTCTGCCACAAGTAGAATCTCCGCCAATTTGAATGATGTCATTGACAACCTTATCCTTTACGTAATCCTTTATGGTTTTGTTTTTTAATTCTACTGCGCCATGAGAATCACCCCAAAATACAAGTGAATACATTAAGCTGTCTGCCGGCAATTCTTCTTGATACCGCAAGCTTCCATTTGCGGTGGTCCCGGTTTCTTGATCTATTTTTATTTGCGCTGTTATTTGCGTACATTGAACTGCATAATCAAAAACAGAATCGGACACTATCAGCAATGTGTCCAAGTCTTCAAAAAATGAGCCAAAGTTATATTTTTGATTTGTTGCTTCAACCACATAGTCTTCTAATAAAACTTTTCCGCTTAAATCTCCTTTAACGCAAATAGCTTTATTTTCGCCAATTACCAACTCTTCTACTTTTAGCGAGTGATTTGTTATTTTTAAGTCTTTGCTGAATCGTTTTAATATGGTAGGACATGTTATATGCACAAACGGAGCATGATTGCTGCGCATTGGAAAAGCCAGTAATTTCGCATCCGAAACGGAAAGGGAACCGGCATAACCACCATCGCCTTCGCTTGTTCCAAAAATTTGCTCTGTCAATTTGCCGAATTGCGCTATTTGCTCTTTACCGGCAATTTTTGTGTCTTTATATCTGTCAAAATGCGCACGCATTGCTCCCTTCATTCCGCTGCTCGGAATAACTGGGTAGTTTGTTGTTCGCTCGCGCATAATTGGCAAATCCACAATGCCAACAGATGAACCGCTGCCTACGTGTACGGGGGTTAAGGCATAAAGCTTTAGAATGGAAGAATCGTAAAGGTTCATAAAATCTCCTTTATAGGTTTATTGAAAACTGTTCCTGCCGGGAAATATCCCTGCGATGGTTTATGATATTTTTTATCCAAATCCCAACCAGAAATATAAATTATTCTTCCCGTGGCAAATACTTCATTTAATCTTTCTTGAGTCGCCATAATCGGAACAAGGGCAATATTATCAGGAATGCTTATTGAAAATTTATCCATAAGTTTACACTTCACAACTCGCTTTTCCCCACCTAAAAATAAAGTGGCATTTTCCAGAGATTGCAGAGAGCCTTCTATGTAAATGACTATTGAAACTCCTTCTTGTAGCCTGACATGGTTAGCTGAATACAACTGACCTTCCTTTACCGAGTGTTTTGAGTAATCCAAAGCTATACCTGTGCGTTTTTCATTTTCGTAGAAAAATTCTTTGCTTTTGCAGATCTTAGAATCTATTGCAGAAATCCATTTCCCACCAAGAGATTTTACATCTTTTGCCTCTTCTGTTTTTGCGAACGGAATATTTTCGGATGAACATAAAATACCTTCGTTTTCTTGCAAAATTTCCGCTTTGATTCCATCTTCAAACCAGGAATATGGCGCAGGATAATAAATTACATCATCTTTTTTCAGCATAATAGCCTTAATCTCAAAATCGGCTTTTTCTTCTCCCCATTTGCCATTTTCTTTACCTAAATATGTTCTGATTGCACCGATGAAAACACTTGGTGGCGGCGGAAACAGAGATTCGCTTGCGAGCATTCCTGCTTCCATAGGAATATTTCCTCTGAAAAACAGCGTATCAACGGGAATTAATTCATAAAAAACACTCATTTTACTCCCCCTAAAAACTTTGCGATTATAGGAGCTTCAAAATTCAAATCGCATGCTAAACAAATATTGCATAAATCTTTTGCAATATTTTTGTCTGTGATTCCCGAATGTTTGCATTCATACTCAAACAGCTTTTCCTTCTGTTCCTGTGTTATGCCATCAACATTCAATGCCGGTTTCAGCTTGCTTAAATTATAAGCCAAACTGGAACTGACTTCTTTGCCTTTAAAATATTCTACTGCATTCTTAAAGCTTTTGTATTCTTCGCTATTCCACCTGCAATAAAAATCTCTATCTCCGCCACTTCTTTTTTTCAAGCGAATTGCCACCGAATTTCTCTTGGATTTAATCTTGGCAATTTCTTCCAAAACCTCATGAGCTTCTCTAATAACTTCCCGCAAAGGTTCTTTATGATGAACCAGCAAAAGCGCAGCGGAAATGGAAATTCCCGGAGCGTACCCCAAAATATCGTTATATGCTTTTGAAATTTGCTCGGTTATTTCCAGCGCATTCTCCAAGGGCAAAATGGCTAAAACATCATCGCCTCCAGCATAAACAAGTTTACCTTTGCCACCAAGGGTTTCTACGATTTTTGCTACACGCTCTCTTGTGAATTTATTCAAATAATCTGAAATGGACGAATGAACATCAGGGGTTATTTTTCGTTTGTCCTTGAAAAACGAGTATTGAGTTTTGTTGCCGAATTTCTCTTTTATTTTCGGATGTACAACATCACAATATTTGGCATCAATTGTTTCCCCATTTATTAAATCGCCCATTTTGTCACCATCCATGAGCAATATGGCATAGTATTTATTTTGAGTCGAGTCTTCTTTGCTTTTTGCTCCGGCTAAAAAATATGTGTCCGGGAATCCTATATCTTTAAATGTTGAGTGCAAAATCTCCGCTTTTGCATTCATCATCTTTTCCGGTAATCTTCTTTTTGTTGCGCAAATAACGCAGAGCTTTTCTTCTTTGTCAAATTCTTTTGCAGAATACTCTCCACACAACGGGCATTTTTCACCGTTTTGGCTTTTGCGAATTTTTGATGGCTTTAATTTGCACGCAGCAAGTAGTTTTTGAGCAAGAGCGTGAGCATCTACATAAAAATTTTCAGCCTCTCTATTCAATTTTGTGCTTGCCCAAGAATAATTAAAATAGTCATCTGACAAGTTTTCTTTTTTTATGTCGCACAATTCCTGTAATCGAAGCCATTCTTTCTGTATATTACCTTCTATGCTCTTCATAGTTTCTTTAACTTTATTCGGCGGGCAAATAAAAACGAATTTATTGGGAAAACTTGCAATTTGCGGATTGCTTATTTCTAAATTCCACTCATATTTTTTATTTAACCATTCATAAACCAAACTCTGATTATGCAAACATGGGTAAATTACATGGTCTGCACCTAAGGTTTCACATATATTTTTTTAATTCGGCGTGAATCTTAATATAAACATCTTTATTAGACAGGCTAAGAATTTGTCCGTAAAATTTGCCCTGTTCATTTTTTTTTACGCTTAAGCATAAACTTTTAGGTAAACGGTTATTGTCACGTGCTTGAACTATCGGTTTTGCCAGTAGAAGTCTGTTTGTATAAACATGTTTTTTATCCAGGCTGCACCTTGCGTTTTTATATATAATGCCAATTTCGCTTAATGCGTCTTCCCATTTTGCGTACTGTGCTTCTGTCACAAATAATTTTGAATTCGGTATATGAATATTTTTCGGTAAACGATTATTTTCTTTTACGGAAACCGATCCAAAGCCATTTCTGTTTTTTGAGCCGATGCATCCATATTTGAAAAAAGCACTCATGGTCTGCAGTATTTCCTCTTCATATTCTTTTGGATATTGAATTTTTAAATTAAATTTGCTACTCGGTGTTATGTGAGAATTTTCATATACTATTCTTCTTTGTGTTTTATCATAATTACATTTTCCATACGCTAAATAATCCAAAATATTTATCAGAAAAGTTTTTGGAGGCATTTTTCCGTTATTTGTTGTTGTAACATTTATTTTTTTTCCGGCTTCATTCGGATTTTCATTCTTTATTCTGCATTTTTCATTATCATCAAACACCACCATTTTAATTTTGCTTGCGCCATATTCAACAGAGCCAAAAATTTCATCGTCATTTTTACCTGGATAAATTTGCCTATACCACCATCTGAACATTCCTTTAAACGGAGCTGTTCTAAGCTCGGCTTGCTGGCTTGCATTGCCTAAAAATGCAGGTGTTATAAATTCACATTCTAAATTTAGAGTTTCAAGTTCCATTTAATCCTCAATAACCGAATATACAATTTTTTTATACTCCCTAAACCTTTTGTGCTCAAAAACATAGTTACGCTCTACGAGCTCCCCATTGCGGCTCTCTGTAGCTATCCGTTCCGTTACGGAGTGCAAAACCTTAACCCCTTTTTCCAAAGCCAGACCTACCAGTGCAAAGGTGGCTCCGAATTCCCCTTGGATAACCAGAATATCGCCGTTTTGCATAGCAGATAGCCATTCCAGAACCGGTTTCAGGAGTTCTTCGCCAATTTCCGCATCAGTTGGAATTTGCTGCCAAAAATCGCTGATTTTTTGTGGTGGCATGATAATATTAGTTGAGTTAAAGTTTTCTTTTAACTCTTGGGCTTGCTTGGGGGTGAGGGTATGGTTCAGTAGGATGTAGGTATTAGGCACGTAGTTCTTCTCCTGATTTTATTTCTATATCGAAATAATCCGCCCGCTCCATTCCTGAATTTTTTATTTCTTGTTTTGAACTAAGCGTCCAGATGCTTGCTTTGACAGTTAAGCCAAAATCTTTTAGCAGGGCTTTTGCTTTATAAATCGTTTCACTTACGATATTTTTATCGTTATTTAAAATTGAGGTTTTACATTCTATTATATACAATTCGTAGTTATCCAAATACATAACATCAAATTCATTTTGAACGCCTTCTCTAGTCAATCCAATTTTTATGTAATCATCGGTTAATTTTTTTTCTTTCCTTATTTTAAAATATACAAACTCTTCAAACCAATCGCCAGTTAAATATTTAATATCTTTGTTTTTTAAATTTTCTTCAAACCCTATTTTTTTCAATTCATGCCAAATATTTTTTATGCTATTTTCATTTCTAGAATATCTCAACGAGCTCAATATACCTTTTGAGCTCAATTCGCTATAATACTTTTCATAAAACTTAATCGTATATTCTTCAGAAAATGTAAGTTTACGTTTATTAGCGACTTTCACGCCATAACTTCTTAAATAATCAAAAAGAGTAATTTTGCAGTCTATTTTTTTTGTTTTTTCATTCCGCAAATTTACAATTTCATTTCGACGTATTGGCACATAGAACATTTCAGCTTTTGATTTATCATCAAAAAAACCTTTTACCGCAATAGCCATCATTTTTGTTCCACCCGTAATATTTACGAGTATTTTTTCATAATTTGAATAATCTATTTCATTTAATTTCTTTTCTATATCTTTTATTGAATCTTCTACAACAATAATAGTTTGTTCTTTTTTTATCCCACATACATTTTTCACGTTATTTTTAATGCCCTTAGTTTCCATTTTCTCCGTACTAACAAATAAATGTTCCGTTTGTTCATTGCTCATTTGCTTAATAAACATGACATTCTGTACCGCTTGGTCGCTTAATAACGAAACTATAAGATTTTTACTCATGTCGTGGAATATAGAAATTTCTACATTCAATAAAATGTCTTCTATTTACATAATCAGCGATCACGGAAAATTAACTGGCACAAACGGCACTTTGAAAATGGTTCAGGAAAACGGCGATGTTCGCACTATATTTCCGCACAATACGGATTTTCTTTTGATTTCCGGCAATGTCAGCATAACGGGTGCGGGGTTGAAAGCGCAATAGAAACCGCGAGCTTGGATGCCATGGCCGGTTTTTTGTTTATCCCGTATGTGAAGATTGTTCTGGCAAAGCCAAGTTAATCGGAACGGGAAATTTGTTAATTGAGGAGGCATTTGTTATTTTATGAAGCATTCTCATTGGTTTGTGCTTTATGATATTAAGAGCGGCAGACGTTTACGCAGGGTTGCAAAAATAGCTGAGAGTTTTGGCATTCGTGAGCAGAAGAGTGGTTTTGAGATGAATATGCCGGAGAGTGTTGTTGAGATTATGATTGGCAGATTTGAAAGAGTTATTAATGAGAGTGAGGATTTCATAGCAATTTTGCCGCTTTGCGAAATGGATTATCAAAAGATTGAGAGGTATGGCAAGTGTTTGCCTACGGATGTAGTGAGTGAAGATATTGTTGTTTTGTAAGATAAATCGCCGACCGTAGTTGAAGCCAACGAAGCCTTATTTTGTGTTTAGGTATGCGGAAATTGCTTGAATCACGCTAATTTTCATATTTTTCAGTTGTTTTCATTGTAAAATTGAGTTATTTTTTAGTATTTTTTTGGGGAATTTGCTATATTTTTATCGAGGTATGCGGAAAGCGATCTCGGTTGCTTGACATATTGTGGGCTTAGAGGTTGTGCTATCAGAAAATTTTCCCTGAGGAAAGGGATTAAGACGGTTGCGACCTCCTTCCATTGTCCATCATCTCCTTTCTCTATCAGAAAATTTTCCCTGAGGAAAGGGATTAAGACGTGGTGGCGTTCGGTTTTGATGTGCATATCATACCATTTATCAGAAAATTTTCCCTGAGGAAAGGGATTAAGACGCCTCGTAGACTTTCATCGCGACGGCTTTTGATACCGTAAATCAGAAAATTTTCCCTGAGGAAAGGGATTAAGACGACTTTTTCCTTCCCAATAGACGGATGAACAAATTCCATATCAGAAAATTTTCCCTGAGGAAAGGGATTAAGACTTGTAAATTCTGATTGGGTCTTTGCGGAAATGGGAGCCTCATCAGAAAAATTTCCCTGTGGAAAGGGATTAAGACATATTCGGCTCACTGTCCGTGTAATAGTACGGAAGTCCGTATCAGAAAATTTTCCCTGAGGAAAGGGATTAAGACGGGACAATCTCTCCTTTCGAGTTCGGGAGGAAACATTGGATCAGAAAATTTTCCCTGAGGAAAGGGATTAAGACTTGCCAACCCATTCCGGGTATTCCATGCCGTGCTGGTATCAGAAAATTTTCCCTGAGGAAAGGGATTAAGACTCCTTGGCCGTCTCTATATAATCCTGTTCCATACAAATCAGAAAATTTTCCCTGAGGAAAGGGATTAAGACAAGAAATATCTGGATTCGTTATAACGACTCCAGTTCATTCATCAGAAAATTTTCCCTGAGGAAAGGGATTAAGACCTTGCTACCTTCAGGTAACCTACCGCCCATAAGTGCCTGTTGCGCAACTAATTTTCCTGTTTTTGCCTTTGTTTTTTTCATCATTTAATCTTTTGAATTATTCGCATTTATATTCAGGGTAAGGCTCGCCTTACCCCTACGAAATGCCGATAAACATCGTATTTG
>WQTK01000317.1 GCA_009786285.1 Candidatus Fibrimonadales bacterium | reverse complement strand
TAATCGGTTAAGCCTTTGTTGATGTTGTTGCGAACATCTGCGTGGCTTTGGTATGGCAGGCGCATTTTCATTATTCCCGCACGTGCCAGAACGCCGTCGCATTCATCGCCGATTGACGCGCCTGTGTAGAGCGATATGCTGAAATCAACGCCTTCTGCTCTGAGTTTTGCGCCTCGTTTAGCGAGGGCAGGCGGCACAGCTTTGGGGTATGCGGCTCCAGTAAAGCCGCTAATGCCTATAATTTCCCCATTATTAACAAGAGCCGCTGCTTCTTCAGCGGTTTTCACTTTGCTTTTAAGATCCGGATGCATAGCAAGTCCTTTTGAAAAGTTATGTCGGGTAAATATAGAAAAATGGGAGAGCCATGCCTTAAGGCTCGGAAATTCAATCAGTACTTACATTCCGACTTCCAGCGAGATTAAATACGCTGTAAACTCAATTATATCCTTGCTCATTGACACTCTTTTACAATACCATGCCATAAACTCTTTATTTGCGGCTCTGCCTACGGTGCAAGATGAAGATGTTTAACAATAGGTTCCGAAATGCGCTGAGTGACAAGGTTTTTCAGTTCTTCATAGGTCAGATTTTCTATTTCTTGCGCTGTTATTATTTTATGTGGAAAAACTTTTATTTCTCCCGGATAAAGCGAAAATCCTGATTTTGGCAAAACTTTGTGCGCATCCATAATCGTAACCGGAAAAACGGGAACCCCTGCATCTTTTATTATATGGAAAATCCCGTTTTTGAATGGCAAAAGCTTGCCGTTTCCAGAGCGCGTTCCCTCTGGGAATGCCATAATAGGAAAATTCTGCGAAAGCCTGTTTTGAATTTTTTTCGGCAAGTCTATGTTTGCCTGGCGATCTCCTCGCACAACGGGAAGGCTGCCGGTATAGGTCAATGCTTGCCCAAAATAAGGGATTTTAAACAAGCTCTTTTTTGCCAAAAACGCGCAAGGAAATATTTTCAGCAGAATAACGGGAACATCCATAAAGCTTTGGTGATTGCAAAGCATAAAACAAGCTTTGCTGTGTTCCGGCAAATCCCCTATCATCTTCACCTTTATGCCGAGCAGAAAAAATACAAATGCGAAAAAAGGCTTGCACGCAAGTATAAATTTTTGCTGCTTCCTGAATATCGCGCAATACAAAAACCACGGCGGAACAATAGCCACCATGCCTATGGCTATGAACAGATAAAAAAGCACGCACAGATAAAATGCCCTTATTTTTGCCACCTCAAAACTTCTCCGGCTTTTAAAGGCACGGCTCCATCTATTGTCTTTGGAACTTGCCATTCTTTTTGTGTGTATATAACGGTTTTTGCTTGGCGAGGAATTTTGTAAAAATCCGCTCCAAAACCGGCAATGAAATTTGAAAGTAAATCAAGCTTGTTTTCATTTTCAAATTCTTCTATTAAAACAGGAATAGCCACCGGCGCAGAATAAACCCCTGCCGCTCCGCAAAGAGATTCTTTTTTTTCCAAAGAATGCGGTGCGCTGTCCGTTCCAAGAAAGAATTTTTTATTACCGCTGAAAACCGCTGCCCTTACCGCTTCTTTGTCTTTTGGAAGCTTGGGAAGAGGTTTGCAGAAATTTTGCGGGCGCAAAGAATCCCCAACAATATCGTTTAATGTTAAAATCAAGTGGTGCACAGTGACGGTTGCGGCAACGTTTTGCGGCAAATTTTTGACGCATTCCACCGCCTCTGCGCTGGACACGTGCTCCAAAACAATGCGCAGTTTAGGAAATGTTTCGCAAAGTTTTTCAAGGTGCTTTAAAAATTCCTTTTCCCTGTCCAAGCAAAACGCTCCGGGTTCTTCGCCATGCAAGCATAGGACAAAATCATGCTTTTCCATCAGTTCAATGGTGGGGTACATATCCTCTATTTTAGCGACTCCGTCTTGGCTGTTGGTTGTGACTCCAAGCGGATAATATTTTGCGGCAACTGCGCCGTTTTTCCGCATTTCCAAAAGCTCCTGTTCGCTGTAATTTTTGTTCAGCTTGAACGTGAGCAATACTTCCAAGCCGGGCGCGGCGGTTAAAATTTCTTCCTTGTATTTTTTCACAGATTCCGCAGAATTCACAGGAGGCTCGGTGTTTGGCATAGCCAAAACCCGCCCGAACTGCAATGCGGCGCTTTTAGCGTAATTTTCCAAATCTTTGCCCTGCCTCAAATGAATATGGAAATCATCAGGAAGCGGTAGAGTGATGTTCATGGTGGTAAAATAGAAAACCAAAATTCTGTACTGCTTCCTCCCACGAAAGCTCGTCCGGCACATCAATCCCCGGCATAGCTGCTTTGCACAGGCCGCTTATCACTTTTTTAGCAGCGGCTCCCGCTTCCCGTTCTTTGCAAATACCTTCCGAACCATCTCTTTTGCTCAGTTTTTTGCCATTTGAAGCATAAAGCAGGCTATGGTGAAAGAACTGCGGCATTTCTTTTCTGCCAAGACTTTTTGCAAGCGCAACCTGCTTGTCTATGGAATCTTTTAAATCTTCGCCTCGCACTATCAAGTCCATATTTTCTTCAAAATCATCAACAACAACAGCAAACATATAAGTCCACTGGCCAAAAGCGTCTTTTATGGCAAAATCATCGCCGAAATTTTTGAACATGATTTTCGGTTTATCGGTTTTATACGTTTCATACAATAAGTTCTGTTCTTGCAGCATTTTAAAATACTTTTCATAAATTTCCCCTCTCTCGCTTTGAACGCTCTCGCTTTGCCACTCAAAGCCAAGCCATTCCAAATCTTTTCTAATTTCATCCGAAAAATGTTTTGTGCATCTAAGCAGGTCGTGATCTTCCAACCTTAGATGTATGTTCGCATCCTTAGCTTTTGCGACGGCGCTAACGCAGAGAGCGCTCCAAATATGCCCCTTGTGCAAATATCCGGTCGGGCTCGGCGCAAAGCGAGTTTTCATAGCAAGAAAAAATTTTAATGCCGCCCAAAACGCCGAGTTCTTCTCGGCGGCTGGTCATCGCCTCTAAATGCCTTTCTAACGCCGCCATCTCCTCTGCGCTCTGTTCTGCCAAAATCCCTTTTGCGGCCTCCTTCGGAATAGCCGCCACGTGACCCTGCGCCTTCCCTTCTCGGCGGCGGTTCGTCCGTCATAAGCCTTATCTTGGACGGGCGGTTTTTGATGGTCATCTTGCGAAGAATGCTCAAAACGTCTTCCGGCATGTTTTCCGGCAAATCTACCGTGCTGAATTTGTCAAATAACTTTATGTGGCCTATGTATCTAGATTCCAAATCCGCTTCGTTTGCGATGGCTCCTACAATGTCCCTCGGGGAAACATTGTCCATTTTGCCAACACCCAAATAATAACGCTGCATTCCATCTTCCGGCGGTTCAAGATCGCTAAAACGGCTGTTGCGTTCGCCACGATCCCCTCGCTCTCCACGTTCGCCACGTTCGCCACGTTCTCTGCGCTCTCCACGCTCAAAACGTTCCGGGCGTTCGCCACGTTCTCTGCGTTCACGTTTTTCAGAAGAAGCATTTTCCAGCGGCTCCATTTTCGGGAACAACGGCTGCTCTTCTTGGGTCATGTAGGCTAGGGCAGCGGCAATGTCTGCCACGTCCATCGCTTGTTCCATAGAGAGTTCTTCTACTAAATCGCGGAATTCTTTTAAGCCGCTTTGCTCATGAACGGTCTTTGTGACCTCTTCCTTGAACTTGGACACTCTTCTGTTGCTTATTTGCTCGCCTGTAGGCAAATTCATCTTTTCAATCTTTTGGCGGGTTTCCTTTTCAATCATCGCAAGCAAACGGTTTTCCCTTGGGGTTACAAAAAGTATGGCATTGCCTTCTCTGCCGGCTCGCCCCGTGCGGCCTATGCGGTGAACGTAAGATTCCGTATCGTAAGGAATATCGTAGTTCAGCACGTGGGTTATTCTATCCACATCCAAGCCACGTGCCGCTACATCCGTTGCTACCACAATGTCTATTTTGCCTTCTTTCAGGCGGTTTAAAGTGCGCTCTCTCAGAGTTTGCGCCAAGTCTCCGGAAAGCGGGACCGCATTGAAGCCCCTAGCTTCCAAACGCTCCGCAACCTCTGCGGTTGCTTGCTTGGTGCGCACAAATATCAGCATTCCTTCAAATTCTTCGTTTTCCAAAACCCTTGTTAGAGCTTCCATTTTGTGTTCTTGGCGAACAGGCAAATAGCGTTGGCGGGTTTTTTCCACGGTTGTGGTTTTGCTCGTTATTCTGATTGTTTCGTATTCGCCCAAATACTCAGACACAATTTTTTGCACGGCAGTTGGCATGGTTGCGCTGAACAAGGCTCTTTGCGCGTTTTCCGGCGTTGCTTCCAAAATGTATTCCACGTCTTCCTGAAAGCCCATGTCAAGCATTTCGTCTGCTTCGTCAAGCACAAGGGCTTGTATGCCGGAAAGGTCTATGGTTTTGCGTTCCAAATGGTCTATCAAGCGGCCCGGTGTTGCTACCACAACCTGTGTTTTGCGCTTTAAGGCACGGAGTTGAATGCCCATGTCTTGCCCGCCATAGACGGGTACAACGTTGAAATCCTTCATAAACAAGGAGTATTTTTTTATCGCTTCTGAGACTTGAATAGCAAGTTCTCTGGTTGGCGTTAAAATGAGCATTGACGGATTTTTGCCGTCAAAATCGAGGCGAGAGAGCAGAGGCAGCGTAAAAGCCGCAGTTTTGCCGGTTCCTGTTTGAGCGGTTCCGAGCAAGTTTTTGCCTGCCAAGAGCAACGGTATTGTTTGCGTTTGTATTGGCGTTGGATTCTCGTAGCCCGCTTTTTGAACGGCTTCCATTACGTTTTGGGATAGTCCCAAATCAGCGAAAGTGCACATAGTTTTTACCAATCTATCCGACTGGCGCAAAACCCTTGCGCACTCTGGATAGAAATTCCCAGGCTCACAAATATAGCATTTTTTTTCTGTTTTGTCAAGGGGTTTTAGTAAATTTACTTGCCTTTTTATACAATTCCACTGCGCTTTCCGGCGAATCTTCCCCTGTTGCGTTCTTTATCGGGGCAAATTCATCTTCTCTCTCCACGCCAGCCAAAAACATTGTGCCAAGCTTTGGAAAAACATCGAATAAGAATTGTTCAAACTTGAACGCACCTTCTATGTCGCAAACCTTTTTAACAGCCAAATGCCACGGCAGCGGTTCATTTTCCAGCTTTTTAAGAGAGTCCATTGTGAACAAATGCGCAACTATGTTCCCGCCTTCAAATTCGGCAATTCTTTCAGGAGGAATTTCGTTGTATTCTATAACCGCCGGCAAACCGTTTTTAAGCGCGAACGCGCCCATTTTCTCTTCCGGGCTTTTCTTTTTCACAACCTTTGAGGCGGCCGCCATTTTTGAGTTCGCAAACGCGCCAATAAACGCTCCGTCGCACGGCTTGGCTAAAATATTGTCAACGCCGTATAAAAAAACGAACTTTATTTTCTGCTCCCGCAGCCATTCCAGCGCGCCGCTTGAAGAAAGCGCCCTGAAACAGCCTCCGTTGCCGTCAGGAACAAGAGCCAAATGGCCGTTGCTGTCAAAAATAGGATCTCCGCTTGGAGCTATAGCGCAAATTGTGCCTTGCTTTATGAATTTGACTTTCTTTTTATCCAATCCCAAATAATCGTTTTGCTCAAAATATTCTATGGTTTCTTCGTGGTTTAACGGGCTGGTCATTATAATCCAGGGAATGTTTTTTATTTTTTCGGCATGTATCTGGAAAATGGATTTTCCAAGAGCCTCTAATCTGAAAGTGCCTTTGGGCCCGTTGAAATTCAATCTGGAACCTTGCCCGCCAGCGAGCAAAAATGCCGCTACTTGCCCGTTTTCCAGAATTTCTTTTCCAATTTGCTCAAATTCTTCTATCTTTGGATTGTCGCGCAGCATTTCAAAATTCATAGGCGCTATGCAATCTGCTTCAGGTTTTGTATGCTTGCGTGCCATTTCGGTTAATTCGGAGATGAGCCGCCAGTCTTGGGAATAAATTTCTTTTTCCAAATGGCTGCGCTGCTCCGGCGCAATGCTTTCCATTATTTTCCAGCGCTCTATGATTTTGAGGCAGGTGTATGTTAAATTTTCCGCTTCAAGCAAGGTTTTGCTTTCCGTGTAGCAACGGAATTCAGGAGCGTTTCCGCTTTTGCGCAAATGGATTATATTGCCGTTTTCAAATTCCATTCTATAGCCGTCTGTGGTGTTTACAAGCACCGGTTTGCCGGCTATTTTTGCGAATTCATTTTTTAAAAAGTCATAGCTGCTGGCTTTAAGTTCCGTAAGTTTTTTGTCTGCGAGTTCCGGCGAAAAATCCTTTACCAAGCCGCTTGACGTGTATCTTGGCGGCAGCTTTGCCAAAAGCTCGGAGAGTTTAAGTTTTTGGTTTTTGCTCTCGATGATGGTTGCGATAATCGGAGTCAGTGCGTCTCTTGTAGTCAAGCCTTCGGTTAAAAAGCCGCCGTTTGCCTCAAAGCCTGCGACGGATTTATATTTGTCTTGTATGGTTTTTATTCCTTCAATTACAAATGGGCTTCCTATTTTTGTTCTCAAAACATGCCTGAAAAATCCGCTTTTCTCCGCAGCGGTGTTGCAGCTCACAGGAATAACCACCGCCTGGATTTTAAGAGCTTTTGCCGCTAAAATGCCAAGCGAATCGCCTCTGAACCAGTTTCCGTTTTCATCGGAAAGGAGGGGCCTGTCGGAATCTCCGTCTGTGCTTGCCATGCAAAAAAACTCGCCGCCTTCGCAATTCTGTTTTGCAAATTCCTGGTCTTCTTTGCGAATTGCTTCGGTATCTACAGGTATGAATGTTTCGCTTCTGCCAAGTTCTTTTACATTTGCTCCGAGTTCGGTTAAAATTTCAACAGCAATGTCTCTGCCAACTGCGGAATGTTGGTAAAATGCGATGTTTGTTCCCTGCAATGAATTTTCCGGGAACAAGCTTAAAACATATTCTTTGTACATTTTAAGCGCCTTGCCGCTTGAACGAGGCAACCGCCCTATTTCCACAACTTCAGGAATTTCCACGCATTGCTCTCTGATGCCTGCTTCATCGGCCTTTGTTATTTCTCCAAGCTTGCTGCAAAACTTTATGCCGTTTCTTGTTTCCGGTATATGGCTGCCGGTTATCATAATGCTGGGGATTGCCTTTTTTATTCCATAAAGCGCAAGCGCCGGGCTTGGCAAAAATCCTTGGAAGTCGCATTTGAATCCCAAGCTTTTTGCCGCAGCCATGCAAGCAGCCAGTATGCGAGGGGTGCTTGGCCGCAAGTCTCCGCCAAAGGCTACAGTTTTTTTTGAGTCATCGCCAATGCATTGCAAAAAGCCTAGGGTGTAGGCAAAACAAACTTCATCAGTCATATTGCTGACAAGCCCACGTGCTCCGCTTGTGCCAAAAGTAACGCAGCTAGTGTCCATTAGGGAAGAAATGGATATTCTTTTTTGCATCTGAGAGAATATAGAAAACGCAGGCTAGCTTCTGAGCGCTATTTACAGGATTATCAGGATTAACTCAAATTTCGTTGCTTGGCTAGTACATTGTTTTTTTCTATATTTATCCCTAATGTTTTAAATTGTGGATGATAGGTTAATATGGAAACTATTTTTATAGTGGACGACGCAGGATCCAACCTCGCTATGGCAAAGCAGGCTCTGGAAGGTCAATATCGTGTAATCACAATGACCTCAGCCGCCAAAATGTTCAATTTTCTGGAAAAAATGATGCCAGATTTAATCCTGCTGGATATTGAAATGCAGGAAATGGACGGTTTTGCCGCTTTGGAAAAATTGCAGCAAGGCGAACGAACCGCAAAAATCCCGGTTATATTCTTAACAGCCCAAAGCGACGCTGTTAATGAAGCTCGCGGATTTGAAATAGGAGCCGTGGATTTTATCCGCAAGCCATTTTCCGAGCCTGTACTGCTGAATAGGGTAGCTTGCCACCTGCACATCGCAGATTTAATAGCAAACCGCACAAGGCGCGTTGAACGCTTGCAGAACAGCATCGTAAGCGTTTTGGCAGATTTAGTGGAAGTTCGCGACTCAATTACAGGCGGGCACATAGAGCGCATAGCGTATTATGTAAAAATGATTTTGGAAGAGATGGTAATCAAAGGCTTATACGCCAATGAAATGCACTTGTGGAACTTGAGCACAGTCGCCTCGTCCGCACGCTTGCACGATGTAGGAAAAATAATTGTTTCGGATTTAATACTGAACAAACCCGGCAAGCTTACGGCAGAGGAATTCGAGATAGTGAAAACTCATGCGACGGCGGGCGAAAAAATAATAGACAATATTATCAAACAAACCGGAGAAGATATTTTTTTAGAGCACGCAAAACTGTTCGCAGGCTATCACCATGAAAAATGGGACGGTTCAGGTTATCCCTACGGGCTTAAGGGCGAGGCTATCCCGCTTCAGGGGCGCATAATGGCAATAGCCGATGTTTATGATGCGCTTCTTTCCGTACGGCCATATAAAGAAGCTTTTGCGCAAGAGGAATCCATGAAATACATCAAGGATAACGCCGGAAAGCATTTTGACCCTAAATTAACGGAATTATTTGTAAGCATCAGCAACAGGGATGAATTCAAGAAGATAAACGTATGCAAGCCATAATAAAAATATCAAGAAAATATGCGCAATTGCTGATTGTGCTTTTTGCGTTTGCCTTAATGGTTATTCTAAGCTATTCCTTTATGAGCAGCATAGAATATCAGCACATGAGAAGAGATGTTCAAGAAACTCTTTCGCTCGCGCAAGTCGACATTGATTCCGATTTGCTTGAAGCGGAAGCTACCTTGAACGGCATCGCAAAAATGGCCAGAGAAATGATTATATCCGGCGAAGACAGCAAAACCGTAAAAAAATATATAACAAATACTTTTAACGGCAAATTTTACATAGGAGACGATCAGCCGAAAATTCATGAACTCAATGACAGTTCCTGGTATAAACTGGCTATTGAAGCTAAAGGCAAAATAATAATGAATGAGCTGCATTATGAAAAAGACATTGCAGAGTCAGAGATCACTTTTGCTTGCAGCATTTTGGATGATTCCGGCAACTTGCTTGGCGTTATAGGCTTGAGCGTAAAGCTACATGATATTCTTAAAAAGGTTTCGGATATGAAAGTATATGAAAGCGGATATGGAATACTGTTGAATAAAAATTTAGAAATTGTTGTCCATCCTTATGAAAAATTTTTAGGCGAATTTGTGTATAGAGCTGGAGTTCCTTTGGCGGAATTTGCAAAAGATCTATTTAACAAACAAGAGATATTAGAGAGTAAAATTTTGAATTACGAAGGGAAAAATGTAGTCATATTTTTCAGAAACATGGATAAAACAGGCTGGCACATTGGTATTGGCGTGCCTACGAACAAATATAAGGAACGCATAACAAAAATAGCGATTACCCTCAGCTTAATAGCCTTTATTCTTGCCTCGTTCATAAGCGTAATTTTGATTCGCATAATAAGAACAAAAGATGAAACCGAACTGCATATGCAAGTTATGTTGGATTCCGCTCCTTTTAGCATAGCTTTTTTTGACAAGCATATCAATGTCTTAAGATGCAATAAAGAGGCGTTAAATACATTTCAATTATCAAACGTAAAAGAATTTAGCCAGAAATTCTTTACGGAACGTTCGCCTAAGTACCAGCCAGACGGAACGTTGTCAAAAACAAGTGCATTCGAACGGCTTAATAAAGCAATTGAAGACGGCTATTGCCGTTTTGAATGGATGCATTCATTGAAAGACGGATCGCCTATGCCGTGCGAAATAACATTAGTACGTGTTAGGCTTAGCGACAATTATATTATAACTTATATGCGTGATTTGCGCGAGCACAAAGCGATGCTTAATGATATAAATGATAAGACTAAGAAGCTGGAACGCATGTATCATTGGTATAAGTCTATTTTGGATGTTATACCATTCATTATTTTTACACAGGATTTGGAAGGCAAATGGACATTCATCAACAAGTCTGCTGAAAGATTTTTAGAAAAAAAGCGGGAAGACGTTATTGGCACGCCTTGCAAAAACGCCTGCACCTCTATATGCGATACCGATAATTGCGCAATTAACTATGCAAAGCGCGGGCTTAAAAATACGCGTTTTGCGCATAACGGATTATCTTATTATGTAAATGTGGAAAAGCTGAAAAGTTTAGATGGCATGGATGAAGGCTATATAGAAGTAGTGCAGGATGTCACTCCAATAGAACAAGCGGCAAAGGAAGCGGCAGAAAGCGCAAACAAAGCAAAATCCATATTTTTAGCGAGAATGAGCCATGAAATTCGCACGCCTATGAACGCCATTTTGGGAATAACCGAAATTGAATTGCAGAATGACGCGACCGAACCTCATGCGAGAGATGTTTTTTCCATGATTTACAATTCAGGCAATCTGTTGATGAGCATTATCAACAACATACTTGACTTGTCTAAAATAGAAGCTGGCAAAATGGAAATTATTGAAGTAAAATACGAGATTGCAAGCCTGATTAACGATGTTGTTCAACTGAATATAATGCGAAACAGCAAGCAAATAGAATTTGAAGTTCATGTGGACGAAAAATTGCCGTCGCAATTGCAAGGCGATGAGGTTCGCATTAAGCAAATATTAAACAACCTGCTTTCCAATGCCTTCAAATATACGCAAGAAGGCCGGATTAAATTTTCCATCTCGTTTGAAGAAGGAAAAGACGAATCCGAAATAATCCTCGTTTTCAACGTGAACGATACTGGTGACGGCATGACAAAAGAACAGGCAGACAACTTGTTTGCTGAATACGCTCGCTTTAATTTGGAAGCCAACCGTTATGTTCAAGGTTCCGGCCTTGGCATGAACATTACAAAACAACTGCTTCAGATGATGGGCGGCGATATTTCCGTGGAGAGCGAGATTGACAAAGGCTCAATATTTATTGTGCACTTGCCGCAGAAAAGAGTTAATTCCATAGTCCTTGGCGAGGAATGCGCGAAAAATCTGATGCAATTGCGTTTGCTGGATACGGGAAAAATCAAGTCGCCGCAATTTATACGCGAATATATGCCCTATGGCAAAGTGCTGATAGTTGACGATGTTGAATCTAACCTGTATGTATCCAAAGGGCTTATGATGCCTTACGGCTTGTCAATAGAAATTGTGTCCAGCGGCAAGAAGGCCATAAACAAGATTAAAGCCGGAAATGTTTATGATATTATATTTATGGATCATATGATGCCGGAAATGAATGGCATTGAAGCGACAAGGGCAATACGGGAACTTGGCTATACTCATCCCATTATTGCATTAACGGCCAATGCGGTAATAGGGCAAACGCAAGTGTTCCTGGAAAACGGATTTGACAATTTTGTGTCTAAACCTATTGATACAAGGCAGCTCAACACTGTGCTCAACAAGCTGGTGCGCGACAAGCAGCCTCCTGAGGTCATTGCGGAGGCGCGCAAGAACGCTCCTAAAAATTTGTACGATATTACGGTATCAAATTCGGAGTTATTTTCGGTGTCTATAGCAGATGCAAAGAATATTTTGCCGATTTTGGAATCTACAATGAAAAACATAGCTGATGTTTCGGATGAAGAATTGCAGCTCTTTACCATTAAAGCCCATGCCATAAAAAGCGTTCTTGCCAATATAGGCGAAACAATGCTTTCGCAAATAGCATTTGAGCTTGAACAAGCGAGCAAGCAGCGTGATAAAAAAACTATTGTGAACAAGACGCAAGAACTCGTGGATGCGGTTAAAATTCTTATTAGCAAGAGCGAAGCGAAAATAGAGGATAATGCCAGCAAAGACGAAAATACTGCTTACTTGCGCGAGCAATTGAAAATAATATGCGATGCTTGCGATATTTACAATGTTGACACGATTGATGCCGCAGTAGCGAGTTTGAGAAAAATGTCTTGGACAAAGGAAACGAAGGAAACCCTCAATAAAATCTTCATGCATATTTTATATGGTGATTTTGAGCTTGTGGCAAACGAGGCAAAAAAGTTTATTTCCCTTTAATCATATGGCAAAAGGAGGTCATTGTGAAAAAAATATTACCCGTGTTGTTGTTGTGTGCGATGTTCTTGATGTCGTGCGCTGCCAAGAAAACCGCTATAGTTGACTCTACCATAGCGGAAGCCAAAATTCTGCAAGCGTTGGCTAAATCCAATGGCTTGGATACGCCTGTTTCGGCAGATTCGCTAATAACCGTAGCAGAACAGCAAAATGAAGACGGCAAAACCGAGTCTGCGCTAGTCTTTGCTGACGAAGCTGTTTTGCAATTCCAGCTTGCTTTGCAAAAGCAGGAAAATAAAAAAATGACTGATAGCTTGAAAGTACTTGAAGAGCGCAAAAGCGCAGTTCGCAAATAGGAGGTTTTATGAAAAAAGCAATAATCATTCTAGCCTGTGCCACAAGCTTGTTTGCTCAAGCTGGCCTGCCTTGCCGAGCTTCTTTTGATGCGGTAAAAAATACCTCGTCGCGTGATGCCGCAGTAGATCGCTCCTATGCTCTTGTGGAATCGAGAATTCGCACGCTAGAAGCCGTGCCCGAAGCAAAGCGCAATGGCGCTCAATACGAAAATGAACTGAAATCCTGCAATTTGGCGGTGGAACTTTTCAAAGCGCAACTCGAAAAAGTTGAGTTAAGCCAAAAAATAACAGATGCGCAAAATGAAATAGCCCAAATAAAAGATTCGCTCATAGCTTTGTGGGCAGGCAATGCTAAAGCCCTCGACTCAAGCTTGAACTATTTAAGCAAGGAAAGCCAAAGGGCGCTTGCCGAAAAGGATTTTCTGATAGCCAAGCAAAAAGCAGAAGCCGATAAAAAACTGGAAGCTTTGCAAAGCAAAACAATCAGCGTTTATAAAGATGCCAGAGGCACAATACTTTCGATGAGCGATATTCTGTTTGAGTTTGGCAAAGCGGACTTGAAACCTGAGTTAAAGGAAAATCTTGCGGAAATTGCCGCTATCCTGAAAAATCTGCTCACAGAATCCAACATTACAATAGAAGGACATACAGACAATGTTGGCACCGCCGCAACCAATAAAAAACTCAGCGAGCAAAGAGCTGGCGGGGTTATGAATTACTTGGCGGAAAGAGGCGTTGACAAAAAACGTTTGAAATCAGTCGGGTATGGCTTAACAAAACCAATAGCGGAAAACAACACGGAAGAAGGCCGTGCCAAAAATCGCCGTGTGGAATTGGTGATTAAAGACAAGTAAAATCAAAATTTGCGAAAATCACCCTACGCTCTTTTCTAATTTCAGCGCAAGCAACGACCTTGCTTCGCTGGCAAATTCGCCCGGCAATTCCTTGAACACGTCTTTGCTAAAACCACCAACAACAAGCCCAATCGCGTCTTCCCTGGCTATTCCGCGTTGCTCCAAAAAGAACAGCATATCTTCGCTAATGCGACTTGTGCTGGCTTCATGCTCTGTTTTTGCGGTTTTGTTCTGCGTAATTATCATTGGGAACGTGTGCGCAGCACTCTCGCTTCCAACAAGCATGCTGTCGCATTGCGTGTAGTTTGCGGCGTTTTCTGCGTTTGCCCTTATTTCAACCAAGCCCCTGTATGCGTTTGAGCTTTGGTCTGCAGATATCCCTTTGCTTATAATTGTGCTCTTTGTGTTTTTGCCTATGTGAATCATTTTTGTGCCTGTGTCTGCTTGCATTTTGCCATTGGTCAGAGCTACCGAATAAAATTCCCCGGCAGAGCCTTCGCCCAGCAAAACGCAGCTAGGATATTTCCAGGTTATCGCGCTGCCGGCCTCAACCTGAGTCCAGCTCACATGGCTGTTTTTGCCTTTGCACAATGCTCTTTTGGTGACAAAATTGTAAACGCCGCCTTTGCCGCTTTCCATGTCTCCGGCATACCAGTTTTGCACTGTGCTGTATTTTATGCCGGCATTGTCCAAAGCCACGAGCTCAACAACTGCGCTGTGCAACTGGTTGCTGGAAAACTCCGGCGCTGTGCAGCCTTCAAGGTAGCTAACCTGCGCATCACGGTCTGCAATTATCAGAGTGCGTTCAAACTGCCCGGCTTCTTTGTTGTTGATTCTAAAATATGTTGATAAATCCATTGGGCATTTTACGCAGGCAGGCACGTAAACAAAGCTTCCATCGCTAAACACAGCGCTGTTGAGCGCAGAATAATAATTATCGCCGGGCGGCACAACGGAGCCCAGATATTCCTCAATCAGTTCCGGATAATCCTTAACTCCGTCGCCAAAGCTGCAAAAAATAACGCCTATTTCCAAAAGCTTTTTCTTGTGGCTTGTGTAAATAGAAACACTATCGAACACAGCATCAACCGCAACATTTGCGAGTCTTTTCTGTTCGCTGAGCGGAATGCCGAGTTTTTCAAAAGTTTCCAGAAGCTCCGGGTCAACATCTTCAATGCTTGCGTGTTCCTTTTTGTTTTTCGGTGCGCTGTAATAGACAATATCTTGCAAATCAATTTGCTCAAATTTGAGTTCGCCCCACGTTGGCGGTGTCATTGCCAAGAATTTTTCATAACTTTTCAGCCTGAAGTTCAAAAGGAACTCCGGCTCTTTGCGAATGCGGCTGGCTCTGCGGATAACATCTTCAGAAAGCCCTTTTTCAAAGGCTTCCGTTTCAATATCGGTTACGAATCCGTATTTGTATGGAGTTGTGCGGAGCAGGCTACCCCCCCCTCTTTCTCTTTTCCAATTCTCTTTTGAATAGCAGCCAGTAATCTTTTCCGAAAAATAGCAGATAATTGGCAAAAAGCAAAATCAGATAAAGCAATTGCTCATAAGAACCTAGAAACAGCGGAATAACAAGAAGAACCGCCGCTATAAAAACGGCTATCCATTTAAACGCTATCGGCAATATGAAGAATATATGTATTTCCCTGTTTGGCGCAACAGTTGCTAAAGCAAAAAAGAAGGAACATTCCATGTAAGTGAACTCTTTAATATGAATTCCAAGCAATATGGATACTAAAACCGTGCTGAACCATGCGAACAAAAAATAAACGGTTAAAAGCGTTGAACCCCACACATCTTCCAGCCAAACCATAATGTAATAAAAAAACCAAAGCACAAAAAACACCAAAAAATTGTTTGCCAAAGGAATGGCCACAAATGTAAATATACGCCAAATATCCCCTTGAAAAACAGCGACAGGGTCAAGAGACAGCTTGTCTTCAAAAGCAGGCTTTTGCATTACCAAAAAAAATCCCAGTGCCTGTATTATCACTAGGAATAACGGCAGTTTGGGTATAAACAACCATTTAAGATTCTTGTCTATCCAAACCAGCCAGTTAGGAAAAATTATTTGCCGCATCTATTTTACATTCTGCCGTCTTCTTCGGAAGAAGCTTCAATTTTCTTTATTAAATCTTCCAAAACTTTGCCGCCGCTCTTTATGTTATCCACCATTACTTTCGCATCATCCGAGAGGTCGCTGTTTGGGAATTTTTTAAGCATTTCTTCAAAGGCTTTTAACGCAAGGGAGTCATTTTTTTCATGCTCGCTTAACACAAACCCCTGCATAAAATAAGCCTTGTAGGTATCAGGGTCGTTTGGCCAAAGCTTGGTGATTATGCTGTATTCATTAACCGCCGCGCTGTATAAGCTGAGTTCCTGGTAAATATTCGCCAGTTCATAAGAGAGGGCTTTTTGCAAGGAATCGTTTTGCGGAAACAGATCTCTGGCTTTTTCCCAAATGGATTTGGCTTTTTGCAAATTGCGGCTGTCGTATTGGCTTTTTGCCTGCGCTTCCATCTCGGTAAAATTGGCAGACATAAATTCCAAACCCCATGTGGCATCTATAATGGAAACCGGAACGGATTTCTGCAAATTTGCTAGCACTCGCTCCTGAATGCCGTTTAGCTCTCTATACTTGATATTTTTGTAAATGGCTCTTTTGGCGCTCTGCCAGGTTTCCGCGCCTCCGTAATTCTGCTTGTTAAGCACGAATTCCCTTCTGTAAGATATATCGGGAATGCCAAGCCAAACTGCCACATCAAGCTTTGAATCTTCAAAGCTCTTTGGCAAAAACAAGGAATCCTTTTCCGCTTCATAAGCTGCTTTCAGAGAATCTTCTGGAATGCCAAGTGTGGTTGTTAAAAGCGAATCCATTAAAACACGAGCGTAAGCTCCATCTGCGAGTTGGCGGCTCCATGCTACATACTCGCCTGATTTATCCAAGCCCTTTTCTTTTGCGGCTTTGGCGTAAATGCGCATTTCAACCAGATTGTCCAAAATCATGGCTCTGCGGGCTCTCGCACGGTACATTGGATTAATTTTCTCCACCTCTGCCAAAATATCCTTTTCTGTTATAAAAGGAAGGCCGTTGATTTTCGCCAAAACAACTGAAGAATCAAGCGGAAAATCGCCTTTGTTTTCAAAAATGGATTTCACAAGATTTTTGGCTCTGTCCAAAGGCTTCAGTTGAGGAGCTATCACGGAATCTATATAAAACACATAATAGGCCTGAACATCCGGGGCACGCAGAATTTGCGTGAAGTTTTTCGCGCCAAGGTTTGCGACTTCCACATCAAGAGAGGGAAACATTCCAATATTCATAATGGCATGCCCTTGCTTTGCGAGCGGCATTTCTACGGCTATTTTTGCAAAGTTTTCTCTTGTTGAAATTCCTTCCATTTTTTTGGCCAAAGCAGCGGAATCCGGGTCGGAAAGGCCGAGCAGCTTATATGACTGCTTTGTTTTAAATTCGTCAGGATTGTTCTTGTAATATTCTTCCATGCCGGGCGGCTCTATTGTGACAAGCTCAATATTGTAGAGCTTTTTTAGCCTGTCAGATTCTGAACTTGCCATTGCACGGCGGCAACTGTCTATAATAGATGCTTTGTTGGAATCATTCACAATTGCCGCAAGGCTCGGATTTTCCGACAAAAACAAATCAGCTGCTATTTTTTCCCGCAGGCTTATAAACGGTGCAAAAGAGGAATCCGCATAGCGCGTTTTGTTGTTTTTGTAGTAATCCTGCAATGCTTTGTTCGTGTGCCCCAAATTCGCCTGCAAGTAAAAGAAAGAATATATTTGGGCAAGCCTTCCATCTTCGTTGGAAGCCATGTTTTTTTGAATGGAAGTTTGTTCTCCGGCAAATAAAAGCCTGGCCGTCTCTGCCATTCGCCTTGTTTCTGCCACTTGCTGCAATTCTGCAGTCAAGGCTTCTTTATTGCGAGATGCTTCCGGACGTATGGCGGCTAAAAATTCCGCATCGGAAACAAACAACGAAGTATTGCCTATTTTAGCTATGGCTTTATCTTGCGGAGTTACGCCGCAACCGAGCAAAGCACAAAATGCCAAAACGGCAGCAAGTGCGGTAAAAATCCTGCGCATGTCAAAACTCCTTTAGTTTTTTAAAGATTCCAAAGCTTCTTCAAGAGTTTCATAAACATCCAGCAGTTTGTTTGCGCCAACAATCTCAATAATCTCAAAAACATTCTCATTTGGGTTTGCTATTCTAAAAGAACCCTTTTTTGAAATGAGCATTTTTGATATTCGCAAGATTGTGCCAAGTCCGGTGCTGTTTATATAGCGAAGCTTCGAAAAATCCGCTACTAAATGCACCAATCCCTCATTTTCAGCCAAATTCTGCACGAATTTTATGACCTCTTGAGCGTTGGTGCTGTCCAGATCTCCTTCCAACGTGAGCAAGAAGCAACCTGGTTGCTCTGCTATGGCTGAAGAAGTCATTTGCACTGTTTCGTCTAACATGTTATACCTCAACTATTTTGGTTACTTGTACGATTATTTCCGTTTGACTTACGTCTATATTAACAGAATTTGAAAGCATTTTTATCAGAGGTATTCCTCTGCCTCTTACGGAATCCATGCTTACTTCAGGATTCTTGTATTTGTCATGCAATTCGTTTATGGCTGCGTTGTCCATTTCGCCACGAGAATTTTTTACGATTATAACAATTTTTTTTCTGCTTATGGTAAAATTGGCAAAAAAGCTTTTGCTGTCTGCGTCTGCGTAATCAACGGCGTTGTTTGCCAGTTCATCAATTATGGTTTCTATGTGGAAAATGAGCTTTGACTTGAAGCCTTTTTTCGCGAGAACCGAGCAGGCCATCCTTCTAAGGAGCGTAACGCAGTTTCTCTGCAAGGGCAGGGTGAGCGAAAACTGTTCTTTTGAGCCAAGAAAATGGAAATCTGCCACGGCGGTTTGCGGAGTGGCATAAAAATGGAATACCCTGTCCAAACCCATTACGGACAAGCGGTCTTGCAAAAATTGGGACGCAGAGCATATGGCCAAATCACCGCCTCTTTGCTGCAGCGCTTTGCGGCAACCCATAAGAGTACCTACAAACGGAGAGTCCATAAAGTTTATATTTATCAAATTAACAACAACAAACAGGTTGCCTGCGTCAATGCACCTGTCAATCGCCGCTTTAAAAGGAACAATTGCCGGAATGTCCAAGGGATTGGCTATGCTTACAACCGCAAGTCCAGGCTCGGAAGAAGTAACTGCCAAGCCTTCCAAAAGAAAATCCGCCGAATTGGAAAGGGTCATTTTTTGTTCCTCGGCTTTTGCGGGTTTAAATAAGCCCTGAACACGTGATCATCAGTTGTTTGTATCTGTACTTCAAGCCCTTGCTCAAGGCTTGTTCCGCTAAAAGAAATTGTAGGCAAAGCTTGCAAATGTTTTTCTTCCGGTATAATAGAGTTAAACCATGAAAATGCTTCCGCTGCGGCCAATTCCGAAAATTCTGTGTCATAATCGAAATTATTAAGAAAATCTTTCAAAAAATTCTGAATAAAAGGGACATAATCCCTATCTGCAGGAAATTCAATTAAAAAGTCGCTTGAGGAAGACATCTGGGTTAATATAGTAAATTTGCTTTTCCGTTTACCCTGTAAATAAACGCTAAAACACGGGCTACGGCTTCAAAAAGCTCTGTAGGAATTGTGGAGGGAACGGAAACTTTTGAAAGCAAGGCGGCCAAGTGGTCGTCTTTGTGCACTGGAATGTCATTTTCATGGGCTCTTTCTATCAGGCGTTCTGCAAAAGAGCCTCTGCCTGAGGCTACAACTCTTGGAGCCTCAGGTTTGCCAAATTCATGTTTTAGGGCAACAGCCAGCTTCACTGCGCTCACCTAAGCCCAAAAAACACGATAAGACCTACAATCAAGGCAAAAAATGAAATAAGGTGCATGCGCCACGCTATCTTTGCGTTTACAAGCGGCTTGGAATCTCCAAAGCGGTCTTTTCCTTTCCATTTAAGCTGGAAATGGTGGTGTATGGGCGCACGCAAAAATAATCTGTGCTTATCTGCGTATTCCCTGCCGCACCGTATTTTGTTCATTTTGAAATGCCCAATCTGGAGAACCACAGACAATGCTTCCACTAGAATTATAATTCCTACTATTGGCAGGAATAACGCAGCCTGCACAAGTATGAACATTATGCCAAGCAATGCGCCAAAGCCTACAGAACCGGCATCTCCCATATAAATTTCCGCCGGAGGGCTGTTGTACCAAAGGTAAGCAAGCAACGCTCCTATTGAAGCCATGGCTATGGGAAGCAGTTCGTCGCAGCCTTTAAGGTACGGGATGTTCAGGTAATTGCTAAAAATCGCATTGCCGCTAACATATGCCACAGCGCCCGCGAAAAACATTCCGGTTATAATCGGAACGCTTGCAAGGCTGTCTATGCCGTCTGTGAAATTTGTTCCGTTAGCGCTTGCTGCGACAACAAATGTGATAAAAAGAATAAAGAGCCAGTTTGGCAGGTAAGGATGCCAATGGTTGTAGTTTACAAAAGGCACGTATAAATGACCTGTAAGATCCGGTATAAGCTTATAGCAAATAATGGCTATCGCAAAACTGAAGAGAAGGTATAGAAAGAGTCTCGTTGTGGAGCTTATGCCGTCGGCTTTCTCTTCGTAATCTTTTTTTGTCATTTTTCCCGAGTCAACAAGCCTTTTCTTGCGTATTTTAGCTATGTCGTCTATTGCGCCAACCGTTGAATACAACACCAAAATGGCAAGAGCGGCTATGGAATAGCCGTTTAGAATAACCGTGCCGCAAGAGACAAGCACAACAATAACAACCAGCAAAAGCCCGCCCATTATGGGTGGAGATTTGTCTTTAAAATCCGCAGTCGCCCCGATTCTTTTTAAAAAAGCTATGTATCCCGGCATAATTAAAAATACCAGCAAAGTGGCAAGAACTGCCGCCAGCCCTGCCCTGAACAGACGGCTGTCAAAAATTGGGAGCCCGGTTGATTCAAAAAGATATTGAGTTAGCATTGCAAGCCCTTATGTTTTGCTTTCACCGCGCATCATTATTATTTTGCCGGTGCGCACAAATTCAACTATTTCAAATTTTTTGCATAGAGAGAGCATGGCCTCTATTTTTTCGGAATTTCCGGTTATCTGGATTATCATGGAAATTTCCGTCATGTCTATGGTTATGCCTCTGAAATGATCGCAGAGTTGCAAAAGCTCCGTTCTCTCTTCCGTTTTGCAGCGAACCTTTAAAAGCACAAGCTCTTTTTCAACCACGTTTTGCCTTGTGTGGTCTTTTGCCTGAATAACATCAACCAGTTTTTCGAGCTGCTGTATTATTTGAGCGAGTGTTTCCGGATTGCCGCGCGCAACTATGTTCATGCGGCTTACGGAATTGTCCATTGTTGGCGAAACAACCAAGCTGTCTATGTTATAGCCGCGCCTTGAAAAAACCAAAGCTATGCGAACAAGAGCGCCTGGTTTGTTTGAAACTAAAATGCTTATTGAATGAGCCGGAAACATATTAAGTGCCCCCTGTTGGTTTTTCCAAAACTTTTTTTGGTCTTTCTGTTAAAATGTCGTCAATGGAAGCTCCCGCCGGAATCATTGGGAACACGTTGTCTTCCGGTTCGCATACGCAGTGAATGAGAACCGGCCTGTCGTTTATTTCCATCGCTTTTTCTACTGCGCGTTTTATGTCTGCGTTGCGGCCAACGCAAAGCGCTTCTATGTCATATGCTTTTGCGAGTTTCACAAAGTCCGGGTTGTTTTCCAGTTGCACTCCAGAATAGCGCTGGTTGTAGAACAGGTCTTGCCATTGGCGGACCATGCCTAAAAAATGATTGTCCATAACAAAAATTTTAACCGGCAGGTTATTGTGGCGGGCCGTCGCTAGCTCGCACAATGTCATTTGAAAACCGCCGTCTCCGAGAATCGCGCAAACCGGAAAGCCGG
>WQTK01000316.1 GCA_009786285.1 Candidatus Fibrimonadales bacterium | reverse complement strand
CAAACAGGAGTTCAATATGAATGTAAAAACCATTCTGTCCGCATCCACGTTTGCGCTCGGTTTAATCTCGTGCGCAAGCAATCCCCCAGCACCTCAAACCACAGCCTCTGCGCCCGCATACAATACGGTTCAAGCTGCGCCTTCCACTGCGGCTCAAGCCCAAGCAGCCAGCAGAGGCGTAAAGCTTGAAAAGGAAGAGTGCGAAGAAAAAGCCCTTGAGCAGGGAGCAAATCTTCGAGAAGCCGGCAACGCTTTAAGCGAGAACGAGTCTTTTGGCGTGAATCTCGCTCTTTTGGACACAAGGGCAAAACTTGCGCAGCAGCTTGAAGTGATGGTAAACGGAATGATAAGGAATTTTGACAGGCAGCATGCGAGCGGTCAAACCGGCAGTTCTTACGCAGGCAAGGGAATGCAGGTTCAGCAGGCTTTTTTTGAGCAGTTTTTAACCAACACAAGGCCAATCTGTAAAAACACTTATGTCAAAGAAGACGGCCGCTACAATGTTTACGTTGCCATAGAAATGGGCCCGCCGGAGGTGAAGGCTATGTTCAACCAGTTGAAGAAAGAAGAAAAGATGGCAATTGACTTTGAGGAGCATCAGTTCATGAAGGAGCTGGAAGCCGCCAAAGAGGATTACCGCAGGCAGAAAGCCGGGGAGTAAGCTATGCGTTTCATTGTTTTATTCCTCGCAATTTCTCTTTATGCCCAAGAGCTGGCTCCCTTGTGGATTCAAGACAGCTGGCGTTCGTCCCGCTATCCTAGCACGGACTGGTACACAGGTTTTGCGAGGGATAAAATAAATGGAAGCCCTAATCAGGCAAAATTCAAGGCTATAGAAAAGGATGCCCAAAGCAAGCTGACTGAGAGCATAGCCGTTCATATCAGCGGTGGTTCCGCAGTTGAGAAAACCGGAACCCAATACCAGAGCGGCAAAAGCCATAGCGAGGCGTTGGGCACCAATTACAAACAGGTTATAAAAAGCGCAAGCGACGCAGTTTTAGCCAAAATGGAAACTTATTCCTATTTTGACAAGGAAAGCGGCTACATTTACGGATTTTCCGCAGTCCGCAAAAAGGACCTCGCAGAATTTTACTCGGCGAAAATAAACGGCCTGCATTCTTTCGCTGAAACCGAGCTTTCTTTTGCAAGCCAGCTTGCGGAATTTGGCAAGAAGAAAAGCGCTTTGAACAAAATAAAAACAGCGGAAGATTCGCTTTCAAAGGCCGGATATTGGGAAAATTTATTGCAGGCGGTCACGGGAGCAACCACCCATGACCGTTCTGCTGAAATTCTGAAAAAAATCAATTCGGCTAAAATGAATTTGGAAAACGGCACATCGCTTTACTTGAAAATCAGCGGCAGCGAGCAAGTTGCTGACAATCTGGCTGCCGTGCTGGAGGAAAAAGGCTGCGACTGCTCTGCGGCGGAAAGCGAGGCAGAGGCTGATTATGTGATTACCGTGAAGGCAAAACTCAGCCGTTGCCAGCAAGCGCAACATGAAGAAGTTTATTGCTACACAAATGCGAATGTTGTTGTTAGAAATTCAAAAACAAAAAAGGATGTTTCTGTAAAGATATCTGAAGAGAAAGACGGCTGGACAAACGGGAATTCCGAGAAAGCCACAGAAGAATCTTTCAAGAAGCTGACAGGACAGATAGCCCAAAAACTAATAAAGGAGATAGAGAAATGAGAACAATCATAGTTCTTTTGTCAATTTTTTGCGCATTGACTTTTGCGCAAGAGAGACCTAGAATTGCCATTTACATAGCAGGCGCAGTAACCGAAGACAGCGATTTGCTGTTTATGGTGATTAACGATGCTTTTGTGAAAAATAAAAAATATGATGTTGTGGAAGTTTCAGAAGCTGGTTTGGCTGTTGTCGCAGGAGAGCAGGGCCGTCAAAGAAGCGGTTCCGTAAGCTTGGATGACATTGCTAAAATGGGAAAAGATGCCAAAGCGGAGTTTGTATGCGTGATTGAAATAAAAAAAGGCAAGGGGGGTAGCAGTTTGCTAAACACAAGAATAATAGAAGTGGAAAATAAAGTTCATAAGGGATCCGAAATATTCACCAGCACTTTCAAAGACAATGATGAAATAATTAGGGTCGGGCAACAAATAGTAGCTTTAATGCTAGGGATTCCAGCAAGCCCTAAAAAATCAGCAGATGCATTCGTTGATCAACGAGATCAGCGCAAATACAAGATAAAGCGCATAGGTGACTATGTTTGGTTCTTGCAGGATTTGTCCTATAAGAAGGACAAATACACTTGGGTGGAAGCCCATACGGCTTGCCCCAATGGCTGGCGTTTGCCCAACAACAGCGAGTGGAATTTTCTCAAAGCAGATGCAAAGCCAGATGACTTGAAAGATTTTTCCAAGGCTTCAACCGGCTATTGGTGGAGTGCCACGGAGTACGGTAGCAATTACGCCTACTATTGGCTCGTCAATAGTGGGGAGTTAAAGGACAACGTCGGCGGCAAGACTAGCGCCGACGTTGTTCGTTGCGTCCAGGATGCGTATTAATAAACCAATGAGGTTCAAAATGATGTTTCAAAAAACCATGTTATTGCTACTTGCCATTTGCTTCGCAGCTTTTGCGCAGGAAACACCTAAAGTTGCCATTTACATAGCGGGTGCTGTAACCGAAGACAGCGATTTGCTATACATGGTGATTAACGATGCTTTTGTGAACAGCAAAAAATATGCTGTTGTGGAAATTTCCGAAGCTGCCTTGGCTGTTGTTGCAGGCGAACAAGGCCGTCAAAGAAGCGGTTCCGTAAAAGTAGATGACATTGCGAAAATGGGCGAAGATGCCGGTGCTGAATTTGTATGCGCTATTGAAATAAAAAAAGGCAAAGGGGGCAGCAGCGTGTTAAATACAAGAATAATAAGAGTGGAAAGTAAAATTCAGGAGAAATCTCAAATATATCCCGTCAATTTTGAGACTGCCGGAACGGATGAAATAATTGATGTGGGAAACAGAATAGTTAATTTAATGCTTGGAATTCCCGTTGCCAGCAGCCCCGTAAAAGCAAAGGAAGAAAAACCTAGCAATCCGTTTTTAGGAAAATGGACAGCTTACGATGGCAAAAACCACCGTTGCGTATTGAATTTTCAGGAAGACGGAGTTCTTGTTGTTGAGCAATACCAAACTTATGGGGACGGCAAGACTAATTGTACTGGCAATGGAACATATTCGTTTGACGCTAACAGACTTGTGTTTAATTTTAATTTGTCTTCAGGTTATAGCGGCTATAAGTGCGGGACAAACGGAAGATCCGGGAGCCAAACTTATAGAATGGGCGCAAGCGAATTCTATTTGACTGGCAATGAATCCGACGGGAAAGCATTGCTCCGCAGTTGGTTCAATGGAAAAGGCAATGTTTCAAGCTCGGATTATTATAAAAACTTTGTGAGGGTCAAATGAAAAGAATTTTACTGGCGAAATTAGCGGCAAGCCTTATGCTCGCCTTGACAATGGCATTTTTACAGTCTTGTGGCAAACACGGATGTGATAATGACGCTGATGGCAAGGTAAAAATAGGGAGTTCTGTTGAGTACGATGTATGCAGACAACTTCCGGAAAAAGACAATCGGTGTACAGGTCTTAGCATATGGGAATCATACGCTAACTATCCATATATTGGCGATTGTTATTGCCATGCTAAAGGTTGCAAAGAAGATGAGTCCTTGCGTAAACAATGAGGTAAAATATGTTTAAAAAAGCCACTGTGTTTGTTTCATTTATGCTTGCCTTGGGATTGTTTTATTCTGAGGCAAATTCGCAGCCATCGGTTCCTCTTGAAGGAACGTTTTATCATACAAATTCCGGCGAGGTTATTCTCAGATTTTATCATGATGGACAGGTAGAATTCCATGATGTTATTAAATCTTTAATCTATTATGGCACATATGAGACTGAGCTAGGCACGAGCAATGGCGGAGCTAATTTCACAAGTTCTTTAACCATGCAGGTACAATTTACTCAAGGAGAAGGAAGAATAGGTGGTGAAGTCAGTTATGACATAATTCCAGTTGCATTTGACTTTAGAAACGAAGTTGGAAACATGGTTGGTAATACAGGGGATGGAACGGTTTACGAGGCTGAAACCAAAGCTCAAATCAACACCGAATTTGGAGTTATAGAATTAGAAGGGCAAGGAACTTATAAAATTTCGGTAACAGAGCTTAGAATAGAGTTGCTTGGAGATTTTGGACCTGTCCTATGAAAGAATTATCGCACAGCGCAATAATCCTGCGAAGATTTTTTGTTTCTGGAATCTTCGCTTGCTTAACCTCACAGAAATATCAGAAGAATAGAATATGAAAAGAATGATAGTGCTGACAGTTTTTGCTGTTGCATTGATGACAGGCAATGCGATTGCCGATAAATGGTATCAAAAAGCGGCAAAATCTTTTGTTGAGGCTGATAAGGCAAATAGGCCGGAAATTTATGAGCAGCAGGAAGCTCAGAAAAAAGAGCAAGAGAAAGAAAGATTAAGGCAAGAATGTACAAAGCAATGCATACCTTCTTGTTCAGAAGCGAATAAAGATTCTAATGATTATATAGCCGGAGGAAAATGTCTTCAAGATTGTACAAGTAATTGTAGGTCAAGATATTAGGAAAAATGAAGCAACTGGAATGTGAAAATAATGGATACTCTGAAGGTAAAAATAAAATGAAACAAATTTTATTTTGCTTTCTTTGTATCCTTGCAATTCCATGCAACAGCGCAGACAGCAATAGCGGCACATTCAAAGACAGCCGTGATGGGCAAGAGTACAAATGGGTTAAAATAGGCTCGCAGATTTGGATGGCAGAGAATCTTAACTACAAACTAGCCCGCTTCAGCCTTCTCTTAGCCTCAGCCAAAGGCACGCCTTTTTCCCAAAGCGCAAAAATTTTGTCCATGCCACGAGCCTCACCCCTAGATTCGCCAATAACAATGCCACGGGCCTCGCCACGAGCCTCGCCCTCTTTCCCAGCGTACTCGATCGTATTCTCATAGTCGTTGCAATACTTCATATTGGCCTCATAATCACGAAGTTCTATCTCATTAAAATTAGAAATTTCCGCTACATCAAATACTGAACGCCAGCGTTTGCTTCTAAACTTGGGCGGTATCTTCTTCATTTTGTGCAGGTTTTTGAAAAGATAGAGCCATAGGTCACAGGTCGTTTTGCACTCTTCAAGCTTTTTCTTAAACCTTGTTAACATTACAAGAGCGATGTGGATATGAGGATACTGCTTTTTGGAGCGTTCAAGATTTACAAGGCCAATATGCTCAACAACTTTGCGGCTTTTTTCTTCTGGTTCAGGCTCGAAGTTGAGGAAGCTGAGGGAGAAAACTCTTGGATAGTTGAAGTTGTATTTTTTGCCTTTCTTGGCAAGCCCGGAAATGGTCTGGCTTATGTAGAAGAGCAGTCTGCCTATGAAATGATCCTGCTTGGAAATCTGGACTTCTATGATGAATCTGCTTCCTTCGCTGTCTTTGCAGTGCAGGTCGAACACGGCGGAGCGTTGCTTTCGGGTTTTGTTGATTTTCTCATTCGGAAGCAGAGTTACATCCACGATTTTGCCGGAAGGTATCCGTGCAGGAATGCTTCTATTAGGCTTATTAGCAGGTATTTGCATTCCTCCGTTGTGAACACTCTTTTGAAAGTGAAATCGAGCAAAAGGGATGCGAAGCGAGCTGCTTGGGCAAGCTCGCTTTGGGAAATAGCGACTTTTTTGGGCATAAATGCCTCCAATGGTTAAAATGGATCTAAATAAATGCTTCAGGTTGACAGGAAAGAAATAAAAGAATATTCCCTGAAGCATGGGTAATATAGAAAAAATTATTCATAATATCGTTTTTTAATAGCTTTTTATGTTTTAAATTTGCGGCTCTAGTAGATCTCCTATTTAATTTTAAATATGGTAGATTTTAAATTTGGTATACTCTCTGCAACAGCGCAGACAGCAATAGCGGCATTTTCAAAGACAGCCGCCCAATCATCCTTTGATTCAAAAAAATAATTTATCTGCTTTTTTATTTCAGTACTCGGAAGCGATTTACGCCGCAGTAATTCTACAATATTCGACCAATTCAACTTTATAAATAATCCTGTTTGCGCTGTCTATCCTTCTAGACCAAAAACCGCTCCAATTCTCTTTCAAAGGCTCCGGTTTGCCGATTCCTTCGTAAGGGCTTCTGTCAATATCTTTTAACAGGGCGTTTATTCGTTTCAATGTTTTTTGTCTTGCGACTGCCAGTATGTATATTCTTCCCAAGCGTTATCCGAAAAAGATTTATTCATTCTCCATAGCCTCTAACTCTTCCATGGTTTTCACAACAATTTTTCCGGCTTTATATTGCTCTATGGAGTCTCTAAGCCTAGCTTGATTCTTTTCGCTATAAAAAGGGTCGGAAATGCTGAACGGCATTTTTCCCAAACGCAAAGCTTGGCGAATAAACACATTAATGGCGGTTGACATGTTCATTCCGAAAGAACGAAACATATCTTCAGCCTGCTCTTTTATAGCCCTATCTAGGCGAATGGTGACATTTATGCTTTCTGACATAGTGCAATCTCCTTCTGTTTAAGTATAAATATAGTAAATTGCACAAGAATTAGCTGAAGCTAACGGTTATGGGCAGGGCTTTTTCCCATCATAAAACCTCATATTTAACAAAAAGTCAGGGTAAAAAATTCGTTTTTTGAGTGAAAAAATTGGAAATCTTTCCTTTTTTTAAGGGAATTTTCCTATATTCCCTATTATGAATCATAATATCTCTTTTCGCGGAGACAGTGCTGCTGTTTTCAAAATTTGGATAACTAACATGATCCTCATCATTTGCACATTGGGCATATATTATCCCTGGGCAAGAGCAAATATGAGAAAATACTTGTATTCGTCAACTTATGTGGGCGATTACAGCTTTGAGTTCCATGGCACCGGCAAGCAAATGTTCTTCGGATTGCTCAAATTTTTGCTCATAATCGCCGTTTTTACCGTTATAATGGGAATAATATTTAACTTTCTCCCAAAGATAAACTGGATTACCGTCTCCTTTGACCTGTGGGGATATCTCTTTTATATGCCGATACTCGCCCTGTTTATTCATGGCTCTTGCAGGTTCAGAATGTCAAGAACTTCTTACAGGCGCATAAGGTTTGGTTACAGAGGAGATAAAAAAGCTTTGATTTATATGCTATGCAAAGGAGCTCTCTTAACCCTGCTCACTTTGGGAGTTTATTATTCATGGCTTGTGAATAATATTCGCAAATACACTTATGGCAACACAAGATTTGGCAATGTTGAGATGGAATTTTCCGGGCGTGGCTTAAGCTATTTTGCCAGAGCTATAGGCGGTTTATTTTTAAGCGTTCTTACCCTTGGCGTTTATTATTTCTGGTATAAAAAAAGATTGTTTGAATTCTTTTATGAGAACTTGTCTTTTAAAAAAGACGGAAACATTATGAAAATAAAATCTCATGCGACGGCAGGAAAAGTTTTCAAACTGGTGGTCGTCAATTGGTTGATTATTCTATTTACGCTGGGTTTGGGGTATCCCATAGCAAAAGTACGTTCCATGCGTTTTATCACCGATAATTTGGAGCTGTATGGAGATATGGACTTAGACCAAATAATACAAACAGAAGAGGATTATATGAATGCTACCGGAGACGCAGGCGCAGACATGGGAGACGCAGATTTCTTTGACATGGATATTTTTTGATGGTCTTTAAGACACAAGCTTTTTACTTTGACGGGCATACATCTGTTCCGCACAACGTGGAACTGACATTAGATTCAGAGACTAAAAATTTGAGTTTTGCAAAATTCGAAGACTTGGTTAGCGTAAGCCTTAATGACACTGAGTACGAAATTTACAACAATAAAATGGAGATAAGGCTTAAAAACGAAGATATGCCCATTGTTATTGAAGACAATGCATTTATAAGCGAAACAAAACATTTATTCAAAACCGGCATATACCAAAAATTGGTTGGCATGAAATTCAGAACGCATTTGTTGCTTGCTCCAGTAGTTTTGCTCTTGATTATTGCGATATATATTTCCGCTACGCCTTTCATAGCGAAAAAGGCAGTGCCTTTAATTCCGATAGCTGTAGATGTAAAGCTGGGCGAGTTATTTATGGAAAAATATATAGATTCAACAAAAATAGATTCCGCTAAAACATTTTTATTGAACGAATTTGCCGGTAAATTTTCATGGGACAGCAATGTAGAATTAAAATTTCATGTGATAAAGTCCGGCATTGTAAACGCATTTGCGCTGCCGAGCGGCGATGTGATTGTTTTCACGGGCTTGCTGGACAAGATAAAAGATTATGAATCGCTATCTGCATTGCTTGGCCACGAAATTTCTCATGTAAACAAAAGACATTCAATGCAAATAATATGCAAAAGCCTTGCCGGTTATGCGTTGATCTCTGTTTTAACGAGCGATATCAGCGGTTTGATGGCTATTATCATGGAAAACGCAGGCCGCTTGAACGACTTGTCTTATTCGCGCGATATGGAGTTGGAAGCTGACAATGCCGGCATTGCTTTGCTTGAAAAGAATAAAATCAACCCGGCCGGGATGTTTAAGCTAATGAATATTTTGCAAACTTCTGTTTCCGATTACGATGCTGAATTTTTAAGCACTCATCCTGTGATGGAGAAGCGCATAAAGAACGCAGAATCAAAAATTAATGAAAAGGATTTCCCCAAAAATCCCGAGCTTGAAGAGTTGTTTAAGGCGCTTTTAATGTTTAACAAGGGATTTTAATTTTCTAGATTTACACAACCATGACCGAAAAAACAGAGAGGCTGATTGCCTTGCTCCTGCTCTGCGCGCTTCCTTTGCATGCGGAGTTTTTAGTTTCAGACGGCGACCGGTTTGCTAGGTTAAGGCTGTTTTTAAAAGACTCGCTCATTGCTGGGGAACAAAATACAGTAGCTGCCGGAATTCTTTTGAATGGATTGGCCGCTACAAATCTTTCTTTTGCCGCCTCTGCAGAAGTAAATATGGATAAGTCATGGAATTTGACATATCCGGGGCACGACTTTGAGCCATATTTTGGCTACCCTTATGTAAATCTTGACAAACAGAGCGATAGCAAAGGCCGCACTTGGGATTTTTTCACAGCACGTACAGATTGGCAAGCAGCCCCGTATTTTAAAATTTCCGGTGGTTATGATTATTTAGCTTATGGCCCGGCAAGGCGCAACAAACTCACTTTGCGAGGCAGCGATTTTTATTGGAGAGCAATTCAAGACACTTCGGACTATGCATATATAAAAAGGCCGGTGCCAACGCCTTTCATAGGTTGGGACTTAAGTTTGGCATTTGTTTCTTATTCTCAGCAAGCGATACAGTTAAAAAACTGGAAAGAGCACACAAAATATATGCACGCCCATAGACTTGGCTTTAACATTTCCGATAATTTTTCTTTTGGCTTCGCAGAAACTATGGTTTATGGCAGCAGCCCGGAAGAGCGACGTTCGGTTGAGCCTATATATTTAATGCCTTTTGTGCCCTATGTTTTTGCCGAGAGTTATGGCGGAGACAGAGACAACAAGGCTATGTCTGTGGATTTTTCTTGGAAGTTGTTTAAAAAGTTTGAGCTTTATGGTGAATTATTTATAGACGACTTGGATAACATAACATCTTTTTTTGATGAAAGCTGGTGGGGAAACAAATGGGCAACGTCTGTTGGCGTAGCGATAGATTCTGCTAAAATCGGCATATTTAATTGGGATTATAACTTTGAATTTACACGCATAGAGCCTTGGGTTTACACGCATCACAAAGGCTTGGGTAACGATTATTCGCATTTTGGAAATTCTTTGGGTTCAGATTTAGGTCCAAATTCAAGAGAAATTTACAATCGTTTTGGAATTTCATATAAAAATTTTTTGAAACTTGATTTATCGGTTTCCGCAGTTGCCAAAGATACCGCATTTGGCGGCAGGCTAGGTGATATTCACGGTCCAGATGACGCAGAGGATAAAAAATATTTAAATTCCAAAAGCACCGTGCATTATCAGGAATACGGTGCGGCTATTTTGTTCAAGCCTTTTGCCATTTGGCGCATAGGCTTTAAGCAATACATTGTTTTTGGCGAATACAATGGCAAGCGAACAGAGGTATTTAGCGGAGTGGAATGGTAATCACTTTGTTAAAGTGAACTTGTCCGTGCCGCCGCACTCTGTTCTGGTGCAAACTTCAAAGTTGAGCGTTCTGCCGTTTACATCAATAACTGTGTATTCGGGCTCAAACACTTGAATCCACGAAGGCCTTCCTTCCCAGTCAAATTTATAGCTTGATTGCGGTTTAGAATACTTTGCTATGAAATCTTGCGTAGCAAGTGCTTCTATGATGGGATAAAATTTATAATTGCTTGCCGCCTTGAGAGTCAAATACACAACGCCATTTATAGGCTTGGTCCGTGCATATACGTGATCGTGCCCGGCTATAACCACATCAACGCCTTGGCTGGACATAACGGTTTCAAAGCCTTGGGCCTTATACTTCACAATCTCCACATCTTCGGCATGAGCGCTGACGCTTTTTGTGGATTCGTGATGCAAAACAATAATCCAATCGTATTTTCCCGCATGCGCAGTTTTCGCTGCGCTGATAACTTCGCTAAAGTGATCTACAACAGCCTTGAAATTTGCATCGGAGCTTCCCTCATATAAAGTGCCTGAGTTTAATCCAACAAAGAGAATGTTGTTATAAAGATAATAATAGTTGTAATCGCAATAATAACTGTTGGAAGAGGAACATTTATTAACCTTGTTTGGCAAATTGAAATGATAGCCAAATTGATTGCCGTTATCGTGATTGCCTTTCACAGGCGCCATAGGAATATTGCTGAATATTCCCGGATTAAAGAGTATTTCCCATTCCCGTTCATTGGGGGTGCCGGAGGCAAACATCTCGTCAACCAGGTCGCCTGAGCATGTAATGTGGCTTACATTTGGTGTTGCTTTTATTTTATTGGCGATTTCAGCCCAACTTGAGTGAGACTTAACGGAATCTAAACGAATTTGCGGGTCCGATATAGCCACAAATCTCCATGCTCCTGTTGATGGCGGGGTAGAGAATTCATATTCTTTGCTCCAATCCAATCCATCGTTGGATACGGAGTATTTATATTTTGTGTTGGGTGATAGCCCCGTCAATTTTGCTTTATGCGATCTTTTTCCAGTGGAAGCCGAGCCTGCGGATGCTCCGGATTCGGTTTTAATATAAGTTCCATTTGCGTCAAAAAGGCGAGCTTCAGATTTTGAGCCTTTATCAGAGTCTGCATACCAAGCTATGTTAAGCTCGGTTATAGTCGCGCCTGGGGTAAGAGCGAGCATTTCCGGTGTAAACTGGGTTCCTTTGTCAATTGAACCTGAAGACGGCGTTGTTGCAGTTTGGGAAGAAGAAGACGGCGTGGCTGTCACAGATGAGGAAGACGCAGTTATAGCGGATGAAGAGGAAGATTTAGCGCTTGATGAAGAAGACGAAGCGGTTGCCACAGACGAAGAAGACGCGGCGGTTGCAACAGACGAAGAAGATTCGGCAGTTTCCGCAGACGAAGAAGATGTGGCTGTTGTTGCAGATGAAAAGCTTGAACTGCTTTTGCTTGTAGAGCTGTTGCCGCTAGGTTCATTTGTTGATGAAAGCGGTGTTTGTTCTTCGCTGGAGCTGGATGACGAGGATTCAGCTCCATTCTCATTGCCGTTTGAGGAGCAAGAGGAAAAGGATACAATAGCTATGGAAATAGCTGCCGCAAGAAAGGATTTGGTTCTGTTCATAAGGCGCCTCTTGTTTAGTCTCCTATAGGTAATATAGGAAAATGCTGAATTAATCTTATGCTATTTTCTACATTTGAAAAACCATGATTAAAAGAGCGGAGTGTTTGATTTTTTGCGGCCTTTTGGCCTCAAACGCTCTTGCTTGGAACCCTGATCCGCAGATAATTGAGGCACAGGCTCCGCAAACCGCCTTTGCGCAGCTTGCAGATTTCCAAAACGCCGCCCGCCCCGAATACGATGCGTATTTAACCGCAGGCATAATATACCTGCCACTCCCAAGCCAAAGCGAATTAAAAACTAAGTGGGGCACCCACGAAGGCTTTGCGTTCAGGCAACGCTTAGGCTTATGGCTGGCCGACAGATTTGACGATAAGGACCCAGAAGGCTTGAAATACGGCTTCGGATGGTTTGGAGAGCGGCAAGGATGGGACAATGAAGATTTTTTGTTCATTCCGCATAGAGGGAATTATTCGCAGATAAACCAGATTCATGCCTTTGGGTTTACGGTTGCAGATAGCATAAACCATTGGCTGCTCGGCGGCGGCGTGCAATATTTGAACGCAAAGGAAGAGAGCCTCAGGTGGTGGCTTTTGGGAACATGGAGCAGATTTTCCGTAATGCCCGCTTTTGACAAAGGAGATTTGCAATTCGTAAACGCGCAACTGTTTTTGCAAGCCCGCAAACTCCGAGGCGATAAGAATTCATGGCAAAATTACCTGCCAGATTTGGAATGCACCTACTACTCAAAAGACTCCCTCAGAATGTTTGTTTCCCAGAACGTATTCAAACAAAGGCTTTATCTGGAAGGCGCGTACAGCGAAGACTTCACATGGGTTGCCATTAAATATTACCCTGAACCCTCGCGTTTTATCCTTGCGCTGGAAGCTACGGCTACCAAAAAAGAAAACGGGGATTTTTACTTTGGCGGCGGCATAACCCTTCCCATTTTGCGGGTGGCATACAACCACGCAAACGACTACGAAGCATTTTTCAAAAGCCGTGGCCTCTGGATTGTTGAAATTCGCTTGGCCATTGGAACCTCCGGCGACTCATTCTTCGCCTTGAATGCTCCCAAGCCGGCTCCCAACGAAATAAGCCAAACCCCGGTGAAAAAACAGGAATTTAACCAGGAGAAAGAAAAATGAACAAATTCATGCTATTTTTTGCGATTATCCTTTCTTCTTGCACTCACTGGTTAATCGATACCGAAACACGCATTCAGATGGAAAACAATACCGGCGTGGAAATTCACAATTTGTCTCTTGTTTCCCAAAACGGGCAAACCAAGGTTTTGGTGCCGGACACCCTTAAAGCCGGAGATCGTTCGCGAATTTACGAATATGAATGGGTTGGAGAGTTCGGTTTTGCGGTGTTTTCGGAGGGTTCGCAAAAGGATTTGGGGGTTCACAGGCTAAAAGGCGGCATTGTTTTAGCGCAAATAAAAGAGGAAAACGGAAAGTTTGTAATGCGGTTAAGGTAACAGCTAACCACTAGCTACTAGCCACTAGCCTAGCTATGAAATTTCTACATTCCTTTTTGTGGCGGCAAAACAGTTTTACAAAGAAGGCGGCAAAGGCGGCGAGTCTGGCAACAAGCCTGCAATGAAGGTTTTTGACATACCCGGGCCAAAAAAGGCCGCAATTTTAATGGTAGCCCTTGGCCAGGAGGCAAGCGCCCATGTTTTTAAGTCGTTAAACGAAAAAGACATTGAAACCCTCACGGCGCAGATTGCCCGCTTGGAAGGCGTGACTCCGGAAATGCGCGAATACGTGCTACAGGAGTTCCAGCAAATCAGCAATGCGCAGGAATATGTAAACCAAGGCGGCATAGACTTTGCGCAGCAAATTTTGGAACAATCGCTGGGTTCCCGCCGTGCGCGCGAAATTTTGGAAAAAGTGCAGAGCAACATTCGCACCACCGGCTTCAACATGCTGGACAACGTTGACCCTGCGCAATTGATATCCTTTTTGGGCAAAGAACATCCTCAGACCGTGGCTCTGCTTCTCGCTCACATGAAACCGGAAAAAGCAGCCGCGACAATTTCTTCTTTGAACCCTGATATGCAGGTGGAAGTTGCAACCCGCATAGCTACAATGGAAAGCATAAGCCCGGAAGTGCTGCAGCAGGTTGAGCAGCAACTGTCGCAGATTTTGAAAACCATGTTCACAGGCGACACTGCGGAAGTTGGCGGCGTAAAAAGCGTTGCTGAAATGCTCAACATGGTGGATAGAGGAGCGGAAAAGAATATTTTGGGAACACTCGAAAGAGACGATCCGGAGCTTGCCACGGAAATCAAAGCCCTTATGTTCGTGTTCGAAGACATGCTTCTTTTGGATGACAAAGCCATGCAAACTGTTTTGAAACAGGTGGATTCCAAAGATTTGGCGCTTGCGCTTAAGAGCGCAAACGAGCAGGTGGCGAACAAGTTCTTCTCAAATATGTCTAACCGTGCCGCAGAGATGATAAGAGAAGAAATTCAATATATGGGGCCAAAGCGGCTTCGTGAAGTTGAAGAAGCCCAGCAGAAAATAGTTGATGTGGTTCGCCGTTTGGAAGCAGACAACGAAATAGTGATAAGCGGTCGCGGCAGCGAAGACGATATTATCGTATGAAAAGGTTATTTATTCTTGTCGCATTGCTCGGATCTATTTCATTTGCTCAAGTTTCAAATTTGCAAATGGGCGATTCTTATTATGCAATTCGCGCCGAACATTCATATGGCAACATGGCAAACAACAAGAATATAAAAGAGGCTATAAAGCATTATGCTTTGGCGCTTAAAGAACCAAAAGAAAAAGAAGAAGCGTCTTGGAAATTGCTTCGCGCTTATTGTTATTTGGGACGTTTTACCAATTTAGATACCGAAGAAAGGGGAGTTTTTTTTGAAGAGGCAAAAAAAGAGGGCAAATCTTTTTTTACGCAGTATCCTGAAAACGCAGAAGTAGTTTATTGGTATTCCATGAATTTAGCCTTGTGGGTCAATACGCTTAGTTATGTCAAGGCTGCGCTAAACGTGGGGAGTGCCAATGAAACAAGGGAAATAGCTTTGAAGCTTATTGCTACGGAAAAAAAAGGCGATAAAGTATCTGCGGCCAGAGGCTATCAAATTTTAGGCAGAGCGCATCAGAAAATACCGCATGTGTTCGCAGTTTTAAGTTGGGTGAACAAAGATTCTACGGAGTATTATTTAAAAAAATCTCTGAATCTGAATCCCAAAGACATTTCAACTGCTCTTTTTTTGGCGGAATATTACAAGGAAAGCGGCAGGAAGCAAGAAGCGGAAAAACTGCTTGCGCCAGTGCTTAAATCAAAGCCTCGCCCCGAAGAATACCTGGAAGACGAAAGAAATTTAATGAGAATGCGAAACTTGCTGTTGGAATAAGGCTGATTTATAAGGTCAAAAAAAGTGTCAAAAAAGTGTTTAAACACGTGTTTAAACACTTTTTTGACACTTTTAAACGGCGAAATTCGCTCAAAAACGCCGTTTTTTGCTTGGCACGAAAATTGCCGTTACAAAAGAAACTTTAACAAAGAGGTTTCTTATGAGCAAAGAATCAAAAGCGCAGAAAAAAAGCGATGTCTTTTTTGATGTTCTCACCTGTACAAATGTTCAGGTTTATCCGGTAAAGGAGCCATCCGGTGGAAAAACCAGAGCTTTTTCAAGGGTTGCCTTAAACGATCAACTCCAGCTAACAGGTTTGAGGATTGTGGAAGGAGTGAACGGTTTTTTCGTTTCCTATCCGCTTGATTTAAATTACAAAGGCGAAGATTACCATTCGATATTCTATCCGCTCCACAAAGAATTGCGCGATCATATTGAGCAATGCGTTTTGGAAAAATATCAGGAACTGGCGAATAAGTAATGTTTCAGAGAATACGAAGCGCTTCACTACGAGGCATAGAAGCAATCCCTGTGGAGATTGAGGTTGACAGCACATCTGGCTTGCCGGGCTTTTCGCTTGTGGGCTTGCCAGATAACGCTGTACGAGAAGCTAGGGAGCGGGTGCTGGCGGCTATGCGAACCTGCGGATTTTATGGTTGTTCCACCAGAATGACAGTTAATATGTCGCCCGCAGATTTGCGTAAGGAGGGGGCCGCCTTTGATTTGGGGCTGGCCATTGGGATGCTCGCTGCCACGGAACAGATTAAAGTGGCAGGTCTTGAAAACTTTTTGTTTTTGGGCGAGCTTTCGCTGGATGGCAAGCTGCGACCCGTGCACGGAGTTTTGGCGGTTGCCGCCAATCTTGCGAGGCAAGCCCCGCAAACAATTCTTGTGGTGCCTTATGAAAACAGAGAGGAAGCCGTTTGCGTAGAGACGCTTAAGGTAATAGCTCCAAAAACTTTGGAGCAGTGTTTAGACGGGTTGCAGGAACCTGACGGGGCTTTTTGTTCAGCCCTAGAATGTCATCAGGTTTCTGCGGCCCAAAGCAAAACCGTTGATTTTTCGCAAGTGTACGGAATGGCGGCTGTTAAGCGCGCCCTTGAAATTTCCGCTGCCGGAGCCCACAATTTTCTCCTTGTTGGTTCTCCGGGCTCCGGCAAAACACTTTGCGCCCGTTGCTTGCCTGGCATTCTGCCGGCAATGCGAAGAACCGAATCTTTGGAAAGCACAATTATACATTCGTGCGCCGGGATGTTTAACTCTTGCGGTGGCCTTATGAAAAGCCGCCCGTTCAGATCGCCGCACCACACTGCGACCGTAGCGTCTCTTGTGGGTGGAATGAAGCTTCGCCCCGGCGAAGCGAGCCTTGCCCATAACGGGGTTCTCTTTTTGGATGAGTTGCCGGAGTTTCAGAGGGCGGCTCTGGAATGTTTGAGGCAGCCTCTAGAGGAGGGTGTTGTTCGTTTGAACAGAGCTTTGGGGAGCATAAGCTTTCCTGCGAGCTTTGTGCTGGGCGCAGCCATGAATCCTTGTCCATGCGGTTATGCTATGGACAATAGAAGGGATTGCCGCTGTGTGCCGGAAGCTATCAAACGCTACAGGAGCAAGGTCTCCGGGCCTTTGCTGGACAGGATAGACCTTCAGGTATCGGTTCCCTCTGTTCCCATAGACGAGAGCAGAAAAAGCCAGCCGGGGGAAAGCTCGGCGGAAATTCAGAAGCGTGTTGAAGCTGCCTGCGAAATACAGGAGTCTCGGTTTCCGGGCGGGAAAAATTTTCGCAATGGGCATTTGGATGGCAAAACCCTCAAAGACATTCTGTTTTGGGATAGTGACGCAGAGAATTTTGCCTTAAAAGCCGCTGAAAAATGGCGAATGAGCCACAGAGGCTACGATAGAATGCTAAAAGTTTCCCGTACCATAGCTGATTTAAGGCGCAGCGACAAGGTAGAGCGCCAAGACCTGGCAGAGGCAATTCAGTACAGAGCATTGGAGGCCGCATGGATAGGTTGAAAATTTGCTACATTTGTATTCCGTTGTTCAAATGAGGATTTTATGAGTGCTGATAACAGTTACAACGGTAAAAGCAAGTTTATTTTTATTACTGGCGGAGTTCTTTCCGGCCTTGGGAAGGGTGTGGCGGCTGCGTCAATTGGCGCGCTGCTTTCGCGCTTTCGTGTTATTCCGGTGAAATGCGATGGCTATTTGAATGTGGATCCCGGTACTATGAACCCAATTGAGCATGGTGAGGTTTTTGTGCTTGACGATGGCGGCGAAGTTGACATGGACTTTGGCCATTACGAACGTTTTTTGAATATAAGCGGCAAATCAGAATGGAGCCTTACCATGGGCAAGGTGTTTTCCACATTGATAGAAAGGGAGAGGCAAGGCGTTTACGCAGGCATGACAATCCAGTTTATTCCGCACGTTGCCGACGTTATAAAAGACCATCTTTTCAAAATCGCGAGCAAGGAAAACGCTGACGTTGTGCTTGTAGAAATAGGCGGAACAGTGGGCGATTTGGAAAACGAGTTTTACATAGAGGCTGCCCGCCAGCTTTCTCACATAGTTGGCCAGGATAACTGCGTTTTTGCGCATTTAACATACATTCCCATTCCAAGCGGAGTTCATGAGCAAAAATCAAAACCTACGCAAATGTCCGTGAGAGATTTGAACACGAGAGGAATTTATCCAGACATAATAATAGGCCGTTGCAGCGAGCCGTTGACCAAGAAGATCAAGGAGAAAATAGCTCTATACGGAAACATTCCCAGCAAAAATGTGATATCTGGCTTGGATATGAAATCTGTTTACGAGATTCCTCTTAGTTTTCAGGAAGAGGGAATTTTGGACATTTTGTTCAAAAAATTGAAAATATCCGGCGCAGGTTCTCCGAAAATGGACGAATGGAAAAGGCTTGTTGATGTTTTCAAGAAAAATTACGAGAATCCAAAGAAAATATTGAATGTTGCCTTGTGCGGCAAATACACGCAGTTGGAAGATTCTTACGCAAGCATTAGAGAGGCTATAATCCATGCCGCAGCTCATTTGAATGTTGCTTGCAAATTGACAATACTGGATACGGAGAGCTTGAGCGACCAGGCTCTTGAGAACATGGCTTCTTTTGATGCGATAATAGTGCCCGGCGGTTTTGGCAGCCGTGGCATGGAGGGTAAAATTTCGGTTATAAAGATAGCAAGGGAGAATAATATTCCATTCCTTGGCATTTGTTATGGAATGCAGCTCTCGGTTGTGGAATATGCACGCCACAAATGCTCTATGCCTTTAGCCAGCACCGTGGAGCTTGAGTCTGAAGGCATAGAAGTTAAAGAGCCTGTGATTGCGTTTTTGCCGGGCTTGGAATATGTAAAGGTTTTGGGAGGAACTTTGCGCAAGGGCGGCTACGACGTGTTTTTGAAGAAAGGCACGCTTGTGGAAAAAATTTACAACGGCGCGCCTATTATAAGAGAGAGGTTCAGGCATCGCTACGAGGTGAATCCCATGTATATAAACAAACTGGAAGAAAACGGCCTTGTGTTCTCCGGTTATTCCGCCAAGGAAGACAACATTATGCAGATAATGGAAATTCCGGATCATCCTTTTTTCGTAGGCTGCCAGTTTCACCCTGAATTGACGTCAACCTTGTTAAAGCCTTCGCCGTTGTTTTATCATTTGTTAAAGGCGGCGCATAAGAGGAGTGATGAACGGGGCTGAGAAAAAGTTTTTATATCTGGCGTTGTTTCTTTTCGCGCTGGGCGGGGTTTCCCGTTTGGGAGCGTTCAACAAGTTTATTCCATTGGAAGATGTTTTTTTGCCGGGTGATTATGTTGTCCCTGCGGATGCGGTATCTACGATGGATACCGTATCAACCGTAGAGACGGATAATTATCCGTCTCTACAACACGATGCGTATGGACATCATAAACCAAAAAAAGAAAAAAAGAAAGCCCCGGAATTGCCCATTCCCATAAACACCGCCGGCAAGGATGATTTGTGTTTTATAAAAGGCGTTGGTCCTTCGCTTGCGCAAAAGATAATTGACCATAGGGAACAAAAAGGCCCTTTTCGCACTGCCAAGGATTTGGAAAAGGTGTCTGGGATTGGGGCAAAAAAGAGACAGGCAATTGAAGAATTTGTGAAGTTTGATTAGTTTACTATATTCACACCATGCTAGACATTAAAAAAATTCGCGAAAACCCAGAGTTTTACCGTGAGGAAACCAAGAAAAAGAATTCCGGAGTTAGCATAGACTCCGTTCTTGAGCTTGATGCCAAAAGACGCGAGCTTATTGCCGAAACAGAAAAACTGAAGGCAGAACGCAATGCTGCTTCCAAAAAAATAGGCGATCTTAAGAAAGCCGGGCAAAACGCAGACAGCGCCGTTGAAGAGATGCGCCTTGTTGGCGACAAAATTTCCGAGCTTGACGCAAAAATACGCCTTGTTGACGAAGAACAAACCGACAAGCTGCTCCGTATTCCGAATGTGGCGCACGCCGCAACGCCGGAAGGCAGCAGCAGCGAAGACAACGTGGTTGTACGGTCTTGGAGGCCGTCTGTAGGGGTTGAAAATTTTCAACCCCTACAGGCCGCCCTTGACCACAAGGCATTGGGTGAAAAACTTGGCATTTTTGATTTTGAGCGTGGCGCAAAGATTAGCGGCAGCGGGTTTCCTGTTTACAGGGGTTTGGGCGCAAGGCTTGAACGGGCTTTGATCCAGTGGTTTTTGGACAGCCATCGTGAGCGTTTTGGCTTTGAGGAGGTTATTCCGCCTTATTTGGTCACCCGCAAAACCATGACCGGCACAGGGCAGCTTCCGAAATTTGAAGAGGATATGTATGCCTGCGATAAAAACGATGATTTGTTTTTGATTCCAACTGCGGAAGTTCCGGTGACAAATTTATATGCTGACGAAATTATTCCTGAGAGCAGTTTGCCTTTGAAATTGTGCGCTTATTCTGCGTGTTTTCGCAGGGAGGCCGGGAGCTATGGCAAAGACACCAGAGGTTTGCTGCGTTTGCACCAGTTTAATAAGGTGGAAATGGTTTATTTTTCCCATCCGGAAAAAAGCTACGAGAACCATGAAGAGTTGGTAGGTTTTGCCGAGAAGCTTTTGCAGGAGCTGGGTTTGCAGTACCGAGTTGTTGCGCTTTGCAAGGGTGATTTGGGTTTTGGCGCTGCGAAGTGTTATGATTTGGAGGTATTTGCCCCTGTTGAAAATAAGTGGCTTGAGGTAAGCTCGGTTTCCAATTATGAGGATTATCAGGCTCGCAGAGCGAATATTCGCACAAAGATAAACGGCAAAAACACCTTTGTCCACACCCTTAACGGTTCTGGCCTAGCGACTCCTCGCATTATGGTTGCCATTTGCGACCAATACCAGCAGGCAGACGGTTCGCTTGTGATTCCTGAGGTTTTACGGGGGTATATGGGCAGCGTGGAGAAGATATCCATCGATTCGATCGCCCTGTAAATATTGTAGCAAAAAGTTATTATTGATTTAGAAGTTACCTTAGATGCGTTTTCCCTGCGTGGCAGCACGGGGTGCCTTGCCCCTAAGGCAACCCGAAATTTCTATCTTTTTTTATAAAAGAAGGAGGTTGCACATGAACAAGATTAAAATTGCCTTTTTGGCGATAGGTTTAGCATTTGTTGTGGTATTCATAATCTCATGCTCCGATGGTGATGGTTTGAATGGCAAAGATGGAATTGATGGTACAAAAGGCGCAGATGGCATAAGCGGCGAAGATTATAATTATCAGTATAAAATACAAATGACACCCTATATACGATGGTAGGAGACATAGGCAATGAAACATTTACTCCTATTTTTTTACCTGATTGTGCAATTTCAGCAGTAATAATATGAGCCATCGCCTATATAGTCGATCCTTATAAACCCTGCTTTAGGCAGCGATTCTGACAAAATTTTGCGGGAAAATGAGCTTGTAAATAAAGAGCAAGAATTT
>WQTK01000315.1 GCA_009786285.1 Candidatus Fibrimonadales bacterium | reverse complement strand
AGTTGAAAAAGGCCTAAGGGTTGCAAAAGAAACCGAGTTGAAAAAATACGGCATTCCGGCAGGCGAAATGCCGAACCTGTCGCATATAAACGATTTAAGAGTCTTGGAAAACCTGTACGACAGCCTTTCAAAGCAAAAGCCGTCTGCCACTCCGGATTCCGTTTGCTTGTCTGCTTTTGCGGCAAGCTACCCGCCGCTCGCTCCGGCGCCAAGCCCGTTAAGCGAAACTTCTGAGGAATACCGCAATTATTACCAAGCATACACGAGCGAAAAGCAACTCTCATTTAATGAATGGCGCGCAAACTGCTCCGGTCCTGCCGAGCGCAACTTGAACGGAGTTATAGAACGCATAAACGAGCTTGGAGAAAGGCGAGTCAATGGTTTTGTCCCAGTTGCAGGCGCAAAATTCGAACCGGCTTTGGATAATGGCTTGAAAGGCAATTTGGAACTGCGCCTGCTTTCTCCGGACGGCAGAGCGGACGTCACTTGGAAAGGCGTTTGGGAGCACGAATTTTTATCCGGCGAAGCTCTGGCAAAAGCCTTGACCTCAAGCTTGCCAACTGCGCTCGCTTTTTTGACAACTCAAAACAAAACCATATTGGTTCAATCAGAAGGCGGCAAATCAAGGCATTTCTACAAATACCACGACCTCAGCGTATCTTGGAATGGTTTTTATATACAATTGAAAGGCGTTTTCACTTTGCCGGAATGGCTGGCAAAAATTGCGCCGAAAGACTCATTGCCGGAACCGGAGCCTGTTGTTGAAGATACCGTGATTAAAAAAACATTCCTCGCAAAAGTTCCAGGCGGCAAATTAAAATACAGGGGCAAAGATGTGCAAATAATGCCTTTTGCCATTAACACCACCACAATAAACCAGAGTTTGTACAGCGCAAAGTGCGGGAAAAAAGATTTTAGCAAATTCAAAGGGGATTCGCTTCCGGCACACAGCGTAACTTGGCAAGAAGCAAACAAATGCTGCGTTGCGCTTGGCGGCGAGCTTCCAACAGAGGCGCAGTGGGAATATGCCGCCAGGGCAGGTTCCCCGTTAAAATACGTATGGCCAACCAACGCATCGCCCAAGGATTATGCCGAGTTCAACGGCAAAAAGCCCGTTGCGGCAGCCGGCAAAAAACCTAACCAATGGGGCATTTACGATATGTTCGGCAACGTTGCAGAATGGGTTAAAGACGATGGCTCTTGGGGAGGCAAATACAAATATCTTAAAGGCGGCAGTTGGAAATCCTCTGAAAAAGACCTGAATGTTGAAAACCGTGAGGAAGAAGACGCAAGATACTGGGGAACGCACACCGGGTTCAGGTGCGTGTTCAAGCCTTAGCTTTCACAGGAAAAATTGCCGCTGCCGCTATCATTGCGCCGTTGTCTGTGCATAGCTCGGGTGAAGGACAAATAAGGTTCAACCCGTTTTTTGCAGCTCTCTCTGCCATAAGTTCTCTTACACGGTAGTTTGCGCTCACGCCGCCGCATAATATTAGGTTTTCTATGCCGTGTTTTTTTGCGGCGTTAACCGCTTTTAAAGACAAAACATCTGCTATGGCCTCTTGCAAACTGGCGCAAATATCTGCCATATGCTCTTTGACAAATTCCTCGCCCTTGGCTTGAACATAGCGAAGCACCGCTGTTTTCAACCCGCTAAAAGAAAAATCAAAAGAATTTGCATCACTTAACGCTCTTGGAAACTCGTGAAAATTTTTATCCCCGTTTTTAGCCAGCTTGCTTATAGCTGCGCCGGCAGGATAGCCAAGCCCCAAAATCTTTCCGCTCTTGTCAAAAGCTTCTCCAGCGGCATCATCTCTTGTTTTGCCAACAATAACTTTTTCATTAACCAAAACCAACTCCGTATGCCCCCCAGACACTATTAAAGCCATTAGTTGAGAGTTGAGAGTTGAGAGTTGAGAGTTTAACAGTGCTGAACATATATGCCCATCCAGATGATTTACTCCGTAGCATTTTATGCCTAAGTCTTTTGCCAAGCCTCTGGCGAAATTTATCCCTACCAAAAGGGAACCCATCAATCCGGGGCTTTGAGTGTAAGCTATTTGGCCTATGTCTTCAACATTTATTTTTGCCTCTTCCAAAGCTTGCCGCAAAACAGGAACTATTTTTTCCAAGTGCGCGCGAGACGCAAGCTCAGGCACAACCCCGCCCCACGCTTTGTGCTCGTCTATTTGGCTGTAAAGGCAATTGGATAAAATTTCAACAAAACCTCCGTTATCTCTGAGCACTGCGCAAGCGGTATCATCGCAACTGGTCTCTATTCCTAGCCAAATATTATTCATTCTCTATTAAATGGAATTTATCCGGGATAATTTGCCAATTGGCAACGGGATAAGCAATATTAATGGTTGGCTTCAACTCATCTGTGTTTTCAATGGAAAATCTTGAAAATTCTATGTAGAGGTTTATGTCATGCTCATTAATTTTTGAGAGCAATTCCCTTCCTCCTGAAATTTCAACATTGGCTTTTGAAGGCGAAAGAGAATAGAAATTTTTATCGTAAATGCCTATTAAGCGCACAGGAATTCCGGAAAATATTTTGCGGGCCAAAGGCTCAATTTGTATTTGAACAAAAAGGGAAGTGTCTTCAATGTCCACTATGGAACTGAGCGAAGACAAATCCAATTCTATTGGCAGCGAGTTGCTCCATTTCAAATTTGCAATGGACATTTCCTTTGTCGGGATGTACTTTATTTTCGCTATTGCGCTCCTCGCTCCGGAAATCAAAACGGAATCCGGCTTTATTTCCGGGGCACCGAGCAACGTGAACCCGGCGGCAGCTTGCACATCAAGCTTGGACAGCACGGGCACTTTTAGCTCAATTCTTGAGTCCAGCTCAACATTCAACTGGTTTGTCTGCTTAACACGCTGCATTTTTATATCCGGCATGCCCGGCGAAATAAAGCGGATTTGATCGCTCACAATTCTTGACTTTCCAAGCGGCATTCCTTTTAAATCTATTTCAAGGCTTGCAGAATGGTTTATTTTCAAATTGATAAGGTTTATGGCTTTTCCTTCCAATTGAACAGTCAAAGTTTGCGGCGGCGGATCAATAAGCGCCATATTCTCCTGAAGATTTATAATCTTTACGGGCAGCTCAATTTCGGTTCTTGTTTCTTCTCTTGAAACCACGGCAAACCAGATCAAGCATCCGCACAGCAGGGCTAAAAGTTTAAGGGAGTGCTTTGTAAAGAATTCTTTCAAGCAATACCTAATTTCTTCTGGTAAGAGCTTAAAGAATCTATTGCGTTTGTTAGAACGTGAACAAAGTCTTGCGCTCCGGCAGCTTTTAAGTCTTCTGCGTCTTTAGGATTGCCTGCAACTATGCGAATGATATTTGGGAATTCTTTTTCAAGAGCTGGGAAAATTTCTTTTGCCAGTTCCAGATATTCTTCGTCTTTTGAGCATAGCACAACAATTTGCGGCGAGTTCTTTTTAACAAGCTCAATGCCTTCTTGGACGTTTGAAATACCGTTGGTATCTATAACAGTGTAGCCTGCGCAGCCAAAGAAGTTTTTGATGAATGTGGCACGTGCGAGGCGCATTCCCAAGTCTCCGGCAGTCCACAGGAATACTTTTGGCGTTTTTCCGCTTTTTTCCGTTTGCAAGCGAAGAGCTTCAAATACATACGGGCCACGGCGAATGTCCAGTTGCACGGTTATTTTGTCGCTCATCTTTTCTTGCAAATTTGGATATTGGTTTGTGCCAATAAACACTTCACGGCGCTGTGCGATGAGTTTTTCCTTTTGCTTCCAACTGTCGTCTATGGCTTTTTGAATGGAATTCGGGTCAAAGTTTTTGAAGGCTTCCAAGGCTTTTGACGCAATTTGGTCGGTGAGCGTTTCTATATAGTAAGAGCCTGCGGAAGGGTCAACTATTTTATGGAAATTGCATTCGTTTTTGAGCAGCAACTGGACGTTGCGGGCTATGCGGCAACTGAATTCATCGGGTTTTTTGAACACTGCGTCGTATGGAATAACGGTGATTGAGTCTGCGCCGGCAATGGCTGCGCTCATGGCTTCGGTTGTTAAGCGGAGCATGTTTACGTTCGGGTCGAACACGGTGGCATTCCACATGGACGTGCATGCGTGGATTTTTGCTGTGCCTGTCACTCCGTATTCTTTGAGCACGTTTGCCCATAAAATGCGAAGCGCGCGAATTTTTGCGATTTCAAGGAAGTATCTTGAGCCAACGCTTATGCTGAACGAGATTTGGGCCGCAGCCTGTTCTGCGGTTTGCCCGGCTTCCGTAAGGGCATCCATTTGTTCCAAGCCTGCATAGAGGGCTATGCTGAGTTCTTGAATTATGTTTGCGCCTGCGTTGTGAAAGCTATGGGTTTTGATTATGGACTTGTTTTCCACAAAGTCAAAGTAAATTATGCCTTGGTCTATGCCTGCATAGAGAGCTGGTATGTCTGCCTCGGTTCCGTGCAAAAAGCACACTGCGTCAGCGCCACGTTGCAAGGCGAGTTTTGCGGCTGCGTTTGCGGCTGCGGGGTTTTCTTCATAGATGTTTTCTCTTATTTCCCAGTTGTTGTCCGTTTTTTTGGTGCCACGGGCATACGGGAATTCGCCTGGCAGGTTATTCAAGAGCCAGGAGATGCCATCGGTATCGGCTTTGCGGTAATATGGTTTAACCGCTATGCCTTCCAGCGTTTTCCATATGAGTTTTTTCTCATAATCTGCCCCCTTAAGGTCTGCCTGTATGGTGGCTTCCCATTCCTCGGTAGAAACATCGGGGAATTCCGCAAACAATTTTTCTTGGCTCATAGGTCCTCTTAGATTTAGTTTAGGGTAATATAGAAATTTCAGGCAGAGAAAGAGAGCCTCTAATCACTTCTACCTCGCCGCTTATAAGGCTTACGATGTTTGTTGGCGAAATTAAAACCTCGCCCATGTCCGCAAACAAGTCAACTTTGTGCTGAAACACGGGAATCAGTTCTTCCGGCTTTGTAAAGGCTTGGCCCTCTTCTATTTTTGCGGCAGTACTCAGCAATGGCTCGTCAAATTCTTTGAAAAGTGCTTTCACAAAAACACCAGAAGAAATTCTGATTCCTATCTCCGGACGGTTGACATCCAGCTTTCTTGCGATTTGCGGATCTGCAGGCAAAATAAATGTATAAGGACCTGGCGTATAAGTTTTTAAAATTTGAAACGCAAAATTATTAATTCTTGCATAGCCCGTTGCTTTGGAAATGTCTGGCAATAACATAGCCATAAGTGCCTTTTTCATCGGTTTTTTTAGCGCATAAAGCTTGTTCATGGCCTTTGGCCTAGCCGCAGAGCAGCCTATTGCATAGCCCGAATCCGTTGGATAAAGCAACAGAGCATCGCGCCTAAGCATTTCTGCTATGGTCTTTATATGCCTTGCCTGCGGCGTTTCAGGATGTATTTCCAATCGGAGCATAAAGGGAATGTAGAAATATATTGCAGGTTCAGATTTTTGCCACAGAAAAATAAGACACTTTTCCGCCAAAAATATCCAGAGCGCTGCCTATGGTTAAATCCACACGGCCTTTTGAAAGCCGGTTGCAGGTTTCAAAATCCTCCAAGCTGTTTGCGCCGCCGGCATAAGTTGAGGGAATAGGAGAATGCTTGCCCAAAAATTCGATCAATTCCAAATCCATGCCCTGCTGCTTGCCTTCAACCCCCACGGCATGAATTAAAAACTCAAAACAATACTCGGAAATCATTTCCAAATTCTCTTTAGTAATGTAAAAATCAGTCAAAGTCTGCCACTTATTTATAGCCACTAGCCACTCCCCACTCGCCACTAGCCTGCAACTTAGGTCCACAACCAATTTTTCTTTTCCTGCTTCTTTGCTGATTTCTTTTAATTTTTCAATGGAGAACTTGCCGTTTGGAAAAATGCAACTTGTCACTATTACGGCTGCTGCGCCTGCTTCCAAATATTTTTTCGCATTTTCTTTTGTGATGCCGCCGCCTATTTGCATTCCATTCGGATAAGCCTTTAAAGCCATAATAGCAACTTCTTCGTTGCCGGGGCCTAACATTATAATATGCCCACCTTTTAAGTTGTCTTTTTTGTACAACTCGGCGTACCATTCTGCGGTTTTTTCGGAAACAAAGTTTTCTTTAAGCTCGCTCTCGTTATCCGAGAGCGAGGAACCTACTATCTGTTTGACTTTGCCGCCATGTAAGTCTATGCAAGGACGAAAGCGGGTCATTTATTTGTACTTTGCAACCAATTCCGACGGGCAGGTTATTTCTTTGACATAAGCTGTTGGATTATTTGATATTCCAAACCAGTCAATGTACCACTGGCAACCAGCCTTCAAATTGGCAAGGCCTGAACTCGAGAAAGCTGTATTGCACATACCTTGAACGCAACTTACGCTATTGCCGCATTTGCCTCTAAAGCCACCATATTGTACACCCAAATCAGAAGAACTTCCGCCTAATTGAGAAATTTGATTGGACAAAGCATTGAATGCTCCAACACCGCCGCCAGGAATCATGATATCAAATTGATCACCGCTTACATCGCCGCCAATATTGCTTATCATAAGCACCATTTTTTTACCAGAGATGGTGCCGCTCATGCCGCCTTCGCCATTATCTTTGAATTGCAACAAGAAGCATTTGCCGCAATCAGCGTTTTTGTGAGACGCTGCGAAGCCATAAGCAAGATTATCGGTTACTTTCCAAGGAACCTGGTCCATGCAGGTATAAGAATTTCCGCCATTTTCGCATGCGTTCTTGTTCATGTCAACTTGTCCTGATTGTTTGTTTCCGTTAATATCACAAGCTTTTGCTACTCCATTTGGGCTGCCGCTTGCATTGCCTGTCCATGCGCAGCTTGGCTTGCAGGAATCCCAATAGCGGGTAGTTTTGGCATTGCCTGTTGTCACATTATCATTGCATTGTGCGCAAGGAGTGCCGCCACCGCCGGAGCTACCCTGTGAAGAGCTTGATGGGGTTGTAACTGTTGCGCTGGATGAAGATGCTCTTGAAGATGAGCTTGCAACAACGCTGTTTGAAGACGGAGTTGTGCCGCCACCGGTGCAACTTGGAGTGCCGCCTGTCGTGGAGAAATCTCCTGCCCAGCCAGGCACGTAAATGTAGTAACCGCCGTCCGCTTTAGTTACGCTTGCAAGGGCTGCTGCGCATGTTTGCTGGCCCCAATCGGTGTTACCGCATCTGCCGTCAACATTTTGGTTGTTAGCGCCGGTCAATTGTTTGCCGTTCACTAGTATTGCGCCATTGTTTTGATTTCCAAGCTTTGAAATAGCTGTTGCGAATATGCAAACCGGACCATCAGGAGCATTGCCGTTCACGCTTTCTTTCTTTACATCTGCCTGCGCTATGCCGCCGCACCAACTCGCTTGATAAGCGCAGTTATTGCTTGCCGCAACGCTTGAAGAGGAGGGTCTGGAAGAGCTTGACGGGGTGGCAACTGTTGCAGAAGAGGAGCTTGGCTGAGGAACAACACTGTTTGAAGACGGAGTTGTGCTTTGAGAAGACGGGGTTGTGCTCTGGGAGGAAGGAGTTGTGCTTTGAGAAGACGGAGTTGTACTCTGAGAGGAAGGAGTTGAATGCGACGAATCGCCTGGTTCCTGCTCTCCCGGATCTATCCAAGGTTCTTCGCTGCTGGAGCTCTCCGGGCAGAATTCGGCAATATCACAGATTGGCGGACCAGATTGACTGGTGCAACCTAGAAAGATGAACACAGCAAGAGCAGCCACTACAGTTGCCAAAGCAAAAATTTTACGAGATTTCCTCATGCTAAACTCCTTTTATGCATACGTATTATATAAATATAGATAATTATTCAATACATAGTACATATATGGCGCATTTTATCGTTTTTTTGCAAAAAAAAGTGATATTTTCTCCAATTTCTGCTAATTTTCTCTATTCCAGCGGCAAAATTGCGCTCATGCCGGGGCGCAAATTGGGAATATTCTGCGTTGGGCGGGCTTTTACTTCAAAGGTTTTCAAGTCAAAACCACCGGTTTCTTTGCTGCTTCGCCAAGTGGCAAAGTCGCCAAGCGGCGAAATAGAGTAAATTTCCAAATCTGCGCTTTGCTTCAGGGCCGGAATCCAAACCCTTATTTTTGTCCCTTTTGCCATGTTTTTCAGAAAATCCTCACGCACATTGAAAACCGCCCAAGATTTTGAGCGGTCTATCACCGAAAATACGGGCCTTCCGGAGCCAACAAGCTCGCCCTGCTCTGAGTTTTTGGAGGCTATTTCGCCATTTATTGGCGAGCGCAGAGTTGTTTCGCCAAGATAAGCGTTTATTTCTGCGCTTGCTCCTTTTGCCTGCAAAACAAGAGCTTCCGCAGCTTCCCTGTCTTCTTTTCTGGCACCGTCTTTTGCCATTTCAAGCTGTGCTCTAGCTGCTTCTGCGGAGGCTTTAGCCGTTGCATAACCGGCAAATGCCTCATCCCTTTTTTGAATTGGCAAAACGCCTTCGTCGTGGAGTTGCTGGATTCTTTCGTAGGTTGTTTTTGCCAGGTTTGCGGCTTCTTGCGCCCGTTTGAACATGGCCTGCGCAGTCGCTATTTCCTCTTTTCTCGCTCCGGTTTTAGCTTTTTTGCTTTGGGACTCTGCCGCTTTTAAGGCTCCTAAAGCCTGTTCTTTTTTTGCCTGCATTTCCGGGCTTCCCAATTCTGCGAGAATTTGCCCTTGAACAACAGAATCGCCAACTTCCACCCAAACGCTGTCCAAGCGTCCCGGCACTTTTGAAGAAACCCAAACTCTGTGCGCTTCAAACTGCCCTTGCATGTAATTTTGCTCTTTTTCGCAAGAAATTAACAGTAATGCAATTATCAATGCCAGTTGAGAGTTGAGAGTTGAAAGTTGAGAGTTTTTCATTGCAGAAATTCTCCTAGGGTTTCGGCTTCGCCGCATAGTTCTTGCAGTGAGATTATCGCAGAATAAGCTTCAAAGTAGGAGGCATATTTTGCTAACGCTACTCTTGAAAGAGCGAATTGGGCATCTATCACGTCCAAGCCGGTTGCAAGCCCGGCGGCAAAGGCTTTGGTTTGAGCGCGCAGGGATTCTTGCGCAAGTTCCTCGGTTTTTTCCAAGGATTTAAGTTTTTCGTTTGCCGTTCTCCATTCTCTGAGGTATTTTTCCGCAAGCAATTCAAAATCTCCTTTAGCTTGCTCCTGCAGGTAGCCAAGGGAACGGGCTTGCGCTTTTGAGGCTTGGTATTTGCCCATCGAGATGCCTCCGTTGAATAGATTCCACTGCGCTTTAACGCCAAGTGCCCAGGCAGGTTGCAAAATGGTCAGATCTTTTGTGTAGAGTTCTTTCATTCCAAAGAGAGCGAGCGCTGGCATCCACAGGCCTTTGTCTGAGGAAAGTCCGCTCAAGGCTCTGTTTTCTTCGCTTTTAATTTGCAGCAGCAATGGATTTTTTGAGAAAATTTTCTCCGTTAAGTGTTGCGTTTCTGCGGGAGGCTCTGTTTTTTTCCATGAGAATTCCAATGTGAAATTCGTGTCTGATTTTATGGAATTTGCAAGGGCGAGTTTTGCGAGGCCGGCGTTTCTTTTTGCGTCTTCAAGGTTGTGCTTTGCCTCTGCGAGCGCAACTTCTGCTCTTAGCCTTTCCGCAAGGGCTATTTGCCCGGCTTCTTCTAATTTTTTTGCGTTTTCAAAATGCAGAGAGATTGTTTGCAGGTTTTGTTCCTGGACTTCTTTAACGGACTGAGCGAGTTTGCAGTTTAAGTATCTTAAGGCTGTTTCTTTTGCCACTTCGCCTTTGACGGCATTTTTTCTTATTTCAGCGGTATTTTCTTCATGGCCTGCCGCTTTGTAGCCGTTCCAGAGCCTGCCGCCGGCAAAAATTACCCACTCGGCTTGCGCAGTGGCGTTCCAAAAGTTTTCGTTTTGGATGCGCTGTGTTAGGTTTGGCATTGGTATAATCATTTTAGAGAGGTCCACTTCCAAGTCCAGGTTGTCGTTTATGTGCGTGTAGCTGCCGGAGAGAGAAACTGACGGGAGCATTTTTCCTCTAGCCTCTGTTTTTTTTCCTTTTGCCATATTTGCGGTTTCGTTTGCCGAGAGCAGTTTTTCATTTTTGCTGATAGCCAGTTCTATTGAATTTTTAAGCGTTAAAGGCAAAGCCGTTTGCGCATGCAGGCAAACAGCGAACAACAGGGCTAATGCTAATAATCCGGCTGGCACAGCGAAAAATTAGAAAAATCATCAGCTTGCGTCTTTACAAAATCGAGAAAATCGGATAATCGCGGAGCCATTTTATCTTTTCCGTCGCACCTTATGCTTGAATTTCAGCAGGGCAAGGTTTATCTCAATATCCGTTTCCATATCGGAAATTTCTAAGCTGCTTCCCAAAACATCTGAAATTATTTCACCGCTTTTTTGCATCAGCGAGTTTTGCCTTTCTTTTTCAGGTTTTTTCGCCAATTCGCCGACGTTTCTGGACAATTCTCTTATTTTGGTAAAGATTTCCACGATTGCAAGCGTGGTTTGGGTAGCTTTTTGGCTTTTGAGAATTGTGGCGAGCATGTAAAGCCCTTTTTCGGTGAAGGCTTGAGGGTTTACATGCGAAAACTTCAATTTTTCGAGGTGGTCAAAAATTTTGACCACCTCTTCTTTTTCCGCTTTTTCCAGCATAAAAATATACCCTTCAGAAAACTTATCAGGATTATTTCTAACCGCTTGATTGATTTCCTTTGTTTCCACGCCGTATAGCATAGCTACGTCGCTGTCCAGCAGAACCCGCTCGTTGCGGATTGTTATAATCAAGTTTTCCACTTGATTGCCCTGAATTATGTCGCTCATAAAAAACTCCTATGTTCAGTGTATTAATGGCAAAAATCGTGCCAAGCAAAAAACGGCGAATTTGACGCAAAAACGAGGTTTCCGAGTGTCAAAAAAGTGTTTAAACACGTGTTTAAACACTTTTTTGACAGGTTTTTTGCCTCTCTTTTTTCGGTGAATGCTTTGGGCAGATATTTGGTATGTTCCCTTTTGACTTTCTCTAAGGTCAAAATTTTTGATCTTAGAGATTTGAATTCGTCAAAATCCAATTAGCCTAACAAAGTAGTTCCGCATTTTCTATATTATACCCAACGTATGCTATCGGCTGCAAAATTCGCTCTTGGAGGGGCTGGATTTCGCCAGCCCTTGGTATTGGCTATGCTGTTAGTCATGGCTCCGGCAGCGGGTTTTGCGCAAAGCGTATGGGACGGAAACGCAACAAATACCACTTGGTACACAGACAGCACTAGCGTTACTTATTATACAATTACCACAGCAGAGCAGTTAGCGGGGCTGGCTGTACTTGTGAATGGCAATCCTTCAGTTTCTTTTGAAGGCAAAACCATAAGGCTTGAATCAAATATTAATTTAAATAAAAAAGAATGGACTTCCATAGGAAGTGAATCTACCCCATTTAAAGGCTCTTTCAATGGCAACGGCAAAGTTATAAAAAACCTTAGCATAAATAAACCCGCCGCTGATAATTTAGGCTTATTTGGTTATGCAAGCGGAGCTAAAATAAGTAATTTGGGTTTGGATAGTGTTGACGTGAAAGGGCGTAATAGCGTTGGCAGTATATCAGGTAATGGCGGCAAAATAGCAAATTCTTACGTGAGAGGAAATATAGAGGGCAATGGCAATTTAGGTGGCATAATGGGTTATGGGCCTAAAGTGTGGGCTGATTCTGCCAATGTAGTTGCAAATTCCTATTTTGTTGGAAAAATAACCAAAAATACAAACCAAGGAAGCAGCGGCGGCATAATTGGCAATTATACTGGCAGTAGCGACATTAGGCTAGTCAGAAATTCCTATTACAATTCAGATAGCGTAAACTCCTCTGCCGATCCGGCAAAAAGCCTAACAAACCCATATAGCGGCTATGGAATAAGTACCGATGACATGAAATCAGAAGATTTTCGCAAACGTCTGCAAACTAATGTTCAAATGTATAATGAGATTAGCAATAATTATATAGGTTGGGTATATAATGCGAAAGATTATCCAACTTTTGGCACCCCAGAAGGCAGCATTAACATAAAAGATTATTTTGCAAGTGGCAATGGAACGGCAGAAGAGCCATTTATAGTAACGACAAGAGATCATCTTGAGAATTTAGCGTTCCTTGTAAACAGCGGCGAATCTTTTAGAAACAAATACATAAAACTTGACTCCGATATAGATTTAAGCGGAAAGGAATGGGTTCCCATAGGAATGCCTTTTTATGCTCAATGGGGATCTCCAGATGGTGCTTTTAGAGGTAATTTTGATGGCAATGGCAAGGTTATAAGTGGTCTTTACACTGCTGCCGAACTTGATTACCAAGGCTTATTCTGTTATGCGTATGAGGCTAATATAAGTAATTTAGGTTTAACAAAGTTAAACGTGAAAGGCACTGGAATAGTAAATGGCGGTATAATAGGACTTGGTGGGTCAAATGTCATAACAAATTCATACGTAATAGGCAATGTGGCAGGAAATTATAATGGCATTACAGGTAATGATTCTCCTAAGGGCAATATAAAAAACACTTTAACAAACGTTTATTTCGTTGGAAAATTAAACGGCGAACCCTTGAATCATATAAATACTGAAAAACGCGACAGTGCAGAAATGAAAGATTCTGTATTGTACATTTTAAACGGTTTTGAATTTGGCTATCTTTGGACAATAGATACAACAAACAATGGCTATCCAGTTCATATTATTCCAAAAAAAACAAAAATCAAAATAGTAAATCCGAAAGTCTACTTGAAAAATTCAATCCGTGTTGAATTATACAACGGAGGAAATGTTATTGAACCAGTTGTAGATAGTGTATATTTCGGAGATACATTATTATCGGCTGAGGATGATTACAACGTGCTGTACTACAACAATAAGGAAGTAAGCGATTCTGCAAAAATAATAATACTTGGCAAAGGAAATTACTATGGCGCAACAGTCTTGGATTTTTATATAACCGAAAGAAGAAACATTTCAACAACAACAATTACAGGTCTTTCTACCCAAACAGCAACCGGAGATTCCTTAAAACCGAAACCTGTTGTAAAAGATTTTAATGGCGCAGTAACGCTTAGAGAAGGCATAGATTATACTTTGGAATATAGCAACAATGTCTTTAAAGGCCAAGCAAAGGTAACAATTAAGGGGAAGGGAGAAATTTACGGAGAAACTTCTGTAGATAAAAATTTCAATATTACAGGCCAAGTTTATGTATATGTAAATTGGAATACAAGTTGCGATACAACTTTTCTTTACAATGGAAATTTTCAGCACCCCAAGATAGACACGACAACAAAATACAAAGAATATTTATCTTCTATTAAAGGAATTCAAAAAGATGCCGGGCTAAGTTATGAAGTAAGCGTAGAATCAACAAACAATGGCATAAGCTTGCAGAATAATTCCTGCTCTTATTCAATAAACCCAATAGAATTGAAAATTGATTGGTCTGAACAACGTGAATTCGTTTACAACAAAATGAAACAATCTCCAATTCCAAGCTTTGACAGCACGCTTATTGCAGCTACAGACACGCTTGATTTTATTTTGCTAGCGAGCAGCGTAGCAGGAGTGTACAAAGACAGCACTGCGGCGATATTTGACATAAATTCTCAAGACCCAAAAGCAAAAAACTACAAATTGCTGACTAACAGAGCGGAATACACAATTCTAAAAAAAGATCTCAATCCATATTTTGCCGCCGCTTTGCCTGATTTTGAAACCAATAAATCAGATACTCTCTTAGTTCCATATGCAGTATTCAATGATTCTACCGTGCTTCGCATTATCCTAGACAGTCTTTTGGCTTACGATGGCTTTGCCACAGATACCATTCAAAATACAAACGATGATAAATCAGTTTTAAGCGAAAATCCAAAAATAACATTGCAATATGAAAACCTACTAGCTACTAGCCACTCCCCACTAGCCAAAAGAGTAGAAACAACGCAGAAGGCCACCGCAACAATAATCACAGACAATGTTTCCGCAGACAACTATGCTCTCTCTCGCCCGGTTATCACAATAATGGCAATTGTGGAAGAAGACGAAGAAGCTGAAAAAATATTTTGCCGCAGAGAATACAACTGCGCCAACTTCAGCGAAGCTGTTTGCAATACCATAGGCGGCGAAAAAATTCAGTCCTGCAACTTTAAAGTAGCTTGCATAATAAACAATGTATGCGCAGAAAACATATCAATAACAGATTGCCGCTTAGTAGGAACCCCAACCCCCACCTGCAACGCAACTCCAATGCTACCCACTATCCACTTGCCACTAGCCACTAGCCAAATTCCAAAATACTACTCCCTAAAAGGCACTCCGATAGGTACAGTAAAACCCACAACTCCCGGAATCTACATAGAGGTAAGGGATAAAACAAGGAAGGTAATAGTAAAATGAAAATTCTGAAATTCTGGCCAATTCTGATTCTGGCAATTGTTCAGGCAGTTTTCGCCCAAGCATTCCCGAAAATCACAAGTTTTCCGTTTAGCAAAGAATTTGCTTTTAGCGATGAAAACGTTAATTATAAAAAAGAAATTGTAGGGATGCCTGTTCGTGCTTTTATGTATGAATTTACTTTGGAAAAAATTTCTTTTTTAACATTTTCTGTAAACAACGGCGGAAACATTATTGTAATTGAAGAGCCTAGCTTGGACTTTATGGCATCTGTAGATTCTGACTTGGGAAATGTTGCTTGTTCAGATTGGTTCACAGAAAACTATTTGGAATGTACTTTGTTTCCCGGAAAGTATTATTTGACGGCATTTGAATATGATGGATATGATTTTACAACTACTGTTACTGCTAAAATTAGAGAAATTGCCGATGATGTTGGCGAAGGTACAGGTGGAGACGTATGGGATGGCAATGCGGATATCGAATGGTACGTAAGCAAACCAGACACTACTCTTAGCTACACAATTTACACAGCAGAACAATTGGCTGGTTTTGCTCAGCTTGTAAACGGTACAACAAGTCTTGGCCTTGAGCCTGTGAACTTTAAAGGCAAATTCATAACGCTTGGCGCAGACATTATGTTGAATGACACTACAGATTGGAAAAACTGGGCAACCAATCCACCAGACAATGAATGGATTGCCATAGGATTTGCAACAGGAAGCGGAATATCTCCCGGCTATCCGCTTTTCAGAGGTCTTTTTAACGGCAATGGAAAAGTTATTAGAGGTCTTTACATAAATGTTAATAATGAACATCAAGGATTATTCGGTCTCGCATATGGAGCAAATATAGGCAATTTAGGCTTATCGGAGTTTTATGTGAAAGGCAACTATGGAACAGGTGGCATAGTTGGTTTAAATCTTGAGGGCCGCATAACAAATTCCTATGCGATAGGCAATGTATCTAGTGTATCTAGCGGTCGTGAGTGTGTAGGTGGAGTAACAGGAAGTACAGATGCTGTAAAAAATACATATTTTGTCGGTAACGTAAGCGGAAATAGCAATGAGGATACTGGCGCAATAACTGGTTGTGAATCGAGTGTCTTGAAAAGTTCTATTTACAATGTCGATCTTGTAAATCCGAATAGTATTAATTCATACGGTATTGGGAAAAGCACTTCGGAAATGAAAGATCCTCTAACATACATTTTTGCAGGCTGGGAATTTGGCTCAATTTGGACAATAGATGCAGAAAAAAATGGAGGTTATCCTATTTTTGCTTCATCTAAAAATAAGCAAAATATTGCAAATGCAAAAGTTTATCTCTCAACCTTCATAGTAAAATGGACAGGTAAAGAAGTTAATCCAGAAGCGAGCGTTTATTTCAACGAAAATAAACTAGATACGAATAACTATGAAGTTCTGTATTATAACAATATACATGAGAGTACTGCCACAAACTCTGCAAAAGTTATAATCTTGGGCAAAGGTGATTATTATGGCGCAATAATTTTAGATTTTTTCATATCTGAGAAAAAACATATTGCGGATATAATGATTGAGGATATTCCTAACCAAAAAATAACTGGGGATTCTTTAAAACCCAAACCAGTTATTAGAGATTTTGGCGGAACAGCAACGCTTACAGAAGACTTGGATTATACCTTGGAATACAGCGACAATGTATTTGAAGGAGTGGCAAATATAACAATTCGAGGACTTGGAGTTTATGAAGATAGCGAAGTAGATATAACATTCAATATTATAGGCAAAGTGTATGTGCGCATAAATTGGACAACAAGTTGCAACACGACATTTATTTATAATGGAGAATTGCAATCTCCCAAGCGAGACACAACAAAATTCGAAAAATATTTGACTTTTGAAGGGGCTAGAAAAGATGTTGGTTCGGCTCATTTAGCAAGAGTTACAACAACGAACACAAGCATAGATTTGCAGAATAATTTTTGCCAATACGCAATAGCGCCAAAACCATTGCAAGTTGACTGGACCGGTCCACGTGAGTTTGTCTATAACAAAATGAATCAATCCCCAACGCCAAGCATTGACAAAAGCAAAATTTTTGCCGGAGATAGCCTTGATTTTGTTTTGCGAGCCAATAGCGCAGTTGGGGAATACAAAGACAGCACAACTGCAATATATTATATAAATCCTCAAAACACCAACGCAAACAATTACAGATTATTAGACAACAGAGCGGATTATGAAATAAAAAAGAAGCCTCTCAACCCTTATTTCTCCACAGATATGCAGAATTTCTCTTCCAAAACAACAGATACTCTTTTGGTGCCATACGAAATATTCAAAGATTCGGCGATATTGCGCACAGTTTTGAGCAGCCGTGTGGAATATGAAGGCTTTGCCACAGATATTACAAAAACTCCAAATGAGAGCGATGATAAATCCGTTGTAAAAGGCAAACCGGCACTAGCCTTGAAGTATTATCCCGGCGTATTGGCTAAAAGAGTAGAAACCACGCAAAAAGCTACGGCAACTATAATAACAGACAATGTTTCCGCAGATAACTATAGCATATTAAGCCGCCCCGTTGTAATAGTGGCAACGATAGAAGAAAGAGACGATGCAGATAAAATACTCTGTCGCATAGGTTACAATTGCGTGTACTTCAGCGAAGAAGTTTGCGCAGCCGTAAGCGGAAAAGAGGTTGAAAATTGCGACATAAAAGTAAGCTGCATAGTAAACTCCGGATGTATAGAAAATACCACAGCAGAGTCCTGCCAAAACATAGGAGGCACTCCATCAGAAACCTGCGATGAAACTCCAATTCTAACCACTAGCCATTTGCCACTAGCCACTAGCCAAATTCCAAGATATTACACCCTAAAAGGCATTCCCCTTGGCCACACAAAACCGACCATATCAGGAATATATATAGAAAAATCCGGAACTCAAACCAAAAAGGTAATAGTAAAATGAAAAATTCCTTGATTTCTCATGTTAATCCTTTAATCCTATTAATCATGGTTCAGACATTTGCGTGGGATGGCACAGCAGACATCACTTGGTACACAGCCGATACAAGCTTGAATACATACACAATTACAACCGCAGAGCAGTTGGCGGGTTTGGCAGGGCTTGTAAACGGTACCGCAGGTTATGCATCGTCTTATGTTTCTTTTCAAAACAAAACCATAATACTTGGCGATAGTATTGTTTTGAACAAGCGACAATGGGATCCTATAGGCAATAGAAGTGATGCTCCATTTAGAGGCGATTTTGATGGCAACAATAAAATAATAACAGGATTGTACATAGACAAAGCAACAGAAAACTATAAAGGCTTATTCGGTTATTTTCAAGGCATAAAAATAAGCAATGTGCATTTGGATACTGCTTATGTGAAAGGCCAGAACTATGTGGGTTGCATTGTTGGCTATGGCAGTAATTCTCAAAAACGTACGGAAATATTCAATTCTTATTGCATTGGTAAAGTTGAAGGAGCTTTGAGTGTTGGTGGTATTGTAGGAGAATATCGTAATGATGATGTTTATAATGATTATAATATTATTAATGGTTGTCACTTTAATGGTACTGTAATGGGAACAGGTTCAGCAAGCTATATAGGCGGCATAGTAGGTCACGGTCGCACCGTAATAAATTCTTATTTTGACGGCAAGGAGGTGCAGGGACGTGATTGTGTTGGCGGCATAATGGGAGATAATGTTAATGCTTTAGGCAAAGTTATAAATTCATACGTAGTAGGTAATGTATCAGGAACACAAGAAACAGGCGGTTTAATGGGTAGTACTCGTGCTGAGAATAAGGTTATCAATTCATGGTTTGCGGGTACATCAAGCAATGGTGAGATGGTTGAAAAAGGTAGTTTAGAAAATAGCTTTCACATATCACAATCTGATACTCTTGAAAAAATTTGCAAATCATTGAATAATTTTGCAATTGCACAGAATAAAACAGAAGAAGTCAATATAGCATACGCAGAAAGTGAAGAAAGGTATTACGTAAGCAATCATAATGATTACTATGGCTGGGAATGCAATGGAAGCGATTACCCAACTCTTTCCGGTTCAAAAGCCGAAGGCAACATAAATTTAACAGAATATTTTGCCGGCGGCACAGGAACTTTTGAAGAGCCTTATATAGTGGATAGTCTTGAACATCTTAAAAATCTGGCGAACCTTGTTGAATTAGGTCACTTATTTAATAATGAATATATAAAGCTTATGGCAAATATAGACTTGGAAAAAGAAGAATGGAAACCCATAGGTGTGTATAACAACCAAGGTAGTATTTATGTTAATGGTGCATTTATGGGCAATTTTGATGGCAACGGCTATGTTATAAGTGGTCTCTTTATAAATAGCAATGATGATGGTGATAAAGGGTTGTTTGGCTATACACATAATGCGAACATAAGCAATTTGGGTTTGGTAGATTTTAATATAAGCGGAGGCGATGGTTTTATCGGGAGCATAATAGGCGTAAATTATGATGGTAGCGTAACAAATTCCTATGCGATAGAAGGAAGCGTAAGCGGAACAAATGACTGGATTGTATCTGCCATAGGCAATTGCAGCGGCAGATTTGGCTTAGTCAATTGCAGTGACAACATATCAAACACTTATTTTGCAGGCGAACTTCTAGGAAACAACACGAATTTCATAAATGGTGTAGAAATAAGTGCTTCGGATATGAAAGATTCTCTTGCGTACATTGCGGCAGGCTTTGACTTCGGTTCAATTTGGGAAATGGGTACAAATGGCTATCCGGTTCATCTCCAACCTTTGCTTAAAAAACAAAACATTTCCACTGCTACGGTTTACCTCAAAAACCAAAGACTAAAACAAGATAGCATTCCAACCACATTGGAAACATACACAAGCAAACCTATTACGCCCGTAGTGGACAGCGTTTATTTCAACGGAAATAAATTAAACGAAGGAACAGATTACGAAGTGTTGTATTACAACAATGTAAATATTGGCAATAACGCAAAAATCATGGTACAAGGCAAAGGCGATTATTCCGGCGCAAGAGTTTTGGATTTCTACATAGTAGAGCCTATTCCAAGAAATATTTTAGACTCTTCAAAAGTTACAATTGGCCAGCTTTCGGATACCATAGCTGATGGCAGTTTTTTTATGCCAAACCCTGTGATAAAAGATATTAGTTTTGGCTTTTTTAACTCGGTAACACTTCTCGCAGGCAAGGACTACACTCTTAAATACGATAGCAATCAATTTGAAGGAGCGGCAACCGTAACTATTGAAGGCATTGGAATTTACGAAGGAGAAACAACCAGAACTTTCAACATTTCCGGCAGAGTTTACGTGGATATAATATGGGACACAAGCTGCGACACAACGTTTGTTTATAACGGAAAGTTACAGCACCCAAAAATAGATACGGCAACAAAATTCAAAGAATACTTAACTCCTCTTATGGGAGTTCAAAAAAATGCCGGACTTGGTTATAAGGCAGCAGTCAGCACGACAAGCGCAGGCCAAAAAATAAGCTTGCGAAACAATTCCTGCTCTTACTCGATAATTCCGCAAGAATTGCCGGTTACCTGGACTGGCCCAACCGAATATGTGTACAACAAAATGGTTCAATCTCCAAAACCCAGCATTAATAAGGGCCTTCTCTACGACAACCTGAATTTTGTTTTTGACAATGCGAATCATTTGGCAGGAGAATACAAAGGCATGGATGCTGCGATTTACACAATAAACCCTGCGGATTCCAATGCAAACAATTACAGATTGCTAAACAACAGGGCAGACTACACTATAACAAAAAAATCCCTAAACCCGTATTTTTCCGCCACCATGCAAAATTTTGAAACCAACAAATCCGATACTCTTTGGGTTCCTCACGAAGTTTTCCAAGACTCGGTTATTCTGCACAGCATTCTAAGCAGCATAATAGACTATGAAGGTTTTGCCACAGACACCACAAAAGCCAAACCCGAAACCGATGATGCCAATGTTTTAAAAGGAACTCCAACAATAACATTGAATTATGCACAGCCACTAGCCACTAGCCACTCCCCACTAGCCAAAAGAGTAGAAACCACCCAAAAAGCCACAGCCACCATAATCACAGACAATGTTTCCGCAAACAACTATGCTTTAACACGTTCTGCCATAGTGATAATGGCAACCATTGAAGAAAACGATGGCGCAGAAAAAATATTCTGCCGCCTGGGTACCAACTGCGCTTTATTCAGCGAGCAAGTCTGTTCAACCATAGGTGGAGAAGAAGTGGAAACATGTACTATAGAAATAGCTTGCGTAATAGAAAACCTAACAGATAATACCATAACATGTGTACCTAACACTCTAGCATCAGAATGCAAAGCCATAGGCGGCAGAGCATTCAACACTTGCGCAGAAGCCACTCCAATTCCAACCACTCCCCACTCCCCACTAGCCACTAGCCACTTACCAAAATACT
>WQTK01000314.1 GCA_009786285.1 Candidatus Fibrimonadales bacterium | reverse complement strand
AAAGACAAGTGTGGCTGGAACGGGTTATAATTAACGTGGTATAATTTTGCAAATATTAATGGAGCCGTTGCCGTCGGCAACGGCGACACCCCGTCAGTCCGCTTTGCGGACTGACACCCTTCTGGTTCGTCGCATATTACGATGCGGCAGAGGGGAATTTGTATATAACTGTGTGGAAAATTCAACGACGATGCGAGGAACAATTCCCCTCTTAGCAATTGTGCGGCGCAGAGTACTAGAGGGGTGTCAGCCTGCTATGCAGGCTGACGGGGTGTCCTATGTTGCAAAGTGTCTCCGCAAAAAAGAGGAGTGCCTCCGATATTACACCTCCCTTAGAAGATACCTAAACGGCGTTTTTTCGCCATTTTTGCTGTTGTTTCACGTGAAACCTTATTTTAAGAGGGAATTTTTTCTAAAAAACTTTGCGAAATTCGCAAATATCAATGGAGCCGTTGCTGTTGGCAACGGCGACACCCCGCCCTTCGGGCACCCCTCTGGCTCGTTGCACATTACGATGCGGCAGAGGGGAATTTGCATATAACTGTGTGGAATTATTCAACGACGGCATTTCTTTGCGCAAATTCCGTATTTCTCTTCAATAAACTTTTCTAATTTTTGTAGAATTTTTTTCAAATTTTGCAAAACGTCTTTTGCGGAAAACCTTATTATAGTCAATCCCAAGGACTTCAAATAATCTTCCCTCATTTTATCATAAGCCTTTTTATAATAATGCGAACTGCCATCCAATTCTATTACTAATCCTATTTTCGGACAGAAAAAATCAACAATGAAATTACCTATTATTTGTTGCCTATGAAAATCCAACCCACACATCTGTTTCTTTTTTAATCTATTCCAAAAAACAACCTCATGTAAATATCCAGCTTTTCTTAAATCCTTCGACCATCTCTTCAAATAAAAATTCCGAGGCAAGGAGCGGGCATCAAAAGAATTCTTCTTTTGTAAAGATATGGACTGGCTTGAAATGTTGTTTTTGGGCATTGAAGTAATTTAGAAAAAATATTATTCGCAATTATAAAAATTTCATCACGGGGATGTAATATCGGAGACACTCCTCTTTTTTGCGGAGTTACTTTGCAACATAGGACACCCCGGCAGCCTGCATAGCAGGCTGCCACCCCTCTAGTACTCTGCGCCGCACAATTACTAAGAGGGGAATTGTTCCTCACATCATCGTTGAATTTTCCACACAGTTATATACAAATTCCCCTCTGCCGCATCAGTAATATGCAACGGGTCAGAGGGGTGGCAGTCCGCAAAGCGGACTGCCGGGGTGTCGCCGTTGCCGACGGCAACGGCTCCATTGATATTTGCGAATTTCGCAAAGTTTTTCTAAATGTTTCACGTGAAACATAGATTTTATTGCAAAATAACAAATACAAACGCCGATTTACCCGTAGGGGCAATGCGTGCATTGCCCAGAAATCGTGTTTCACATTGCCCAGAAACGACGCTTCGCATTACCCAGAAATCGTGTTTCGCATTCCCAGAACGGATTGTTGCAACGTTGCAAAGATACCAAACAACGTTTTAGGGCAAGGCTCGCCTTGCCCCTACGATTCAACGATTTGACGATTCAATAATTCAACGATTTAAAATGACATTTATTCAAATCTGCATTTATTTTTCTATATTACCCCCTATGCAAAATCGTAAATTTATGTTTATCCCGCTTTCTCTCTCGCTGCTTCTCGTTTCTTGCGGCGAACACAGTTTTTTGGATTTTCTGACTGAATCCGGCATTTTGTCCTCTACCGGTTGGTTGGCAGACAAAGAAAACCTGAACAACATACCACAAGACATCGCAGTTGCCAGTTCCATGCCCGGAAGCTTGCCTAGCGCAGTTTCTCTGGAAAGCAAATTTCCGCCTGTAGGCAACCAGGCATCGTATGGGACTTGCGTGGCATGGGCCACCGGCTATAACATGAAAACAGCTTTAAACGCTATAGAGAAAGGCTGGAACAGCTCCGACTTGTCAAAAGCCGCAAACCAAACAAGCCCAAAAGACTTGTGGTTTGTCATAGACAAATCCAAAAAAAGCACAAACTGCAATGGAACAAATTTTGAACCTGCGCTAGACGCTCTAATATCAAAAGGAGCCGCCAGCCTAAGCTCGGTTCCATACAGCAATATGGGAAATTGCTCAGGTACTTCGACCGGCAACGCAAACAACAAACTTGCCAATTACCGCAAAATCGCCTACAATTACGCTTTGCAAGGTGGCAGTGGCTCAAACGGAGTAACTTTGGATAATTTTAAAACTTACTTGGCACAAGGCAGGCCAATTCTAATAGGCGCGAAACTTGGCGACAGATTTATGCGCTGGAACAACTCCTCCTCCATAAGCACAGACACATACAATGAACCGGATATGCAACATGCCTATCACGCTATGGTACTTGTTGGCTACGATGACAGCAAATATGCGTTCAGAGTACGCAATTCATGGGGTGATAGCTGGGGCGACAGAGGCAGCATTTGGGTTGATTATGATTTCTTTTTGAAAAATTTCATCTTTGCGGCTTTTGTCGCCCAAAACCCGCCAATTGAAGTTAAAGACGAGGTAAAAGAACAACAATTGCTAACAGGCTATGATTTGCTGGCTTCTTTCGCAGAAGATTTTCAAGACCCAGAAACAAGCTCGCCTAGGGCAAGAGCGTTTACCTATGAGGTCTATAATTCCGGAAAGGAAACAATTTTAGCAAGCCAAAGATGGACTGTGATTTATATGTATTACAACGCTTTTAACGCTAATGACTTTGATATTATTTTTGAAGACTATTATACAAATGAATATGGCAAACCCGGAGAATATGGAGAATATGCCAAGAGCGAAGCGCTGATTGGCGGAATCTGGAACTATATGAATGTTTTGCCGGGCAAAAAAGCCGGCGAAGATGTATTTGGCTCGGACGGTTTTTATATACCTTATAAAATGCCGGAAATTACCGGAAAATACTTTCTGGTTATTTACGCAGACGCTCATGGCGCAATTGATGAAAGCAACGAAGACAACAATTTTTACTTCATAGGAGCTGAGGGTGGCAAGCCTTTGGAGTTCGCAAGCGGCGTTATGAAAAACAAACCGGCATCTTTGTCAAAAGCGCTGTCAAAAGACGCAAGCGGCAAAATTCCCAGAGCAACCGCAAAATCAGTTCAAGAAATAGGCGGCAGCCCCAACGCCTACACACCGGAAGAAATCAAAACCTTGGTATCGCAGAGCAAAAAGAGCGGAGTCTTGGCAAAAAAAGTAGATGAATACAGATCAGGAAATGTCCCCGTAAAAAAACAACGTAAGGGCAATCCTCTGTGATTGCCCAGAAGGAAAACAAAATGGAACGAATTTTAACCGCAGTGATTTTGGCAATGGTAGTTGCCTGTAGCGCCCAAACCCCGCCAAAGCAGACGGTCGTCAAAGCAGACGAAATAGCAAAAAGCCTCTTTGCCGGCAAATCCATTCAAATCAAAAACGCTGTTATAGAAGGCGATTTGAATTTCAGCAAAGCTGGAAACAGTTTCCCGATAAACTCCGCAGCTTCCGAAACCCAGGTAAACGGCAATGTGTATTTTGAAAAATGCGTTTTCAAGGACAATGTTAAAGCGGAAAACATTCGCTTTAACGGCAACGTGATTTTCTTGGCAAGCGAGTTTGAAAAAGAAGTTGATTTTCAAAATAGCTCGGTTTTTGGCATGATGAATTTCAGCAAAAGCGTCTTTAAGGGCAAGGCGGTTTTTGCGAATATGGCTGTGTGGGCAAAAAACAATTATTTCAGCGAAATTAAGGCCAGCAGCAAATTTTCGCTTGAAGCGAGCGATTTCCACGGCAATTTATACATAATGAATTCGGAATTCGCCAGCCTATTCTCTTTGCAGGAAACCTTTGTTTCGGGCCATTTGCAGGCATCAAACGCAAAATTCAATGGCAGCACGGATTTTTCCATGCTAAGTGTTTTGCAAAGGGCCATCTTCAAATACGCAACCTTCAAAAACACGCCGGATTTTTCCAGTAGCAAAATAGTTAAAGAGTAAACGCCGGCTAGTTTGCATGCCAGTTTGCTTTTTTGCTGTCAGCTGCCAATAAAAGCTCTTTCTGTTGGCAAAGTTCCATTTTTTTCATCAACATGGATACAAGCTTTGCTGCGGATATATCAAACCCCTTTGCCAGATGAAACATGGAGAAAAATGTAGGAACTCGTTGGCCGCTTTCAAAAAGGGATATGCACTGTCTGGTTAAGCCGCTTTTTTTGGCTAAATCAATTTGGGAAAGGCGACGTTTTTTGCGTTCTTCGCATAATATAAGCCTAAGTGCTTTGGTTAGGCAACCTGAGTTTAAAAATTTTACCATAGAGGCATAACATAGAGAATTATTTTCAAAAAAATGTCAACATATGTTTGCAAAATGATGGTAAAAAACAAGGGAAACGCAGATTTTCATTATGGCTGAGAATTTATTCAGTCTAATCGAGTGAAATGTACAATAAAATTCAATACTCCACAAGAAGCACTTTGTTTTTTCCGTTGGGCAAGACTCTGTAATATAAAATTCCCGGAGCAAGTTGCTTTTTAGGTTCCCAAACCAATACGCTTCCGGGTTCGCCTTTTATCCTCTCCAGCAAAACTCCGCTCGCAGAACGAATTTCCACTTGATTCGCATTCTCCGGCAACATAAAACGCAACGGAATTCTAGGATTCCAAGGATTGGGATAGGCTGTAAATTCCATTTTTGGAGTTTCGGGAACATATTCTTTTTCCAGCAAGCGGGAAAGAACCCAAACAGAAGAATCGCCATAATTCAAAACAGAATATTTCGCAACCGAGTCTACATCCGGAATGCTCTCATTTATTTTGTTAAGAAAATAAAACGCTCCGTCCGGCAAAACTCTTTTTGGAGCAAACACGCTAACGCTCCACTCCGGCCATTTCGACATATCTTCCCAAAAATGCGAATATGAATACGATGCTCTTTTTCCTGAATAAAAAACTTGCGCAGCATATTCGTGAAATAATTTCTCTGCGTCTATGCCAAGTGAGTCCGCAAGCCTTGCCAACTGCATGGAGAATTTATCTTTGGCTTTTTTAGGATCGGAAAAATATTTCCATATGCCCGAATCAAAACGCGAGTCCAGCTTGGAAAACAAAAACAAATAAAGCGTGGCGTATCCATAAGACTCATGCGCAGGCAAAACATTCATGGATTTTCCAGGGTTCTTAAAATTAACCGAAAGATAGCGCAAATAATCATCAACTTCCGGCGCGCCTATTTCTTCTACCCCGGTTGCGCTTGCTTCCAGCCAAAAAGAATTATTATCCAATATGCTGACTTGCTCCAGTTGAAAGCTATGGTAAAGTTCATGGAAAGTGGTCACTTTCAAAGCCAAAGGCCATTTATCCGGCTTGGAATAGTCTATGCTGCCATCATCAGACAAGAATGGTTTTGTTGAAGGGTTGCCTTTGCAATCCGCTCCGGATAAAAAATCGTTTTCTATTACAATTTGCGTTGCCCTTGGCGATCTGCCATTGGGAGGAAATGTCAAGCCAAAGGTCAAAGCATAATCTCCTTCTTCATCGTCGCGCAACATGCCGGTATCAACAACCTCAACAGGATAAAGACCTGCTGGAACCGTTTGAAGGTAATGCGAAGTTTTGCTTGCGCCCAAGATGCCTCTCATGCCCAAAGAATCCTTATGCAGTTTATAAGCTTGTTCCAAATAAATAGCAAGGGAATCTATATATGCGACAGTTTTAACCGCATGGGTCTTTTGCAGAGTATAGTATATAATAAAATGCGGAGTTTTTTTATTTAAAACTTCCCCATAAAAATTTTCCGGAATGCAACCGGGCTTAGCCAGTTTTGCAATTTTTTTCGAGTTATCAGTAAACTGCACAGTTCCGCAGCGCACGTTGCCGGCGCCAAAGCTCTGCGAAAAAAGCAAAGCGACAATCATCAATAAAATAAAACAGCGAACCACAACAAGAATGTAGGAAATTTCTATATTCCTCCACATGGCTCTTGGCAATTTGGCAAAACGCAGCATATTCGCATTCACGGCTATGCCCATTGTGGCATTTCTTTTATGGTATGGCGACCCTACACGCTGGGCTTTTGTTTTTGGGCTAAATGCCATCGCTGCCTATGAATGGGCAAAAATGGTCTCTGCCGTCTATAAAGAAAAGGCTCGGTTTATGGGAGTGTTCTCGCCTATTTGCACGCTGGCTTTTACAATGCTCTGGCTAGATCCCGAATTCAAAGCCTACATGCTTCACGTACTGGCAGCTATGATTTTGCTTTACATCACCATTGCCTTTGCATACGTAGACGTCAAAAACCTGTTCCCCTGGCTTGTGCTGCAATTCGCAGGTCCCCTCTACATAGGGCTTTGGGGAGGAATGTGCCTTGACCTGTTTGACTGGGGAAGGGGCTGGGAGGAGTGTTCCAAGTTTTTGATTGTGATGACAACCTTGTGGGGCTGTGACAGCGCGGCGTATTTTGCCGGACGCTTTTTGGGCAAGCACAAACTATCACCGCAAATAAGCCCCAAAAAAACATGGGAAGGCGCAATAGGCGGAACTCTTTTCGCAATTTTCTGGTTTTGGATTTGGACAAAAACAGGCTTTGGCCCAACGGTATTTGACATACCCTTGCTAACAGCCGTAGCTCTCGCTTTTGTTATTTCCGTTGCGGGGCAGCTCGGTGACTTGCTTATCTCCGCATTAAAGAGATGGTCCGGCATAAAAGACTCCGGCGGAATTTTTCCCGGGCACGGCGGCGTTCTGGATAGAGCGGACAGCTTCTATTTGGCCGCTCCGATTGCTACGATTTTACTATCTTATTATTCCACATAAAATTGAGAGGTCACCATGTCCCACAACTATTTGTTCACGTCAGAATCTGTTTCACCCGGCCATCCGGACAAAGTGGCAGACCAGATTTCAGATGCCATTCTAGACGCAATGCTCGCACAAGACCCTAAAAGCAGGGTGGCGTGCGAAACTTTGGTTAGCACAGGCTTGGTTGTAATTGCCGGCGAAATAACATCAAAAGCAAACGTTGATTATCAAAAGGTTGTCAGAAATACCATTAAAGAAATAGGATACACAGAAACAGGAATTGGCTTTGACGCAGACAGTTGCGCCGTCATGGTCGCCTTAGACAAGCAAAGCCCGGACATTGCCCAGGGCGTCAATGCCGCCGCCGCAGAAGGAAAAGACACCGCCGAACAAGGCGCAGGCGACCAGGGAATGATGTTCGGCTATGCTTCTGATGAAACCGCAGAGCTTATGCCGCTGCCTATTTTCCTCGCCCATAAACTGATGGAAAACATTGTAGAGCTTAGAGAAAAAAGAATATTAAAATGGTTGCGCCCAGACGCAAAGAGCCAGGTCACCGTTGAATACAACCAAAGCAACGAGCCTGTACGTGTAGATACCGTTGTTGTGTCAACCCAGCACACGCCCGAAGCCAGCCACGCAAAAATCAGAAAAGAAATCATTGAGAAGCTGATTAAAAAAACAATCCCTGCGAAATTTTTGGATAAGAAAACTCGCTATCTTGTAAATCCAACGGGAAGGTTTGTTGTTGGCGGCCCGCATGGCGACAGCGGTTTGACAGGCCGCAAAATAATTGTTGATACTTATGGCGGAATGGGCAGGCACGGCGGCGGAGCGTTCAGCGGCAAAGACCCTTCAAAGGTGGACAGGTCTGCGGCGTATGCGGCACGTTATGTGGCAAAAAACATTGTCGCGGCAAAGCTTGCGAAAAGATGCGAAGTGCAATTGGCTTACGCCATTGGCTATCCAGAGCCGGTTTCCGTTAATGTGAACACGTTTGGCACAGGAAAAATCAGCGATCACAAAATTGAAGCGTTGGTTCGCAAGCATTTTGATTTGAGGCCGGCAAGCATAATCAAAGCTTTGGACTTGCTGAAGCCAGGTTACAAATCAACAGCCAAGCACGGTCATTTTGGGCACAAAGGCGCAAGGTTCACGTGGGAAAAAACCGACAAAGCTGAGGCGTTGAAAAAAGACGTGGCTGAGTAGAACATCGTCGTATGGGCGTATTGCATACGCCCATATTGCGCAACGATCATTGGATTTTGTGTTACTTCTATGTAAACTCCAAGTGTGGTTGGTTTTGAATTGCCCCATGTCCATGCGATGTTTATGAGACACCTGCGTGTTATGTGTATAAAATGCACGATGAATTAGGTGGATAGCATTTTGTAAATACCAGATTTGTGCCACCAGACGAATGGAGGCATGGAAAAATCAAATATGTCATAGGCGGCGCATTAGCAGTTGGCGTTGCCAATTTTCAGTATCCTATCCAATTCTTTATACACCTTGTATGCGACAAAGCAAATGCATACATGCGCTTTAATGCGTTTTTCTGTGAAATGAAACATGGGTCGCATCTCCAATGTTCCTTTCGCAATGCGAAACGCTCTCTCCACCTGCCATAGCTCGCTGTATTCCTCGTAAACGGCTTGCCCGGAGAGCTCCGAGTTTGTTACATATCCCTTGAACCCATCCCATAGCTCGTCTTCTTTTATCTTCCCTTGATTTATGATGACTTTCACATCATCGCTCACCTCCAAGAATTTGTTGTAGCCGCGCTTTGTGATTCTGGTTTTTGTCAGCGTTCCCGTTCGGAACTCCTTTTCCAGCCGTCTAACACCTTTCTCTCTGTTGTACCTGTCTTTTCTTGCCCTGTCATCTGAATAGCCCACTATCAATTTCATGCTCCCAGACTTTTTGTATTCGTAGAAGGCTCCATTCTTTTTTTCCAGCGAAAATATCCATTGCCTGACGGCTTCGCTTTCGCTCTTTATTCTTGCCCCAAGTATGTATTTGTAATTTTTTGATTCCAATTCGGAAATGTTGTCTTTGTTCATCAGGCCTGAATCGGCTATGATGACGAATTTGCCAAGATTGAATTCTCTAACGAATTTCTCGACCACTGGCAGCATCGTGTGCCCTTCGTATTTGTTGCCTTCGTGGATTGAATACGCAAGCGGATAGCCTCCTGTGCTCACAAGAAGGCCAAGAACAATCTGGGGCTGGCTATGCCTGCCGTCTTTTGAAAAGCCGGGCTTCCTCAAATCATCGGCTTCATCGGTCTCGAAATAAAGCGTGGTCACATCATAGAATGCCATTCCTATTTTGCCGCCAAGAATCTTGCGGGTGTGCTCAACGCTTATCTTCTCCGCATTGCCCTTCTGGCTGTCTTGCAATTTGTCCAGGTAGCGGTAAATCTCGTTATGCCCGACATCCTCGTCAAAATGCGATTTCAGATACTCAATCGTTGCAAGCTTGCTGCGGGGATGGCAGATGCGAGCAAGAACCAGTGACCTGAATATGTCGTCATCTATCGCATTGAAGCCAATGAGGTCAAATACCTTGTCCAATATCAGCTTCGTGCCATTGAGCAGTATGTTCTCCACATTGGACAGCAAGTGCTCCACGACCAGCTTCTCTTCCTGCTTTCTCTCATACTCGGCAAACATATCAGGCTCTCCATGATTGTCACGAATCCATTTCTTGCCAGAATGGCATAACTCGCCTATCTGCTTCTCGTCAGAACTTGTGCCGATGGTCATTATCTCCTTGTATTTGCCACCACTTTTATCCACAACAACTATGCTGGTGCTGCCTGATTTGTTCTTCTTTTTACGGATATGCATGCCTTAAATTTACATTTTTAGGCGTCGCGCCTCCCATTTTTAAAAACCTTAAATCGTAACTCCTTATTTTTCAATAACTTATGATTTCACATACGAAAAAGTGATAAAGTCAGGAGATAGCCTTACCCCCAAGGTCTATTCCAAGATAAACGATATTGATTGGCGAAAATCGCTGAAATTTACTTAAATTCAGCGATTTTGCGTTTCATTACTCCTTGCATAGGTGATAAAACAGAAGTTTTCTATATTACGCATAATTATGGCGATTGCTGGAAAATTGGCTTTTAGAGGGGCTGAGTTTTGTCAGCCCTGTAAATGTAATTTTTATAGTTTAGATTCTGCTCTAGAAATGACAAAAGATACGAATTGTAGTCGTTTTAGTATTAGCATAAATTCTTTAAATAGGGGTAAGAATGATAGATTATAACACACAAAATTGCCCAATATGCGGTGATTACTGCGAGTTGAAGATTGATGGCGATAATTCAAATTATCGTATCGTCAATTGTGATAAAATTGATACCAAATTTTATCTTAATATGTCAGTATATGATGACGATGAGAAGGAATTTCGAAAAAGATGTAATATGATTTGCGCCTATCTTTTAGAAAAACCATATAAAAAGATTGATGGAAGAGATTATTACAAATTTTATTATGATGGACAAGAAATTGATGATCCCGCTTATGTTAATGTGTTTGAGCTAATGAAGGATTATCCAAAAAACACAAATGATAAACTAGATAGAATTATTTTAAATATTTCAAGAAAATTCTCTAATATTGGTGCCATTTTTACTCTTGATGATTTGCACAAATCTTTAATGTTTGCAGAAAGCCTTGATAAAGACGCTTTAGGTGAAAGACAGACTCTTAAAAACTATCTAAAAGAGAGAAATTTTCTTTCACACAATGGAAAAGAAGACAGGGGCAGTTATAAATTAACAGCAAAAGCATGGGAACTGGTTGCAGAGCAAACAAAAAAACAAAAAGAAATTAATAATCAACAATCGCAGGATATCAAAGAAAATGAAACTCATCTAAAGACTAAAATTTTTATTAGCCATAGTAGTAAAGATGAAAAATATTGTACTGAATTAAAAAATTATTTAATTAAAATCGGCGTATCAGATGAATTAATTTACTATACGTCCATTCAGGCATTCGGTGTTTTAGAAAATATAAAAGAAGTAAGAAAAAATTTAATTAATGCAAGATTAGTTATTTTTATTGTTTCTGAAAACTTTTACAATAGCCCATACTGCCTCAATGAAATGGGTGCTGTTTGGTATGATGGAAAGAAAAATATATTTATCATAGGTCTGGATGATATAAAGGATGAAAATGATTTCGAAGGATTTCTTGATAAAAATAATAAACTACATAGGTTTGAAGATGCATCTATAGATATTTTATATGATATAATAGACAAAAATATAATTCCACTTAAGAAGGACGTTAAATATGCGAATCAGCATAAAAAAGAATTACTTGCTGCTATTAAACAAAAAATAGATAATGAAGTTTTATGCAAAAAAAATAATGAAAATGTTTCTTCAATTGATAAAAACGCAAAAAATGAAACTATAACAGAAGACAATCAAATGTTAGATGAGTATAGTTTTCTAGAAACTCGTGAAGAAAAAGAGATACTAGATATGACTTATTCTGAAATTTTTGTTTTGTATTATTTAATTGACCAGAATGCAAGGGATATATTTTCTCCTTGTGAAGCGGAGGAAGATAGGATTGATAAGTGGAAAAAAATCAACAAGAAGGTGAAATGTGACTTAAAGAAATGTTATGATGATGGCGTTGAATCGTTAGAGATACGAGAAGCGATTAGTATAGATGAATGGCCAAGATTAATTCATTTAACTTCTGCATATAAAAATTTTTCAGAAGAAATTTTAGAGTTCTTACTTAAAATTATTAATAAAGAAATTGAGTGGCAATAATTTATGAAATTTAGATTGAAAGGATGTGCTTTCTGCTTACAATAGAGTAATTTAAAGGAGAAAATTCTGTGAGTGATACTAAATGTCCATTATGTAACAATGATTGCCTTGTACAAAAAGACTTTAACAAGAACTATATTATTATTAATTGTAAGCAATTTAATGAAATAACAACAATATATATACATAATTCAGTGCATTCTAGTACAGAGATGGAAATTCAAAAGCGATATAGCATGATTTATGAATATTTTTTAAAACAAAAGTTTGTTGATACTGCAAAATCTCATATTTTCTTTTATGAATCAAAAAATAAGCCTACAAATGCAGACGATGGCATACTTGTTGATGTATCAGAGCTAATGAGGGGCTATCCCAAAAATATAGGTGAGAAATTGGATAGAATAATCGTAAATATATCAAGAAGATTTCCTGATATAGGCCAATCATTTATTTTTAATTCTTTGCCAGATTCTTTAATATTTATGGAAACTGACAACATAAGTGAAAAATACACTCTCGGAAATTATCTTAAAGATAGAGACCTTATTTCTCCTTATCATGAAAACCATGATAATCATCAAGATTATAAATTAACAGCAAAAGCATGGGAACTGGTTGCAGAGCAAACAAAAAAACAAAAAGAAATCGATCAAGGCTTTATTGCTATGGAAATTAGTAATAGAACAGAAAAAATTAATGAATGCTTTAAAATAGCTATAGACGATTGCGGTTATATGCCAAGACGAATTGACGAAAAAGAGCATAATAATCAAATTGTTCCTGAAATATTTTATGAAATTGGACAAAGCAAGTTTGTAGTTGTTGATATTACATATCCGAATTATGGTGCTTACTATGAAGCTGGTTATGCACAGGCCTTAGGAAAACAAGTTATTATTTGTTGTAGAAAAAATGAATCTGAATGTATGGGTCAAAAGTCTCATTTTGATATTTCGCAAAAAAATATGATTTTTTGGAATGATGAAGATGAACTTATAGAGAGATTAAAGAAAAGGATTGAAGCGACTATAGGTTTGAATAAATGAAACTCGGCAAAGAAAGTTCTTTGTTTGGCAAGAAAAAGATATAATGTGTAGTTTGGTCGTGAATTTTCTGCATTGCTCATAGTTATTATTGCAGAAAATACTTCATCGCTTCATAATTTAGTATCAATCAGAGATTGAATTTTCTCCGCATTTATTGTACCGGTAAATTCATCATCATTCGACAATATAAGATTTCCCTTTTCTTCTGAGATACCGTTTTTTTCATAGAGTTTCTTTTTCCACTTCCAATTTTTGCTGTAACTATAATTGCCAAGCATTCCTAAATGTTCCCAATATATAGTTCCATTGCTTGTTTGTATAGTGAAATCAGGATGTACAATGACGCCATCCAAAATAAGCTCTTGTTCATAAATCGGTTGCTTTCCAGCAGCTTTAAGTAAATTATAAACTATTATTTCTGATTTTGATTTTACACGAGTACCATCAACGGTGATAAAAATATTCTTATCATCATACCAGCCTTTTTTAACTTGGCGTAAAATTACATTTCCAAATAAATTGGTTTTTCTGTACGCTAAATCGGATAATTCTGCATCCCAATATCGCTTAAGTTCAAATGGTTGTTTATTGTATATTATGAAAATCTTATCGCTTTGGCGAGTAAAAGCGGTATAAAGCATTTCTCGAGAAATAAGCGGACTAAGTCCTTGCTCGGGTTCTATTAGCACAAAAATAGTTGATTTAAAACCTGATCCCTGAGCTTTATGAACGGTAAGGGCATACGCAAGTTCAAGCTGCGAGTCATCTTCAGAAACTTTGCTATTAAAATAATAATCATAACCAATTTGAGATGAAAATTGAGCAATATGGTATTCATCCTTGTATTTGGATTTATCTCTATAACGATTCTTTTCATCTCTCTTTATTTTATAGACAATCCCAATTTCGCCATTAGCAATATAATAATCGCAATTTTTCATCTGAGGTATTGATGGCCAAACAAGTTTTTTCAATCTTTCTGATGACCGATCTTGATTTTTGATATTAATAACTTTTTCTCCAAAGAGTATTCCGTCGGAGCCAAGTGGAGAATATGTTTTTTTCTTTTGCCAGGATCTGATAGTCTGTATCTTTGTTGCACAAAAGCATTTATATTGCGAGTCCCTAATACTTCACTATTGCGGTAAGGAGAAAGAATTTGCCAATCATCTATCGACTTTACATTGGGAAAATTCATTCCATATTCATCTAATTTGCCGCCAAGCGATTCGTCAAAACTATTCGTATCCGTAATATTGATTTTTGCGAGAGTTTCCTCAATAACATTGGGCAAAGTAGCTTCATCTTTGCAATGAATAAATTCAATATTTTTACTATCCTTAGCCATTTGTTCAAACAAATCATCTCTGACGCAGCCTGCTAAATCTTCCGTAAACATTTTTGACAATTCAACATCTAGTCGTAATGTATCACTTTGCTTTTGACGGTTAGATACCGATAAGTTAGCATGATTGTTCTTATTTTTTAGTTTAAATGCAAGTTCATAGAATGGTTTGCCAGTGCCAATAGGTGGGAGCTGATTAGGATCACCTACAAATATTACGCGCTTTGCTCTTTGTATCGTTTCTGCCAAAGCACCGAACATTTCTTCTGTTAACATAGAACATTCATCTATAATTACGGTTGAAGGCGTTTCGTTACTTTCTTTTCCTGAAAGATAAAAAGAATACGTATTTATATCACAATGTTTTGTCTTTTTTAAAAATTGAAAAAGCGTTTGAGCTTTATGGGAAATATTTTGTTCACGTAATTTACTAGATAGAACAACTCGTGCTTTTCCAGTTGGAGCAAGAATAAGGATTCCTTCGCTTTGGATGGTTTTGCTTAAACACAGAGCTGCAAGAGTAGTCGTTTTGCCAGTTCCTGCGCCGCCTGTTAAAACTGATATACGAGATGTAGCCATTTTTGCAATAGCACTAATTTTTTCATCGCGCGCTTTCTTTTCTTGTTCTTCATCTGAGCTAGCTTCTTCTTTGAGAGTCGTTTTCAACAAATCTTCCCAATTATCTTGAATATTTATAGAACTGTCGATTCGATTATTCACAAATTCTCTAATTACCTCGTTTATTTTTTGAAGACGAACTAACTGGATAGCTATTTCTTCTCGTTCTTCGTTATTCTCAAGAATTACTTTTATGGAAATTTGACAAAATAACTCATCAAAAAAGGCTTTTCTTCGCTCATTTTGAATGGTTCTTAAGCTCATATCTGGTTCTATATCAGGCACATCAGAGCGAAACTTTCCAACGGCAGTTGCGACTTCACTCGCAAGCATCAAGCTGCTGCCATTGGCTGCTTCTCTTTCCAATACAGAAACAATAATGGCACGCAATCGACGTTTATCATCGGGCTCATAAGGAGGAAACATTGCTAGGTCAATTTTATTAATTCCTATTTGATATTTAGATTCCAGTCGATAAGTTTTTTCATAAAGAATATATGGATTTTCAATAATATCTGCCGAAATATCTTTACAATGTATATCTGTTAATTGATCTGCGTAATTGCAAAGCCTATAGTCAGTGCGAGTTTTATCTTCTAACAAAAGCTTTGCTTGAGGTAAAGTCAGAGCAATGCGGGAGAGCAATTTGAGATAATCCAACTGTTCTTTGATCCTATCCGCAATATCCTCACGTTTTGTTTTTGTAAAATTGCTAAGGATACCTTGTAATTCTTCTGATAGTAATTCAGGCAAGCTTTCTAAAGCATTCGCAAGATTATCCCACAATTCATTGTCACTATGTCTCGCTTTCAATGCCATAGCAACATCAAATCCGAATGGAACGCCCAATGCAGACAGCACCGCTCCTAACCCTGGATAAGCACCTCGTTCTTTCCACAAATTTTCAAGTTGCGTTTTACACCATTTTATTAAATCATCCCAACTCGCTCCGTTTCCGTATGGCAAACGAACGTCCTTGTATTTTTGTAGAACTACAACCGTTTTATTTAATGTTTGAATAAGAGCATCATGCGATAAGTGCTCTGTCGCATAAGAAAATTCTTCTCTATATTCTTCTGGTGCAAACACCACGAGGTCATCTGGATTTTGCTCTGGGTGATTTTTTAAATGCAATTGAATTTCTGCAAAAGGGAAAAGAAAACCGTTGCTTCTATCATAGCGAATAGAATGTTTAATATTGCGTTCCCAAAGATAAGCGGTTGCTTGTTCACCCGTTGGAGTTCCATCTTTATATCTGTATTCACTTAATTTGCCAAGAGATTCTACAAAACCAATGCCCATTACTATTCGCCCGGAAGTTTCAATAAATGGAATTGCTTTTGCATACGCAACTATAAGCGATTTATTGGATTCTATATTACGATAAAAATAGTCAAATATGTGTCTTTGATTTATACCATTAGACACCCAATTTCTACTACCGACATCTATTTCTATAGTGGAATCAAACTGGGTAAAATAACAATCATTTGGAGAATTACCTGCAATATCTCCTTTCATTGTCCATTTATACGGAGTTCCAACAAATGAATAAGGCTCAATACAAATCGTTGTTTCTTCAATATGATTAAAATGCGGGTCATAAACATAAGGATGATTTTTTTTCTTAAAAATTTTATGGTCAGACATAAACTGCCCAGACTCTGTAATACAAGGTGGGGTAAATTTCTCATCTGTAGCGATAGATGTACCAGCGCAAGATGAACACTGCTGTGCATTGATGTCTGCACGTCCGATGGCTATATTTTTAAGAACTCGGCAAGCTTGATTGCGTTCGGGATTTGCGCATACGCATCCACGCCAACCATCATCGTGCCAAGGTACTCGAATAGATATATGTTGAGCCATTATTTGTCCTGCCTTCTATTTATTGAAACATTATCCATAACAGGAATGTAGAAAAATAAGAAATATGTATTTTTCTACATTTAGAATATGCTTGATATTGTGCTAAATGGAAAACAAAGAGAAGTTATGGCCCTTCCTGCTGAGGGTCATATTATTGTTCTTGGCACTGCTGGAAGCGGCAAAACGACCCTTGCTTTGCTCCGAGCTCGGCATCTTGCAAATCTGCCTGGCAATGGCATAGTGCTTCTTGTCACATTTAATGGTGCGTTAGTTAAGTATATGCGTGGAATAAGTGGCTTTCAATCTCCAAAACTAGTTGTTGAAAATTACCATAAGTTCGCAAGAGGTTATTTGTGCAGTAAGGGAAAGATGCCGCCAAGAAATGGAATACTAGATACAGATGAAAAATCTCGTTATATAGAGTTAGCGGTAGAATTTTATAAAAAACAACATCCAACTGAATCTACTTTCAGACGTTCAAAAGAGTTTTTTATTGACGAAATAACTTTCATTCAAAAGTTTGGATTCGCAAACTTCGCTGCATATTATGATGCAGAGCGCATAGGTCGTGCAGCCGCTAATATTAAACGAGAAAATCGGAAGTTGATTTTTAATGTTTATGAAAAATACATTGAATTACGCAAGGCAACTGGACGAGAATATGATTGGGATGATTTGGCTTTTTATGTTTACAATGAATTACAAAACGACTTTAATGCTCGTATGTATACTCACATCATTATTGACGAAGGACAGGATTTTTCGCCGATAATGATTAAATCGCTTGTAAATGCTGTTGGTAAAGGCGGTTCTTTTACTTTTTTCGGAGATGTGGCTCAGCAAATATATGGTAGTCGTTTATCTTGGCGACACTCTGAAATCAATGCTGATAAAATATGGAGATTTGATGTAAATTATCGTAATCCTCCTACTATTACAGCTTTTGCAAACGATATAACGAAAAACGAATATTGGCAACAAAATGAAGATATGGTGGTTGCTACAAATCAGGTAGCCGAGGGGCCTAAGCCTGTATTGATCAAATTTGATAACAAGGAAAGTGAAATGAACTGGGTCGTTAAGCGAGCTATTGATGCTGGAAGGACTTCATCGGTGGTTATCGTGTGTAGAAATAGGGCATATATAGATTCATTTATGAAGATTATACAGAATATGGGTAGTGGAGCAACAGAAATTGATAAAGACACTCCTGGATATGCCCATACCAAAATAATCTATTTGACAACATTTCATGCAGCAAAAGGGCTTGAGTTTGAAAATGTATTTGTCCCATTTTTATCAGAAGATAAATTTCCAAGTCAAGATATTGTAGCGACTGCAGTATCTAAGGATGAAATGTTCTCAGACGAGATAAAACTGCTTTATGTAGCCGCAACCCGTTCAAAATATGGGCTTTACATGTCATATCACGGCACACTATCGCCTTTGTTTCCTAAGAACTCAACGAAATGTGACATGTACGGCGAGGAGGATTTATAATGAGTGGATATGACATTCTTAAAGCACGTGGCGTGACTCGACTCTGCCATTTCACAAAATTCCAGAGCTTAACACATATAATATCTTCAGAATACGGTGTTTCAGCGAGTGATTCGATTCGTTCTGATACGAAAAATGCAACAGATATCGAACGATACGATGGCGAATTGGATTACGTATGTTGTTCTATTGAGTATCCAAATTCATGGTTCTTGCAAAAGGCAATTCAGAGAGATACTAATAAAATTTTTAATGAATGGATTGTACTGTACATTGATTTAGAAATACTAAATCAAAAATATGCAAAATTTTCTCCCTGCAATGCTAGCAAGGCGAATGGAACATATATTAATAGCCAAATTGAGAATATAGAGATAATTTTTGCAGATACGATACATACATTTCGACATTCGAGGTCGTCGCAAATGCTTTCCTGTTGCCCAACGGATGGTCAGGCAGAAATCCTGATAAAAAACAATATACCGAGAGATTTTATTATCGGAATTGCCGTAGGAAATGAAGATATAGCTGGGCGTGCGTATGCTATGCAGAAAACTTGTAGCGTTAAACAAATTTCTATTTTTATTGCTCCCGATGTATTAACCCCAGCTTGGAGCAATATGATTAAAAATGGTAATAGACCGTGCGAAAGAGAATGCAATTGGTCAGAGGAGTAGTAGATATGTCAACGGCAATACCAACAATAACAGAGAAATGCAAAGGAGCAATGTTGGCCACTGCAATTGGTGATGCTTTGGGTTGGCCTAGCGAGCAGCGTTCCAAGAATACAGCAAATACACAAAAAATCAATGACCATTTCGTTGAATGGACTAGGTGTTGTACTAAACCATATTGGCACAATGAAAAAATTTTGCCAGGTGAATATAGTGATGATACACAAATGACATTATCTGTCGCAAGAAGCATAATCGCAGGGAACTGGGAAAAGGCCTTAATTAATGAGTTGCAATTCTGGCTTAAATATGAGCGTGGCGGAGGGAAAGCTTTGTTGAAAGCTGCGGAATCCTGCAAAAAAGGTTTATTTTTATGGCAGTCTAGCTATACAAGGGATTATTTCAATGCTGGTGGCAATGGAGCTACAATGCGTATTTTGCCTCATGTTATTGCGGTAGCTAATACGCCAGAGCATGGCATTGCGGCTTTAATAACTGATGTTATCAAGAACAGCATAATAACCCACGGTCATCCTAGGGCTATTTTGGGAGCAACTTGTTATGCCTACGCTTTAAATTATCTTTTACAGAAAAATTCGGTACTGGAATATGGTGAACTTGTAAATGCTGTATTAGATGCACAAGGTGTATGGGGAGCTTTCCCTGATTCTGATAAGTTCACTGATTGGATTGAAGCCGCAAATCGTCACTCCGACTATACTCATAATTGGAAAACTTGTCTTGCTAATATGGTAAAGCAACTTGAGTTTATAAAGGCATCATTAAAAAAAGGTTTGATGTTGGAAGATAATAGTATCTTAACGCAATTGGAATGTTTTGCGAAAGTAAATGGAGCGGGTGATGTTGCGATATTAGCAGCTATATATCTAGTGTCGAAATATGCAAATAATCCTTCACTCGGTATAAAAGTTCCTGCCTTTGCTTTTGGAGCAGATACGGATACCATTGCCTCTATCACTGGAGGTTTATTGGGCATGCTCAGTGGTACCGATTGGATTCCAATAGAATGGAAAATAGTTCAAGATAACGAATACATTATTAAGATTACAGAATTATTACTTTCTAATAATAGCAAGGAAGCGTCAAAAACTATTGATCCTAAGATAAAAGAACAGGCTAATGGCTGGAAAAGTTCTCCAATTGGTTTGCTGCATCAAGTAAATGCGGAAACTATTCAATGTGGAAAAAATGATGCCGTTATTATTACTAAATGGAAATCTGTTTGGGGGCAGACAATGTATATCAAAGAACATAAACAAAATGACCAAAAATTTAACCTAACTGGGAGCCAAATGCAGTTACCATTACAATTGTTCACTGATGGTGTTAAGTTGGAAACAGTGGTTGAAAAAATAGTCACGGAACAGAAACATTCAAAGCAGTTTATATTAAAAATAGACGATGTAGCAACCTTGCTTGACAAGTTACCTCAGCGGATAACTTTTAAAAAAGTATTTAAAATTATAGCAGCCTTGCTTGGAGATAATAAAACAAGTGCTGCTATCGCAAAGCAACAAAAAATTGATCAAGCGACAGTGGACCTTATAAAAACTTGTGTTAAGGAATTCTAGCACCACCTCCAAAATTTCTCAATACACCACCCAGCGGCGCTCCCTCCGTTCATTCAATTGTCTTCCCTTCGCCGTTGGCGTTTTCCGTTATCCCTTCTGGCCCGGACTGGATGGCTAAGTACTGGGGAATTTTGCCGGATGATGGGGGCAGATATTTACTATATTCCTCGCATTGGAAACTTCAAAAAGATGATGTATTGGAAAGGAATATAAAATGATTTTGTTATCTAGTCGCTCCTTAAAAATATAACAACTCCGCATAAATCAACATTTATTTCATAAAAGGGGTTGAAAAATTCTACGATATTTGCTATAT
>WQTK01000313.1 GCA_009786285.1 Candidatus Fibrimonadales bacterium | reverse complement strand
AAGCAAAGAGGCGTTATATTGCAAGGGGTTACGCCATTTCTTTTGTCTGAACCCCGATTTTCAGGATTCAGGGATTTACAGGATTTCAACTTTCAATTTTTTCAACCTTAGGAGTTTCTTATGAAGCGTTTCTCTCTTCTCTTTTTGCTTTTTCCTGTGTTGCTGCTTGCGCAAACTTCGTGGGATGGCACGGCTGATACCAATTGGTACACAGACAACAAATCTACAAATACCTACACGATCACAACCGCAGAGCAACTTGCAGGATTGGCGCAACTTGTGAATGGCGGCGCAACTTTTGAGGGCAAAACCATAATGCTTAGCGCAGACATTGAGCTTGCTGGCAATTGGACTCCGATTGGCGATAGTATTCAATTATCCAAAGTAGGGAAGCCATTTAGAGGAATATTTGACGGAAACGGAAAGTCAATATCAAATGTTTATGTATCAGACTTTGAATATGCTGGTCTTTTTGGTTATGTAGGCACAGGCGGACAAATTAAAAACCTTGTTGTGAATGTTACGGAAATAAATACAAGTACAACCGGAAATTATTCAATTTATGCAGGTGGATTATCGGGATATTATAGTTCAACAAAACCTATAGAAAATTGTGGAGTAAATATAAAGGATAGCATTAAAGCTTCTAATGGTGGTGGACCTCATTCTTATTCTGGTGGTTTGGTGGGAAGTGTACGGGAATCGACGATTTTAACAATCAATAATTCCTACGTTATAGGTAATGTTTCGTCTTTTGCCTCTCAGTCTTATTCTGGTTTTTCTACCTCTGGCGGATTGGTAGGATATGCAGAAGGTAATTCTGAAATAACAATTAATAATTCATATGTAACAGGCAATGTTTCTGTTACTTCTAATGGTGATGCTTATTCTGGTGGTTTGGTGGGATATTCTTGGTCGGAAATAACAATTAACAATTCATATGTAACGAGTTATATTTCTTCTATTACTACTGGTGGGCTAGCTGTTTCTGGCGGACTTGTTGGGATGGGAACAGGCATAGAAATTGATAAATCATACTCAATGGGTGATGTTTTTTCTTCTATTACCTCTGCTGATTATGTTAATTATTACGCTTCTTCTGGTGGATTGGTAGGAAGGCTTGCAGGAGGGGCAACAATCAGTAATTCGTATTCAACGGGTGATGTTTTTTCTTCTTTTACTTCTACTTATTATCATGCTTATTCTGGTGGATTGATAGGAATGGCTTCTTCAATTGCCAAGGATATTACAAATTCTTATGCGGCAGGAAAAATAACAGCAACTGGTGCCAATACAACAGAAATATATATTGGTGGAATTTTCGGATATTGTTACTCTGGACTGGGAGAAAATACTTCGGTATATTATAATTCTGACGAAAATCCAAGTAGCGCAGCTGGTGATACTATAATATTGGGAATGAGCAGAACTCCTGCTCAACTAAGAACGCAAAATACTTTTGTTGGTTGGGACTTTGAAAATACTTGGGCTATGTCTCCCGATATAAATAACGGATATCCGGTTCTCCAAGTTAAAACATATATCAATGTCGCTTGGGACAGCATAACTTCATTTGAATACACCGGCTACGAACAAGTCCCCACAGCTACCGCCACTCTGCCGAACGGCGCACGCTTCGAGCTTGTAATCAACGGCGCAACCAACGTAGGCACACATACTGCAACAGCAAAACTTGCAGCTCCTAGCACAAATTATGTACTCACAAATGACACAATATCATTCACAATCAACCCGAAACCGCTCCCTGAAAACGCAATAGACCCCATAGAAAATGTACTTTCAACAGGACTGCAAATAAAACCAAACATTACCGTCAGAGACGGCTCAAAAACGCTGGCTGAAAATACGGATTACGAAATTGATGAATATGGCGAAAATATACTCGGCCTTGGATCAGTCAGCATAATAGGAAAAGGAAATTATTACGGAACCGCAACAAGAAATTTTGGCATATCATCGCCCACTGCAACAATAGTACCCGTGCAATGGAATACACAAACAACATTCACATACAATGGTACAGAACAATTCCCAGCAGCAACTGCAGAGCCTCATGAATTAGACATTTTAGGCAAACAAAATGAAGCAGGCATCTATGTGGCTGTAGCGCAAATGAAAAATTTTGATTACAATGTATATTTGGCAAATTCAGTCATGCCATATAAAATAGACAAAAAAACTCTCGATATAACTTGGTCAGACGACACTATTTTCGTTTATAACAAAATGGACCAGTCCCCAAGAGCAAGCCTCGCAGAACCAGAACCAGGCGTTGAATTCAGATACATAAACAGAAAAACTTCCGTAGGCAAATACAAAGACGGAGACGCTGTATTCGTTCAAATCAAAAACCAAAGAATAGCACCAAACTACTTTCTTGAAAACGACTCAAAAGACTATGAAATCAAAAAGAAGGATTTAAATCCAAGTTTCCAAACAATCCTTCCTGACTTTGAATACAAAAACGACACGCTTTTGGTTCCAAGCGAAGCATTCTCAGACTCTGTCACTCTTCAGCAAATCCTAGAAGAAGTCATAGAATACTATGGCTTTGCCACAGACACAATCAGAAAAGAAACCGATGATGCCTCAGTACTGAAAGGCAAACCCAAAATAAAAATTGAATACGATGACAAAGACGGCAACTCACAAGGCAGTAAGGGCGTATCGTATACGCCCCGTTATGCTCTAGCTAAACGTGTCGAAACCACCCAAAAAGCCACTGCTACAATAATCACAGACGCTGTTCCTGCGGACAACTACAAACTTCTGGACCGCTCTATAACAATAGTAGCGACAATAGACGATGAAGGCGGTCTAACAACGTTCTGCAAAAGAGAAGGCCGTTGCATAGCTTTGAATCCTGAAATCTGCTGGTTCCTAGGAGGCGATGAGGTGGATTATTGCAAAACAACAATTAATCACTTGCCACTAATCACTAGCCACTTCAAAATCCGCCCAACCTCCAGAGGAATTGTGTAAGTTGATCTCGGTTATATGCCCGTTTCGCCCGTAACGTTGCATATATTCAACATAAAAGGCAAGCTAATCGCAACCTGGCAAATAAACACCCGCTATGCAAATGTGCAAATAGACTTGGCAAATGGAGTGTACTTATTCAAAGCAGGAAAACAAATAACACGAGTACCGATGATGTAAAAGGAGATGCATTGTGAGTACTAAAATACATTTTTTTCTATTGTTTCTCATTTTTGTTGCTTACGGGCAACAGCAAAGGCGCATTGCCATAATTGGAACGGTTGACGATGAAGAGCCGCCTTTAAAGGTTTCGGAGTTGACTCAGTTGACGAACAGATTGCGGGGAATAGCGACGGAAGTTTTGCCTCAAAAAGGCTACGCCGTGATGACCCAGCAGAGCATAGTTGCGTTTTTAGGTTCTGAGGAAGAGGCTATAAAAAAATGCAAAGAATCAAGTTGCTTGGCTCAGCTTGGCAGGGAAGTTAATGCAGATTATGTTGGCCAAGGCCGCATAGGCCGCTTGGGCGATGATTACGCTATTAACTTTGAGCTTTATGACAGCAAAAGTGGAAGTTTGGTGAGTTCATTTGACGGTTATTCCAAAGACATATACGGCTTGCTTGCCATTGTAAACGAAAAGGCTTCCGCTATGTTTGGAAAAATACCGGGAGGTTCCGGCGGCAGGGGTGGCTCGCCTTCTGTTCCGGGCGGTGTGAGCGGTTGGGAAAGCGGCAGCGGTGGCTATGAATTCTCCGGAGGAAAATTTTATGTGGCGAATATAGCCACCGAGCCGGCTGAAGCGGACTTGGCTTTGAGTTTTAACGGAGAACCTATTCCGGGTTGTGCCAAATCTCCTTGCAAAGTTCAGCTTCCTGAAGGTAATGTTCGTATAGTGGCTGCATTGGAGCAATATGAAAAGATGGATACTATAGCGTCAATCAAACAGAACAATCAAAGCATAAACATAAAGCTGAGAGCGAATTTTGGGATTTTGGAAATAAAGCCTGCTTATTCGGATGGCATTGGCAAGTACGAAAGTTGGGATTTATTAATAGACGGCAATGCGGTAGCATCTTTGGAGAACAGGCTGTCTCCTAAGCAATACAGCGTTAAGCTCAGGCACAGGTGTTATGAAGACATATCATTTAATGTAGGTATAAACAAGGGTAGCTATGAGGTTATTGATATGGCAGATCGTAGTGTACACCTAAAGCAGGGTGGTTTGGTTTTGAGTGCGGAGCGTGATGGCGAGCCTGTAAGCGAGCCTGTATTTGTGGATGGGAAGCAAGTTGGGGAAACGCCGTTCAGTGGCACTGTGGCGGTGTGTTCTGAGATTGAGGTTGGAATGGAAAGGGAAAAAGTTGCGGTCAGGCTAGAGCATAAGCAAGAGATAGAATATACGCATAAGCTGTCGGATAATCGAGAAAAGCAAGCGATGAAATACACACATGAGTCATCGAATAACCAAGTATCAATGAAATATAGATATACTTTGCAAGACGGTTCATGGAGCGAATGGGAATCGAAGAAGGGAAATGATATGCAGTCGATAAAGATTGGGGCACGCTTGGTAGCGGCAATGCATTTTAGGAATAAAAAGTCGAGTTCGAATTTGTTGGGTAAATCTTATACAAACTTAGAAGGAATGACAAAAGACGAAGAACGCTTTGGCGGACATTTTGCTGCGGGATTGACATTGAACATTTGGGTATTTAATGCAATGGCTCTTACTTCGGAGGTAAGTTACAATTTCTCTGGATATATTTTTTGCAAAGGAGTTGATGGACGAGTTTATATGAATGATAGAGGCAAAGAGGAAACTTGTAGTTTCGGTTCTGAAAATAATTTTATTGAAGTTTCAGCATCTTATCAAACAATAGAGATTCCTGTTTTGCTTAGGTTAGGATCAAGAGAAAATGTTTATTTTGAAGCCGGGTTTCAATGGGGATTTCCAGTTACTTCTAGTGCTACGGTAAAGAGCGGCGATTGGTTCCATGGCGATGAGATTAAAGACAATTTTTCGAATTTCAGAGTAAAAATGGATCAGGCTATTGTTTTGGGAGTTGGTTATCGTTTTCTTGAAGGTATTAGTTTTGGATCAAGATTTATTTATCATTTGGAAAAGCTAGATAAGTATGCGACAATTGAATCTCCTTTTGCAATTGGCATTACTGCAGCCTATGATTTTAATTAGGAGACATATCGTGAATATATTTTTAAAAAATTACCCTTTAACCATAGGAGATAAAAAATGAAAAAGGTAATCAAATCAGGCTTAATAGCATTGATTGTGTTAACAATATGTGCATGTGGAGACGGATATAAAACCGTTAAAATAGGCAACCAAACGTGGATGGCGGAGAATCTAAACGATGCCTCAAAAGGAGGCGTATGTTATGATAACGATCCTGCCAATTGCAAAAAATACGGTCGCTTGTACACTTTGGATGAGGCAATGAAAGCTTGCAAAAAAGGTTGGCATTTACCAAACAATGCCGAATGGGAAGCTCTTGTGGATTTCGCAGGCGGTAAAAGCGTTGCTGGCAGAAAACTTAAGGACCGGACAAATGGCGGCGATGGCGCAGATGAATATGGCTTTTCAGCCCTTTTGGGTGGTAAAGGTTATTCAAATGGCGGATTCAACGGCGTTGGTGACGATGGTATATGGTGGAGTGTTAATGGCTACGAATGGTACGTAGAATATGGCAATAGCAAAGTAGGTAGGAGTAGAAACGATGATTACTTGTTCTCTGTACGTTGCATACGAGACGTGCACTAATTCAGTAAAGTCATACAAAGTCTTGAAATAGAACTTCAACCCTTGTCAAAACCATGTTCCCAAGTTTTGTCAAGGCAGTTGCTTCCTTTAGCATGTTATCGTATAGTAGCCACGCTTTAACTCTCCCAATATCTCATTTACTACCTCTTTCGTTGGTCCTAGCATTCCATTATTTGCTTGCTCAATGCTTATAGCCAGCCTTCTATCCAACTCTATTTCGTTTAACACGTCAGTATTCATAAACTCAAAGATAGTAAAGCTGCGCCCAGCGCTACTCTGTACCATGCAAACGGTATAAAGTTTTTGCTTTGGACAAATTTCAAAAGCCACACGACGGAAAGCCATGCCGATACTGTTGCTACTACGTATGCTACAATGGACTGGGGCAAAAGCAAATCTGCGGTGTTTCCTTCTTTTATTTCCTGAAACAACTCGTAGCCTCCGGCGGCGAACATGGTTGGAATGCCTACTAAAAAAGCAAACTTCACCGCTTCCGGACGAGCACAGCCCACTATGAGAGCACCCATAATGGCCATTCCCGAGCGCGATGCTCCGGGAAAAACAGCGGCCAGTATTTGCCCAAGCGCAATGGCAAATACAACTGCCCAAGTAAGGTTTGCGCTCAAAACTCTTTTTTTGGAACTGTATTCCACGGCAAAAATAACAAATGCCCCTATCAACACGGCAAAAGCTACCGGCAAAATGGTTTCAGGCAATTTTAACCCGCATTTTTTAGCGATAAAACCGCCGACTCCTGTCAGGAAAAACGCAATGAATAATTTTAAAACATAATCTTTGGTTTCAGGTTTTTTCCAGTTTACAAAAAAACCGGCTATGTCTCTCCAAAACACAAGCGTGCAAGCCGCAATAGGGCCAATCTGTATTAAAACAAGAAATGCTTCCGTATATTGCTTGCCCAAAATATGCTTTGCAATAAGCATATGCCCGGTTGATGAAATGGGCAAAAACTCGGTCAATCCTTCCACAAGGCCTATTATTATGGCTTCAAGCATTGTATCTCCTGAACCTCAGCTTAATCACCAAAAAGAATGCTTCGGATATAATTGAACCGCTCATTTTTGAAGAGCCTTTGGTTCTGTCGGTGAAAATTATGGGAATCTCTTTTATTTTCAAGCCTTTTTTCCAAAGTCTGTGCGTGGTTTCTATTTGAAAGCAATAGCCGTCGCTTTTCAGCTTGCTAAAATCCAGGCATTGCAAGGCTTCCCGGCTAAAGCATTTAAAGCCTCCGGTGGCATCCGAAAACGGCATTCCGGTCACCATCCTTGTGTAGAAATTTGCGCCATAACTTAAAATAAGCCTTTTCCAATCCCAATTGACAACTGAAATTTTACCCTTTAAGTAGCGGCTTCCCAAAACAAGGCTCGCATTCTCGGATTCTTTTAAAAAAGTGTTCAACGCTTGCGGGCTGTGGCTTCCATCCGCATCCATTTCAAAAATTTTTTCGTAGTCTTTTTCCAAAGCCCATTTGAAACCGGCTACATACGCTGTTCCAAGGCCCATCTTTTTTTCCCTTCGCAAAATATGGACTCTGCTGTTTTCTTTGGACAGGTTTTCAACATAATCTCCGGTGCCGTCCGGCGAGCCGTCGTCAACAACCAGAATTTCCAGATTTTCATTTTGCGCAAGTACCAAAGGGATAAAGTCAGGAATATTCTCCATTTCGTTGTAAGTTGGAATTATAACCAGTGCTTTCATATTCAATAGGGCAAGGATTTTGCCAAGTTTTCAATTTTTTCCTTATTCAAAAGCAAAACGCTTCTCGCATGCCATGAACCATCCAAAAATTGCCCACGTGGGCCATCTGCAATCTGTAGGGGCGTATTGCAATACGCTCCTACATCATCGCAATGCGCCTTTACATCTTTTACGTTGACTGTGATTTCCTTATCAGGATTTTTTTCAATCCATTCCATAATTTTTTCAACGGATTCGTGGGTTGCGGTGAAGCACGGAATGCCTATTGAAACGCAGTTTCCAAAGAAAATTTCGCTGTAGCTTTCTGCGATAATCGCTTTTATTCCAAAACGCAAAAGAGCTTGCGGTGCGTGCTCTCTGCTGGAGCCGCATCCGAAGTTGCGATTGGAAACGAGAATGCCTGCGCCTTTGTATTTTTCGTCTCTAAAGGGGTGAGTGCCGCCTTGTTTGCGAACTCCTTCAATATCATCTTCAAAGGCGTGCTCGCCAAGACCCTCAAAGGTTACGCTTTTTAAAAACCTTGCAGGTATAATGCGGTCGGTGTCTATGTCATTGCCTCTGAGCGGCAATCCTTTGCTTTTTATCTGTTCTATGGTGCGCATGGGAGGAATATAGAAAATTAATGCTTTCCTATCATCGAAAAAAACTCTGCTCTTGTGGTAGCGTTGCTTTTGAACGAGCCTATCAGCTTGCTTGTGAACATCACCGAGCCGGTTTTCTTTACTCCTCTGATTGTCATGCAGGTGTGAATGCATTCCAGCACAACACCTACTCCTTGCGGTTCAAGGGAATCATTTATGAGTTTGGCTATCTGGGTGGTCAGGCGTTCTTGCACTTGCGGGCGGCGTGCGTAAAAATCAACAGCTCTTGCCAGTTTTGAAAGCCCGACTATGCGGTTTCCCGGCACGTATGCTAAGTGAGCCACTCCGGTAAAGGGCAAAAAGTGGTGTTCGCAAATGCTTGTCACGGGAATGTCTTTTAAAAGTATCATTTCATCGTATTTTTCAACGAATTGGGTAGCTAAAATATCTTTTTCTTCTTCTTCGCAGTCTATGTTGCACAGAAGCTCGGAATACATTTTTGCTACACGTGCTGGCGTTTTTTGCAAGCCTTCTCTTGAGGGGTTCTCTCCCAAGCCTTCCAAAACCAGACGAAACCCGTCTTCAATTTTTTTCAAATCCATCATGGAGGGAATATAGAAAACACCGCTTGCCTGTAGTCGTGGTTGGAGAGAGCGTTTAGGAGGTTACGGGTTTCGTAGCCGTCTTTTCCCAAAATGAATTCAAGACCTCTGATTTTTGCGTATTTGAAAAGATCTTCAAAAAACTTCTCAAAGGGGTCTTTCTGCTTGGGAAATTCCTCTATTGAATAATCTTCAAGCGCAGCTAAGTCCGCCGCCATTTCTATTGCCGTTTCAATTCCACCCAAAGCGTCCACAAGTCCGTTATCCAATGCGTGGCTTCCAGTCCAAACCCTGCCTTGCCCAATTAAATCCAGCGCTTCTTTGCTCATGCCGCGCCCCTCTGCGCAACGTGAGAGAAATGCGTCATAGCCCCGCTCAACATAGGATTGCAGCATGGCTTGCTCGTTTTTGTTCAAAGGACGTGCCGGCAAAATTCCGGCATCCAAAAACGGAATATTTAAAATTTGCTCGCCAAACAGGGTATTTTTGTTTGTTCCAACCCCATCATAAGAAGCTCCCATTTTGTCCGCCAATTTTTCCCCGCTCGGAAAAAGCCCGAAAATTCCTATTGAACCTGTTAGAGTAACGGGAGAGCTTACTATTTTGCTTGCGCCGCAGGCAATGTAATACCCACCGCTTGCCGCATAAGAGCCAAAAGACGCTACAACAGGCTTTATTTTTGAAAGCTCACGGACGCTGTGCCAAATTTGGTCTGAGGCGTAAGCAGAACCGCCGCCGGAATTTACCCTGAAAACAACGGCTTTGACCGAACTGTCTTTTTGCAACTTTTTCAAAGTTTTTACATATGTTTTCGCAGTTATTGTCTGGTCTGAATACAAATCCTCTTCCGCATCGCTAACAATGCTGCCTTCTGCGTAAACAATGGCTATTTTCTCCTTTGCAACGGATTCCGTGCCGGAAATATCCGCAGGTTCAAGGAATTTAAGTTCTTCGGATTTGTCAATTCCGGCCATCTCCTTTAGCGAGTTTTCAAAATCTGTTTTGTATGCAAGCGAATCTATAAGCCCGTATTTCAGCAGATCTTCCGGTGCGGAAAAAAGCAGGTATTCGTCTGCGTAGCGGTTGAGCAAATCTGCGGGTATGTTTCTGCTTTCTGAAATTCCGCCGAGAATTTCTTTCCACAGAGTTGCTAAATACACGCTTTTTTGCTCTCTATCGTAACTGCTCATTTTGTAGCTTGTGTATGGCTCAATATAAGATTTATGCGTGCCAACCTTTACCACCTGCATTTCTATTCCCATTTTTTCAAAGATGCCTTTATTGTATTGCTGCATGCTGCCAAGCCCTTTGAACTCAAGCATGCCAATGGGGTTTAAAATAATTTTGTCTGCGACGGATGCAGCGTAGTAGCTTCTTTGCGAAATTGCCTCTCCGTAGGCCACTATGAACTTTCCGCTTTCTTTAAAGTCTATCAATGCGTTTCTGATTTCTTGCATTGAAGCAATCCCTGTGCGCGCAAACCCGGTGTTCAGGTATATTCCTTTCACTTTGTCATTGTCTTTCGCATTTTTTATCGCAGACAGAATATCATTCAACCCTTGTTTTTTTATACCAAAATTGAAGAATATGGCAGATAGAGGGTCTTTGCTTTCCCTTTCGGCGATAATTCCTTTTAAATCTATTTTCAAAATAGGCGAGTTTGCCGATTCTTTGCCTGAGCCGGAGAAAATGATTATCAAGGATATAAAAACAGTGAGCAAAAGGAGCATAAGCCCGGCGGCGCAGAAGGTGCCCAAAGCGGAAGCGAAAAAGAATTTAAGAAATGGTTTCATTGTTTTGAGAATATAGTTAATTTTTTTCCTATATTTCCCTAATGCGTGCGCTTACCCAACTCCTCCGGAATACAAGGAAATGTTTGCTATCACAGGTTTGATAGGTTCCGGAAAATCTTTTGCAGCGTCTGTTATAAGAGATGCGGGCTTTGATGTTTTGGATGCGGATGCCCTAGTTCACGAGCTTTATAAAAAAGACACGGAATTGCGCAGAAAAATCGCAGAGGAATTTGGCGATGAAGCGATAAATGAAAATGGAATAAACAGGGATTTCGTGGCAAATTTGGTTTTTGGCAACCCGCAAAAATTAAAATCTCTGGAAAGCCTGGCATACCCCGTTTTGGTAGCAGAAATTGAAAAAAGAAAGCCCGATTTTGTAGAAGCCGCAGTTTTATACAAATGCCCCGAATTGGAAAAAAAAATGAAACAAATTTGGTTCATAGACACAAACGAAAATGCGCGCATGGAACGTATTGCGCAACGCCGTAGGGGCAACCCCCCGTGGTTGCCCCAAATCATGCAACAACAACGTAGGGGCACAAAATTTTGTGCCCCGACAAAAACCATCGAAAACAACGGCACAAAAGAGCAATGCGAAAAAAAAATTCTGGAGCTATTAAACGTCCCCGATACAGTCCAAAAAAACGTTTCGTTGAAAAAATACACAACGTTTAAAATCGGCGGCAGCGCAAAATTTTTCGCAGAACCAAAAAACATAGAAGAAATCCGTGCTTTGCTCGCCTGGCGCAAAGAATTTGAAATTCCGTACTTCGTTTTAGGCAAAGGCAGCAACGTATTGTTTGATGATTACAACGGATTGGTGATAAAAACGGGTGATTCCCTGCATTCATTAATTCAAGATGCCGCAAGCAAAGGCTTGGGCGGGCTGGAAAAGCTTGAGGGAATACCCGGCACAATAGGCGGCGCTATTTTTATGAACGCAGGCGCTCACGGCCAGCAAATTTCCGATTGCGTAAAAAGCGTAACTTCCATAACAGAAGACGGAGAAATAAAAACGAGAACAAAAGAAGAATGTGAATTCGCATACAGAAGCAGCATATTCAAGCTATTAAAGGAAATAATACTTTGCGCCGAGTTTGATTTTACCCCTATGCCCAAAGAAACTATAGACAAAAACAGGAAAGAGGTTTTAACGTGGCGAAAAACAAAGCAACCCCTGCAATATCCCAATGCAGGCTCTGTGTTCAAAAACCCTGCCGGCCACTTATCTGCGGGTGCTTTAATAGAAGCGTGCGGTTTAAAAGGTTTTTCAATTGGCGATGCGCAAATATCCGAGCTTCATGCGAATTTTATTGTGAATAAGGGCAATGCAACGGCCAAGGATGTTAGAGCATTGATGGAAAAAATAGTCCAAAGCGTCTGGGAGGTTCATGGCGTGAAATTGGAAGCCGAGATTTTTTCTATATTCCAGCTATGAGCATGGGTCTTGAAAACATGAGACGGATTTTGGCTAAAACACCAAAATCCATGATTTTTGCACAATATGCAGATGCGCTTAGAATGGTAAGCCGTGGAAATGAGCAGAAACTTGACGAAGCATTGCAGGTTGCAAACAAAGGCGTGGAAGCAAATCCGGGTTTTTTGCCGGGCAAACTCGCCAGAGGTCGCATTCTTCTTGAAAAAGGGGACTTGGCCGGAGCAAAATTTGATTTTGAAACAGTGGCCAAACGAGACCCATTTTGCCTTTCTGCGCACAAACTGCTTCTGGAAGCAACGGAAAAGCTGGGGCAGTCGCCTCAAACGGAAGTTTACGCAAAAATTGTGAGCACGTTGGATCCTGCGGCTCGAACTAACACGCAGGCCGACTCGAAACCTGCCAAGGCAGCAATAGTGGCAGCAGTTCCGGCTGCTGTTCCAAAAGCAACCTCACAACTTGCCGCTGCGCTGGACAATATAATGGAAGAAGAGGAAAAAGAAGAGCAAGACATAGAAACCAGAATTTTTCAAGCAGTTGACAATATAATAACAAGCGCTGCATCTAAATTAGAAGAAGAGCCGCTACCGGCAGCTATTCAACTGCCAAGCATGGATGATATTCAACTTCCGAACACGGGTGACATTCAGCTTCCAAGTACGGGTGATATTCAGCTTCCAAGCACGGGTGATATTCAACTGCCAAGCATGGATGACATTCAGCTTCCAAGCACAGGTGACATTCAGCTTCCGAACGTGGACGATATAATAAAAGAACAGATGGCAGATAAACCTGTGGAAAATCTTCCTGATTTGACCGGCGATATGGACGCTTTGCTTGCTTCCGCTTTAAACCCGGAACCTGTTCCTGCGGCTGTCCCTGATGTTGTCCCTGATGCTGTTCCCGCAATAGAGACGGATAATTATCCGTCTATGCAGCAGGAACTTCCGAACGTGGACGATATAATAAAAGAACAGATGGCAGATAAACCTGTGGAAAATCTTCCTGATTTGACCGGCGATATGGATGCCTTGCTTGCGTCTGCCTTGGAACCGGAACCTGCGCGAGAACCTAACATAGATTCCATAATACAGGAACAACTGGCCGATAGGGTAGACACCCCTGACTTGACCGGTGATATGGATGCCCTGCTTGCGTCCGCTTTGCAGGAAAAAGAACCAGAACTTCAACCCTATATTCCAAAAACCGCTGCTGTTCCGCATTTAGATGACATAATAAAAGAACAACTGGCAGACAAGCCGGTGGAAAACCTTCCCGATTTGACCGGCGATATGGATGCATTGCTTGCTGCGGGAACTGCAACTGAAACTGCAACGGAAACTGCGACTGAAACTCTTGCGGAGCTTTATTTGAATCAGAAACTGCCGCAAAAGGCTGTGGAAGTGTATAAAAGAATGTTAGTCCGAGACCCGGACAACGATGAATTAAAATCAAAACTAGCCTTGGCAGAAATTCAGGTAGTATAAATTCAAGGAGAAAAAAATGGCTGAAGCTCAAACGCAAGCTAACCCGGTTAATGTACGCATAGAACAGTTGCTAAAAGCAATGGTGGAAAACGGGGCATCTGATTTGCACGTTCGCGTGGGCATTGCACCAACATTTCGCATTCACGGCGAGTTGACAAAACTCTATGACATAAAAGTCACCTATGAATTGATGGAAAGTTTTTTGAACACAATAATGAACCAGTCTCAAAAGGAACGCTTTGAAAATACGCTGGAATGCGATTTTGCTTTGAGTGCGAGAGAACTGGGGCGTTTTCGCGTTAACGTGTTTCGCCAAAGAGGAACTCCCGGAATAGTGTTCAGGCATATAAATTCAAAAATTCCGACTTTTGCGAGCTTGAACTTGCCCGACGTTGTTTTAACTTTGTCTCTTCAAAAACGAGGGTTGATTTTGGTCACAGGCACAACAGGATCCGGCAAATCCACATGTTTGGCCTCCATGATAGACCACATAAACGAAAGCGTGTCCACCCACATTTTAACAGTGGAAGACCCTGTTGAATTTTTGCACAGAGATAAAAAATCCATAATTTCCCAACGCGAAATAGGAACGGATTCAAACAGCTACGCAAATGCCTTAAAAGCTGCGCTTCGCCAAGACCCGGATGTCATGCTCATAGGCGAAATTCGCGACTTGGAAACAATGCAAATAGCCCTTACCGCCGCAGATACCGGCCACATGGTTTTTGCCACTATCCACACAACAAACGCAACGGAAACAATTCACCGCATACTTTCAATGTACCCGCCTCACCAGCACGATGAAATTCGTCTTCTCTTGGCTTCTTGCCTGGAGGGCATAATATCCCTTCGCCTGTTGCCAAGAAGCGACACAACCGGGCGAATTCCCGCCGCCGAGGTTTTGGTGAATACCGCTGCAATAAAAGAGTACATAATGGACAAAAATAAAACCGAGTTTATAGAAACCGCTGTAGCAGAAGGACATATGCAGTATAGAAGCCAAACTTTTGACCAGGCATTGCTTGCTCTTTACAATTCAGGCAAAATTTCCAAGCAAACTGCTATGGAAGCCGCCACTAACCCAGATGACTTTGAGCTTAAGCTCAGAGGCATAACAGGAACTTCTGATAGAGGCTGGCAGGACTAGTGCCTAAATTTGCTATAGGTCAAAAATGGACAAGCGAAACGGAGCCGGAGCTAGGCGTTGGGCGAATTATTAACCAGGATTTCAGAACCATCACCATGTATTTTCCCGTTGCCGGCGTGCAAAGAATTTACAATTCAAAAGGCGAGCCACCGCTGATTCGTTATTTTTTGAAAATCGGCGAGAAAGCGGTTTCAACTAAGGGTTCCTCTTTTTTTGTTGAGGAAATTGAGGAAAAAGACGGGCTTTTGCATTACAAAAACAAAAGCAAAAGCATTTCGGAGGAATTTATCAGCCCTAGGCAGCAAAGCGAGAATAGTTCTGCGCAAATTTTTGGCAAACTGCTTGATAATGATTTTTCAAGCAATTTTGATTTTTGCCTGCGCGAGCGAGCTGCGAAGTTGCGAGGAATATGGAAATCTTCTATTGCAAGAGGATTGCTTGGCCCAAGGCTTAGGCTGCTTTCGCACCAGCTTTATTTGAGCTTCAGGGCGGTTAGCAGTGCGTCTTTGCCAAGGCTAATGCTCTCTGATGAAGTGGGGCTTGGCAAAACCATAGAGAGCGGCCTTATTTGGAATGCATTGCAAACAGAGGGCAGAATAAAAAGAACTCTGGTAATTGTTCCGGAGCAGTTGAAAAATCAATGGATAATTGAACTTGGCAAAAGATTCAATCATTGGTTTGCAAGCATAGACAAAGATTGCATTCAGGAAATTTCGCTTAGAGACAATGTTATATGCTCTCAGGAATTTTTGCTTGAAAATCGCCTTGCGGCGGCAGTGGCTTTGGAAACTCCTTGGGATATGCTGATTATCGATGAGGCGCACAGGCTTGTTAAAACATCTCAGGGCGCAAATGCGCAGTATGTTCTTGCAGAAGAGCTTTCGCAAAAAATACCGGGCTTGCTTTTGCTCTCCGGAACTCCAATACAGCTTGCGCCGGAAGCTTATTTTTACAGGCTTAGGCTGCTGGACAAAGCTCGCTTTCATAACTGGGTGGAATTTGAAAAAAATCAGGACAACTATAAAAAAATAGCAAAAGATCTCTCCAAAATCCCGCTTGACTGCGACGAGGAATTCTCTTGGGAAGCCTTGCAAAAGAACATTCCGAAAAATTCTCCTATTCGTTCATGGCTTCCAATAAAAGCGGATTTATCCTTGACTGCTGCCGAATGGATGAGGCGTGTAATAGATGCCTTGGGTACAGGCTCCTCCGTGTTTCGCAACACAAGAAAAAGCGTAAAAGGATTTCCGAAAAGAATTTTAAAGACGTACCCATTGTCTGGGGAGTGGCTAGTGGCTAGTGGCGAGTGGTTAATTTCTTTTATCGCTGAGCATAAGAATGAAAAGATTCTTCTTATCTGTTCTTCTTCTGCTGTGGTTTCCGGTTTGTTTGGGCTTTTGGAGGAGGGGACTGCTGTTGCGTTTAGGGAAGAGGAGAGTTCTTTGGATAGAGACAGGGCGGCGGCAGCTTGGATGCAGCCGGACGGGCCTAATGTTTTGCTGTCTTCTGAAATAGGCTCTGAGGGCAGGAATTTCCAGAGCGCGCGGCATTTGGTGCTTTTTGATTTGCCAGAGGATTCCTCTTTGCTTGAGCAGCGCATTGGGCGGCTGGACCGCATTGGGCAAGGAGCGGAAATTTACATTCACGTGCCTTATGTGAAAAAAAGCAAAACGGAAATGCTTTTTCTGTGGTATCACGAGGCTTTGGGTATTTTTGAGCATTCGCTTATGGGCGGTGGCGAAATGTATGCCAAATTTGAAGACGAATTAAAAGATTATTTGGAAAATCCGGTTAAAAAATACAATAAGTTTATAAAGGAATTTTTGCCACGTGGCAAAAAGGAAATGCTTTTGCTAAACGAAAAGGCGGAAGAGGGCAGAGACCGCTTGCTGGAATTCAATTCGCAAAACAAAAAAATATCGGAAGAATTGCTTGCAGAAGCAAAAAAAATGGATGCGAACGAGGAACTTTTGCCATTTGCTTTTGATATGCTGGAGCGGCTTGACATAGATGTTCAAAAAGGCATCTACCGGAACAGTTTTGTTCTAAAAGGCGAGCCCGAGCAGCCTGAGCATGCGGCTCTTTTAGGCGTGGAAAACTCCCAGCCTTCGGAAGGCGGGGAAATATTGGAATCCGATGGTTGCGTAACTACTGTTGTCACTGAAAGGGAAACGGCTTTGAGCTATGAAAACATAAGCTTTTTCCATTGGGAGCATCCCATTATGCAAAGGCTTTTTGACAAAGCACTGAGCGAAGACTTTGGAACTGCTGCCTGCGTTGCTAGCGAAGATGTTCCCCCCGGCAAATATCTTGTTCAATACAATTTTATTCTGGAATTTTCCATAAATGCGAGCTGGGAAATAAGCAATTTAATAGGCGAAAAATTTTTGACAATTGTTTTGGACAATGACGGAAATATATGGGAAATGCCGGAAAATATGAAAAACTCAAAAAACTTTGATATTTCCTATTCTGTTTTGGAAAATTTATTTGAAAAAGCAAAAACAATACTTGGGGCGCAGGCTCAAAAGATAGCTGCTGAAATGGAAAAACCAGCGGTTTCGGCATTGGAGAGCGAACTGCATCGCTTGGAAGAAACCTATTTGCTTTTGCGGGATTTTGAGCTGGGCCAATTGCTGGAAAAAAAGAAAAAAGACATAATTGCCTGCAAAAAAAGCCTTGAAAGCCCCAAGTTAAGGCTTGACGGGGTGAGGATTATATGCACAATCTAGATGTTCGTTTTTTCCATTTTTTGCGCAGGCACTCGTTTTCTGCCGGAACCGGAAAATTTTTGAGGTTTTATACGCGCCTGGGAGATGGTTATGTATGGGCCTTTGTTATAGCGTTTCTTTATTTTTTTTACGGCAAGGATTACTTGCTTTTGACTATAAAGCATGTTGCCCCAGCCATTCTCGCTAGCCTTGCCATTTACTGGATTGTAAAGCTCACTGTTCGCCGCAAGCGGCCTTTTGATTTGCTGAAAAGCGTTAATGCGGAAGTTCCGCCTCTGGACAAGTACAGTTTTCCGAGCGGCCATGTTATGAACAACTTGGCTGTGGGCTTTACGGTTTTTGCGGATGCCCCTGGTATAGGCTGGCTTATGATATTTATGCCCATAACTTGGGGTTTTTTGAGGGTTTATTATGGTGTACATTGGCTTTCGGATGTGGTAGCCGGGATTATTTTGGGCTTTTTGAGTTTTTGGCTTGGTAAAATTATGTATATTATATTAGGTTTTGTATGAAAGCGCAAGAAATAAAATTGAATGATAGAAAGCGGGCCTATAATGCGGCATTGCTTTGTTTGCTCATATACATTGCCTATATAGGCGCATCTTTTGCGGTGAATTCGTTTCTCTTTAATCATGTTTATGATGTATATTTGATTATGCTGGTTATATGCGCGGCGTTTTTCAGGGTTAGGAGTTATTTAATATTTATTGCCATATCACAGGCCATAAACTTGCTTTTAACAATTTTTGTACTTCCTGATTATGCGTCTGGCGATGTTTGGCTGCATTTTTCGCTGATGCTTTCCGGCAGCGTAATACTTTTTGTGGTTATGTATTTTGCTGCTAACAAATCTGTGGAGGTGGACAGAGCTTTTGCTTCTTTTGGCGCATTGATGAAAATTACTCCGAGCGTGCTTATTTTGGTGAATGAAGACAACAAAATAAAATATCTGAGCCAGTCGGTGCGCAGAGTTTTGAATATAAGCGAGCCTGAAAGTTTTGTGGGTCGGAATTTTCTGGAGTTGTTCAATGAAGATTCTGTCAAGGAATTATTTGCTGAAACGGTTAAAAAACGTTCTTTTTCTGAAAATTACCAAAAAATAACCATAAACGAGCAGGTTAAAACTTTTGACGTGTTTGCGGACAATATGTCTGATAATGCAAAGGACGGCATGTTCTTTATGCTTAACGATGTTTCGGAAATTGTGAGGCTAAAGGAGCTTGCGGAGCAGGATTCTCTTATGGATAGCCTGGTTCAGGTTCCCAATCGCAGGTCTTTTGACAGGCGAATTTTGCATGAATGGAACCGTGCTTTGAGGGAAAAAGTTAATTTGAGCTTTTTGATGATGGATATTGATTTTTTCAAAAAATACAATGATACTTATGGGCACAGGCAGGGAGATGAGCTTCTTAAAGTAGCCGGAAGGGTTTTTAAGAAAAGCCTGAAGCGCAGCACGGATTTTGTAGCTAGAATTGGAGGCGAGGAATTTGCCGTTTTGCTGTATGCAACGAACTCATATCAGGCGAATGTGATTGCCGAGCAAATACGCAGGGCAATTGAAGACGAGGTTATTTTGACTTCCGGCGGCGAAAAAACAAAGTTTACCATTAGCATAGGAGTTGTGACTCTTATTCCTAATGTGGATATGGAATGCGGTCACATAGTTGACGTAGCAGACAAGGCATTGTACAACGCAAAGCAAAACGGAAGGAACAGAGTTTGGGTCGCGGATTCTGTGTAATTTTATTTTTCGCCGCAATTGCATGGGCTTATCAGCCGCTTGGAAGAACTGCTTATTTAACATCTTCTTTTGGCGAAGACAGAGGAACTCGCTACCATATGGGCATAGATTTTTCAACGAATATGGAAGAGGGCTGGCCTGTGATTGCGCCAAGCGATGGGATAGTTGAGTTTGCGGCAAGAGGAGCTTTTGGCTATGGGCGGCATTTAAAATTCAAGGCGGCAGACGAGTATGTTTGGCTGTTTGCGCACCTTGGGGAATTTAATGAAAAAATTGACGCTTTAATTCGCAAAGAAATGCTGAAAAAGGAAAAAGCAAACGTGCAGCTTTTTCTAAAAATACGTTTTAAAAAGGGCGATACTCTTGCGTATAGCGGAAGCACCGGCATAGGCAACCCGCATTTGCACGTTGAGCGCAGAACTTCAAATTCAAAAATCGCTTTTAACCCCTGTAAAAAAATGCAGTGCACGGACACAATAGCTCCGTTTATTTTGGATGCTGCTCCTTTTGACACGGGTTTTGCCGTTAAAATAGTTGACTACAGCCGAGAGCCCTTGGAAAATCCCATGTCTGTATATTCGCTTGAGATATACCAAAACAAGGAATTGATTTTTAGCAAGAAATACGATTCGCTTTTTTCCGATCCCAAGGAGGCGGCAAAAATAAAAGACGATTTAATAAGAGTGGAAGATGCGGATAGCGTTGCGGATTGGCATTTTGCAAACTATAAAATCAAAGCGAAATCTAAAATACTTGTTGTTGCCAAAGATTTTGCAGGCAATGTTTCAAAAAAAGAACTGGTGCTCAGGCCGGATTCTTTGAAGCTCAGACAGAAAAGTCCGGCAGAGGTTTTGCCGGATTCTATTCCTCCTGTTTTGGGAGATGTTTATTTAAAGCCGGATTTTGCCGAAAGACTGCAATGCCGCATTCCTGTTTTGGATTCGCTGTCCGGTTTGGATTTTGACAGCGTTGATTTCAGGGATAAAGACGGCAAATGGGTTATTTTTGATTATGATTCGGAACCAAAGGAATTGGTGATTGAAAGCCGTGATTTTGATTTCACCGACATATTGAATGTTAAGCTGTGCGATAAAAAAAAGAACTGCGCAGAAGCAGAGGTTAAGTGTAAACAGTAAATAGTGGAGAGTTGAGAGTTGAGAGTTGAGAGTTATTTAATAATTTGCGTTTCTATAGCGTTTTCCCAGGAGTTGTTTGTTCCTCAAAAGCCTGAGAAGCCTTTGATGTTTTGCTCGGCGCAAAAGGAGTGGATTGCCGCAGCAGAGAATTATGAGGATTGGGAAGAGGTTAAGGGGATAAAAAATTTAGTTATAAAAATGCCATATGCCACGTTTGAGAATTTTACCGGACATAACCTTTATTGCGGAATGCAGCGAGCTTTTTTGCACAAAGAAGCCATGCAAAAGCTGAAATGGTCGGCGGCGGTTTTGAAAAAACTGGAACCGGATTACAAATTGATTATTTTTGATGCTGCCCGCTCAAATCATGCGCAGGGGGTGCTT
>WQTK01000312.1 GCA_009786285.1 Candidatus Fibrimonadales bacterium | reverse complement strand
GGTATAAAGAAAACGAGAATTGGTGGAAACCGCTGAAAAACAAATTATGCGGATAGCGGCTTGTTTTTTTCTCGCCTTTTTGCTGGGGTGCGGAGAATGGGAGAGCGGCACGGTGGGAAGAGTTTCCTGCGATCTGCGCAATTTTAACGGGTTTTCCACGCCTATAAAAATGTTCGTTGACAGAGACAATCTTTACCTTTTGGATAATTCTTCAAAAGTGCATTTATACAAACGAGATGATTTATACGAGTGTTCTTTTGATTTTAAAGATACATATTATTTTACCGGGTTTCCAAATGATGTTTTTTCCTCTTATGTTCAAGACAAAGCGCGATTAAAGTCATTTAATGACGCTACTGTATGCGATGCCAGGGACGGAGTTTTTGCTATTTCCGGCAACGAGCTTGCAATTGGAAGCAATATGGGCATTGAAACTTGGAACATAGGTTCTTGCATTAGAACAGGAAATGTATCTTCGCAAAAAGTTTTGGCTTTGGCAGCGACAGGCAGCGAATATTTTGCCGCAGAGGGCATTTCAACAGAGCCGCGCAATTTGACAAGGTATGCGAAAAGCGGTTTTTCCTACAGCGATCCCATGTCTGCTACGTCTGGCAATGAAAAGCATTTTTGCGCAGCAGACAGGGTTATAGCAAACAATTACGGTGTTTTTCTTTTAGATAAAACCTGCGGAAAAATAGGCGTTTATGACAATCAGGCTGTTTGGCGCAAAACCTTGCGCTTGGATTCGCTCGGCATAAGAGGAGCCTTAGACATAGCCCCCGGCGAATATTCGCACATTTTTATTCTGCACAGCAGTGGCGTGGAAAATGTGAACGTGTTTTAGGGGTTCCTTTAAACTCCGGTTCCGTAAGCTTAAAGCGAGAATTTTCTAACTTCCCCGTATGGACGATATCCTCTTCCTTTCAAGGCTGCAATTTGCCATAACAACGATCTATCATTTTTTCTTTGTTCCCTTGACCATAGGCTTGGGGCTTTTTATCGCTATATTGGAAACCATTGCCTACAGAAGCGGCAATTCGGAAGATGAGAAAGTTTCCAGATTTTGGGGAAGGCTGTTTTTGCTGAATTTCGCCGCAGGCGTGGTGACAGGAATTGTGCAGGAATTCCAGTTTGGAATGAACTGGTCGGAATATAGCAGCTTTGTGGGCGATGTTTTTGGCGTACCCCTTGCAATAGAGGCTCTGCTCGCGTTTTTTGTGGAAAGCACATTCCTTGGGCTTTGGATTTTTGGGCGAACCGTTTTGCCTAAAGCGGCTCATCTTGCGTGCATATGGCTTGTGTTCGCAGGTTCCTGCTTGTCTGCGCTCTGGATTCTAGTGGCAAACAGCTTTATGCAAAATCCGGTTGGCTACGTGTTTAACAATGGCCGGGCAGAAATGACTGATTTTCTGGCTCTAGTGACTAACCCTTATTTTTTGCACCAGTTTCCCCACGTTATATCAGCCAGCATATGCACCGGAGCATTCTTTGTTCTGGGAATTTCGGCTTGGAAAATTTATCAAAGAGCAAATGATTCCGCTTTGTTTGAAAAATCTTTTAAGCTTGCGCTTTTTATAGGCTTGATTGGAGCAGCGGCAGTTGCTTTTAGCGGGCATTTGCAAGGGCAGTCCGTGGCAAAATTGCAGCCTATGAAGCTGGCTGCAATGGAGAATCTGAAAGAAACCGCCGACCCTGCGCCGCTTTCCATTTTGCCGGGAATAGAAATGCCGGCCATGCTCAGCGTTATGGTTTACAACAAGCCGAGCGGCGAAGTGAAAGGGATGGATGATTTGCAAAAAGCCTTTGAAAATCGCTATGGGCCCGGCAATTACGTGCCGCCGGTGTGGATTGCTTACTTTTCGTTCAGAGCTATGGTCATCTGCTCGCTTGCTATGATGTTTTTTATTTCTTACGGAATAATTTGGTTTGTGTATTTGAGAAAAAATATGCACAGAAAAATATTATTGCTGATGGTTTTTGGAATTTCATTGCCTTACTTGGCAAATACCGCCGGATGGCTAATAGCGGAAACGGGCCGCCAGCCTTGGATAGTCTATTCTTTGATGCCTACGGATAAAGCTGTGTCTGTAGGCGTTTCAAGCGGCAGCGTGATTTTTTCTCTGGCAGCTTTTTCCACTATTTATATAGTATTGGCGGTTATAACTTTTCTTTTAATGCGGCGCGAGATTTTTCGCGGTTGCGTGGATAAGAAGATAACCAAAAAGCAAAGCGCTATAACGGCGGTTTAGGAGGTGTTATGAGCTTGGAAATTTTATGGTTTGTGCTTATTGCCGTTTTGTGGGCGGGCTTTTTCTTTTTGGAAGGTTTTGATTTTGGCGTTGGGATATTACAGTTTTTTTTAGGAAAAAACGAGCGTGAGCGAGGAACCTATATTTTTGCAATCAGTCCGCACTGGGATGGGAACGAGGCTTGGCTTTTAACTGCTGGCGGGGCTATTTTTGCGGCCTTTCCGCTTTGGTACGCAACTTTTTTCAGCGCTCTTTATTTGCCGTTTGTAATTTTGCTTTTGGCTTTGATTGCAAGGGGCGTGTGTTTTGAAATAAGGCATAGGGCGGATTTTCCGGCAGCCCGCCTTGCTTGCGATATTGTTCTCGCTGTTGGAAGCTTTTTGCCGGCTTTGCTGGTTGGCGTTGCTATGGCTAATTTGGCGATTGGCATTCCGATAGAGAATGGAAATTTTACAGGAACTTTTTTTGACTTGATTAGGCCGTCTGCCTTGTTTGGCGGTGTGCTCGGTTTTTTCCTGTTTTTGACAAACGGGGCTTTATTTTTGACTTTGAAAATAGAAGGCGAACTGCAGCTCAGAGCATTTAAATTTTCAAAAACCATTATTGTGCCGACTGTGATTTTATTTGCCATCGCAACTGCTTTGACATTTAACGCCAGCATGCTTTGCTTGGTCTCTTTTGCTTTGATTTTGTGTGCGGCGATTTTTGCTTACAAGCGTTATTTAAAAGCGGCGTTTATTCTTGTAGCTCTTTGCACGGCATGCTCAGTTGCGGCTTTGTTTTGCGCCATGTTTCCAAACGTGCTTGTTTCTTCCGTGTCTCCTGAGCACAGTTTGACCATATGGAACGCAGCTTCTTCCGCATACACATTGAAATTGATGAGCATAGTCGCTGCAATTTTTGTTCCCATAGTTTTGGCGTATCAAACTTGGAGTTATTATGTTTTTCGCAAGCGCATTAGTCCCAGAAACGCAAATGTAGAGGTGTAATTCAGAGCCGTGCAAACCGAATATATTAAAAGAATCAGCAAAAGCATAATAAGCCTGCCAACGCTTCCCACCGTTGCCGCCCAGCTTTTTGAATTGATTGATGATGAAAAGGATCAAAGAGAGTCTTTGGAGCAAATTATTTCCGTAGATCCGGTTTTGACTGCGCGGCTTTTGAAAATGATAAATTCCAGAGGTGAATCTGTTACGGGAATTCACAGCGCAATAAATAAGCTGGGTTTTGAGCAGGCAAAGGAAATTTGCATGGAAGCGTCAATGTCCAGGGCTTTTGAGTTGAAAAGTTCCGGAATGGATTTGCAAAAATTTTGGGATCACTGCTATGCTGTTGGCATTGTTGCTCGCATTGTTGCCCAAGAGCACGAGCCAAGTTTGGTTACGGAAGCGTTTACTGCGGGTCTTTTGCATGATATTGGGAAAATTATTTTGCTACAGTATGTTGGCAAGGAATTTGAACAGGCCATAGCGCTCAGCAAAGAGCGTTCTTGCGAGTTGTACTTGGCGGAGCGTGAACTTTTGGGAGAAGACCACGGGCAAACGGGCGCAAGGCTTGCAGAGACTTGGCTTCTTCCTCGTTCTATTTCTGAGGTTATGCAATATCATCATAATTTGTCAAGGGCTGTAATCAACAGGCCGCTTGTCGCAATCATAAATTTTGCGGATATTTTTTGCAGATTTTTTGAAGCGGGAGACGGCGGGAATTATGCGCCGCCAAAATTCACCGAAGAACTTGCGGAGGAGCTTGGCAAATGGAACATCGATTTGGAGTGGAACGCTTTGGAACCCCTAACTTACCAGTGCATTGACGAGTTGAACAAGAGGAATTTGAGGTAGGGGATTTCATTTGCCTACCTATTCCTCAACGTCTCAGCCTCAGCTTCCGTTAAAAATTTAGCACCCATAGCTTCCCATTTAGGTCTTCTTTCCCGCAAATAATTATGATACGCTTTTATATCATAATTAAATTCTTCGAGAATTTCTTTTCGGATGCGATAAACCTCTTCTACCGGATCGTCCAATTCCTTATACTCCATTTTCAGCCTCCTCTTTTTCAATATCCATTAACAAGTCTGGAGTTACCAAATCAGGTAACCATAAATTTCTAATTCCATTAAAAGTGGCAACCCTGCCAAATGCAGGTCTCCCCAAATGAGTCATATTCCAGCTTACCAAGTAATCAATTTTTTCAATAACGCATATGGCTAAATGAAAACAATCGGTTTTAGCTTTATCAGGGACGTTTAAATATTTGAAGTATTCTTCAGCAAGGCTTTCAATATCATCATTAGTAGACAAAGATGGAATATCTTTAATCAAATCTAATCTTTTTTTTGCTGCATTTTCATCACCCTTTTCGCACTCTGCCCACACATATTGGCTTATATACAGGTCATATTTTTGCCTTTCGTATTCCCAAAATTCTCTGGTCACCTCTTGGCGGTATAATTTTCTAATATCCCTGCTAGGTCTAGCTGTGAGAACGCTAGGCACTGTAGTTTCAATATAAACTTTCTTGCGCATATTATATAATTTAGAAAAAAATACAAACGGCTGTGAATTTTCTATATTATTTCTATGAACTTGTATCACGGAAGCAATTCGGTTATTGAATATCCTGATTTGAAAGAATCATTGCCTATGAAAAAAACTGATTATCTTGTATTATTGCGCGGCATAAATGTAGGCGGAAAAAATACTATAAAAATGGATGACCTTAAAAAGGCATTTGAAAAAATGAAATTTTCAGATATAAAAACTTATATACAAAGCGGGAATGTTTTGTTCAAGGATTATGAAAATAATAAATTAAAAATAGCAAAGAGAATTGAAAAGAAATTATTTGAAATGACACAAAATGAAATAATGATAAAAATATTGACATTTTCTGATCTACATGAAATTATAAGTGATATACCTGATGGGTTTGGCGATGAACCTGAAAAATACAAATATGATGTATTATTTTTAATTGAGCCTTTAACGACAAAAGAAATAATGACGAAAATAAAAATAATGAAAGGCAATGATAAAATTTATGAAGGGAAAAAAGCTTTTTATGTAAAAAGAATCGCAGAAAAATTAACAGGGAGCTACATAACGGAAATAACAAAAACATGGCAAAATGTTACAGTCAGAAATTTGAATACAACAAGAAAATTGCATGAGTTAATGCTGGAAAGACAAAGATAAGCCCAACAGCCGCAAAGAGCAGCATGGTGTAAAATTTTTCTACATTAAGCCCATGTTGACTACAAAAGAGAGATTGGCTATTCCTCCGCAGAAGATGCCGGAGCAAGAGCCTCAGGTTCGGGCTAAAAACCTTTGCGAGGTAGCTACGGGTTACGGGATGGAACAGGCTATGACGGAAGCCCAAAGATGCCTGTTCTGCAAAAAACCGGGATGCATAGACGGATGCCCGGTTCGCATAAATATTCCGGAATTCATAAGGCACATAACAGAGAGCGATATTCAAAGCGCAATAGACACAATAAAAGAAACCTCGCTTTTGCCGGCGGTTTGCGGAAGAGTTTGCCCGCAAGAAAAGCAATGCCAAAAGAAATGCGTAGTGGGGGTTTCCCTGAAAGATGTTGAAAAATCCGTAGCCATAGGCAGGCTGGAAAGATTTGCCGCAGACTGGGAAAGAGAAAACGGGGAGATTAAAATACCCGCCGTCAAACCGGAAACAGGAAAAAAGGTCGCAGTTATAGGCTCCGGCCCTGCAGGCTTGGTTGTTGCTGCGGACGTACGCAGGGAAGGGCACAGCGTGACCATATTTGAAGCGTTTCATAAACTTGGCGGAGTTATGCGCTACGGCATTCCGGAGTTCCGCCTGCCCAATCACATTGTTGACAAGGAAATTGAAACCCTAAAGAAAATGGGCGTTGAGTTCAGAACGAATTTTGTGGTAGGCAGAACCCGCAAGCTTGCGGATTTGCTGAAAAAAGACGGATTTGACGCAGTATTCGTTGGTACTGGCGCAGGGCTTCCGCTTTTTATGGGGATACCCGGCGAAGACTTGAACGGAGTGTTTTCCGCAAATGAGTTTTTGACAAGAGCCAATTTGATGCGTGCTTATGAAAGCGACGCAGATACGCCTATTTGGGACGGGAAACAGGTAGCTGTTCTTGGCGGGGGCAACGTTGCTATGGATGCAGCAAGAATGGCTCTGCGCCTGGGCGCAGACAAAGTCCGTGTAATTTACCGCAGAACGGCGGCGGAAATGCCGGCCAGAGCAGAAGAAATTCACCATGCGCAGGAAGAGGGCGTGGAATTTTGCTACTTGCAAAACCCCAGCGAAATTCTAGGCGATGAAAAGGGGTTTGCCCGTGCTTTGAGAATAGACCGGTACAAGCTTGGCGAGCCGGATGAAAAGGGCAGGCCTCGTCCCGTGAAAATAGAGGGAGATTTCTTTGAGCTGCCGGTGGACACTGTTTTGGTAGCCATAGGCAACGGCTCAAACCCGCTTATTAGCCAGGGAACGCCGGAACTCAAGGTAAACAAAAGAGGCAATATTGAGCTTTTGAATCCCGAGATAAACGCAACATACATGGAACGTGTGTTTGCCGGCGGGGACATTGTGCTTGGAGCGGCAACCGTGATTCTTGCTATGGGCGAAGGCCGCAGAGCGGCAAAGGGGATTAACGAGTTGCTGGGAAAATGAAACTGTATTTTCCTGCGCTTGATTCTCTGAGGTTTTTCGCCTCCTTAAACATTGTCCTATTGCATTTCGCGTCATCGCATTTGCTATCGTATATAAAGATAGAGAGGCCGTTTTTTACCGCAGACGTGTTTTTTTTGCTGAGCGGCTTTATATACTCCATTATGTTTTGCAATAAAGAACCGCCTAAGTTAGGTCCATTTATCAAAGAGAGGTTTTTGCGGCTTTACCCTTTGCACATAATTTGCACTTCGACAATCTTTGCGATAGTGCTTTACAGAACATCTCTTTTGGACAATACCGCTTACGCAATCAAAACTCTGGCCTTGCACGTGTCGCTGTTGTGGGCTTTTGTTCCGGGGCAGGGCCATCATTTGAACCAGCCGTCGTGGACTTTGTCCGTGTTTTTTCTGTGCTATGCCGCAACTCCGGCATTCCTTGGCTTTTTAAGCAAGCGCAGCAAAAAAACTCTTTGGATATTGCTTGCTATTTCAATTTTATCTCTTATGTATTTTAAGGGCGTGCCGAATGCATTCAGAGGGGTTTATTTTTTTTCCGGGATGTTGCTGGGAAGGTTGTTTTTTACAGGCACGATTCCTTTGCCTAAAAGACCTCTGTTAAATGATTTGCTGATATTGCTGACAGTAATCCTGATTTGCGTGAATAAATTTTACCAACCAGTTTTATATTCCGCATTGTTGCTTTTTTTGGCAAATAACAAAGGTTTTTTTGTTAAAATTCTTTCGATGCCCTGGCTAAGGGCTGTTGGCAAAGCGAGTTTTTACACTTATCTTTTGCATGGAGTGGCGATAGAGTTTTTGCATTTGTATTTAGACAAAGTTGCTATGTGGCAATACAATCCTTTTAACAATGTGCCAGCTACGATAATAATTATGGTTGTGCTTTACGGCTCTTGTACAGCATATGGGGTAATTGCGAGGCGTTTTCGGGGTCGCGGCTAAAAATTCCATCGGATAAATTCGCATTTTCTATATTTACTCCAATGAAAAAAGACACTACATTGTATTTCATCGTAGGCTTGGTCATAGTTGTGGCGTTGGTGATTCTGATTTTCGGGATGTTCTTTTTAAACGATAAAGACCCTCGCGAAACCTTTGTCTCCTACAATCTGCGCTTTAGCCAGGTCAGCACCCTCGCCCAAGACGATCCAGTCAAGGTAAACGGAGTCAAATTGGGCAAAGTGGAAAACATTGCCCTGCACGGAAACGGCGTTCTTGTGCGAATTTCGCTTAGAAACGACGTTAAAATCCCCAAAGACTCCGATATCAGGGTACAAAACATAGGGCTTTTGGGAGAAAGGCAAATAGGGATGATTTTGGGCGATTCCCAGCAAATGTTCACGGTAGCAGATACCATAAAAGGCCAGTTTGATGCCGGTATAGCAGAGGTTATGGGAATGGCCGGCGAAGTCCTGGACAGCGCCAAAATAATAATGACCATAGCGCACACCATGCTCGACTCCACCATAGCAACCCAGGATTTTAGAGACAGGTTCCGCCGCATCCTCACAAAAGCCGAAGATTTGGAGGACCAAGCAATAGGCCTCGTTCAAAGAGCAGAGCCTGCCCTGCAAGGTAGCTTGTCTGGCCTGTCCGTTGCCACAAAGAAAATAAACGTGATCCTCGACGAAAACAGGGAACCGCTTAAAACCCTGGTAGCCGATGCCAACGGCTTGGTCAACCAAGCCAATGCCTTAATAACAGGGGCCGACACAGCGGTGCAAAGAGTTTTGTTTTTAACCGGAAAACTGGAATCCAAAAACAACACGCTTGGCATATTGCTCAACGACCGCAAGCTGCATGACGATTTATCCACAACAATACATTCGGCAGACAGCCTTTTTCGCCTGATTGTCAGAGACGGACTGGATGTGAACATCGATTTCTTTTAGAGAACAGCATGATAAGTTGCAAACTGATAGTGGAAAACTCTCTTGGCATTCATGTTAGGCCAGCCGGAAACATAGTCAATATCACAGGCCCGGCGCAAAGCTCTGTGGATCTTGTGTATTCGGGGCAAAGGGTAAACGCGAAATCAATTTTGAACCTAATGATGCTGGTTATTGTGCCGGGCTCGGAAGTCGAATTTGTGATAAACGGCAAAGACGAACAAAAAGTCGCAGATGAATTAACGGAACTATTCAAGAATAAATTTTATGAAGACGCCTCATAAACAAGATGCCAAGCAGAGAAAAATGTTCGTGGGAAAAGCCGCCTCCCCAGGCTATGTTATAGCCAAGGCAAAACGCATTGCCCGCCAAAGATTCACGGTTTCTCCAATTAAAATTCCAAAAGAAAACACTGCGGTTCAAATTGAATCTTTTCACAAAGGCATTTTTCAGGTAAAAAAAGAAATTTCAAATCTGCGGGATTTAACTCTTCAAATGGCCGGCAAAGAAGAGGCTGGAATTTTTGATTCGCACTTGATGATGCTGCAAGACCCCTCTTTGATTGACAGCGTAATTTCCTTAATAAGAAACGAGCTTTGGAACGCAGGTTACGCATTTCATCTTTGCATGCAAAAACTTATAGAGAATTTTGAAAACAGCGATGGAATTTTTAAAGAACGCGCGCAAGACCTCAAAGATATTTACAACCGGGTGTTCTTTCATTTGAACAGCGAAGAACACAATTTCGCGCTTCAAGACGAAACTGCCGAAGGCGTTGTGCTGACCGGATTTTCCGTTGGGCCAAATATGCTTATGAACTTTGGAAAGGGGAAAGTGCTTGGGCTTGCCGTAGATTCCGGCAGCGCGACAAGCCACGTTTCCATCCTCGCACGTTCAATGCAAATACCGGCGGTTATGGGTCTTTCGAATTTATCCGAATCCGTTGAAACCGATGAATTGCTTATACTTGATGGAACCAACGGAATAATTATAATAAACCCAGACAAAAACGACATTGACAAGTATAAAAAACAGATAAAGGTTTTTCAAAATCAGAAATTAGAGCTTTTCACCATGAGAGACTTGGAACCCATAACTATGGATGGAAAGTACATAAGGCTAAACGCAAACATAGAGAGATTTGAAGAAGCAAGTGAAATTGTCTCTTTTGGCGCAACCGGGGTTGGGCTTTACCGCTCGGAATTTCTTTACTTTGGCCGCGACACCTTGCCTACGAGGAAAGAGCAGGCAGAAGCTTACCGCAATGTTATCAATCAACTGGACCCGTTGCCTGTCACCATAAGAACTCTGGATGCCGGCGGCGATAAAATGCTCTCTTCTCTCAATATGGAAACAGAAGCCAATCCCTTTATGGGCTGGCGTTCCATCAGGTTTTGCCTGGACCGCAAGGATATTTTCAAAGAGCAGTTAAAGGCTCTTATTGAAGCCGGAGACAAAGGCAATTTGAAAATCATGTTCCCAATGATTTCCGGCATAACAGAATTGGAAAAGGCAAAGGAAATTTACAACGATTGTTGCGCTGAGCTGAGCGCAGAGGGGCTTTGCGTTCCGAAAATTGAACTTGGCGCGATGATAGAGATTCCCGGCGCAGTCATGATTATTGAAGAGATAGCGAAAAGGGTTGATTTTTTGAGCATTGGCACAAATGATTTAATTCAGTTTACGCTGGCTGTTGACAGGTCTAACGGAAAGATAGCTTCCATGTACGAGCCTCACCATCCGGGCGTTCTTAGGTCTATAAAAATGATAGTTGACGCAGCGCACAACGCAGGCATTCCTGTTAGCGTGTGCGGCGAAATGGCTGCGGATCCTCTTAGCACTTTGTTGCTGATGGGTCTTGGCGTTGACGAGTTTTCAATGGTATCTTGGAGCATTATGGAATGCAAAAAAATAATACGTTCCGTAAACTACGATGAAGCCAGAGCTATTTCCGCCGAGGCTTTGAAATTTTCCGATGCCGGTAGCATAAACAATTTTTTAAGGAAAAAGTATTCTCAAAAAATAAAAAGCCTTGGGATTTCAAGTTTTATAACAACTCAGGATTTTTCCAGCAGTGACCGCGCTTTGGTGCGTGTTGACGGAGAAATTGAAAGAGTTGAGGGATAGGTATTTTCCACAATTATGGCTAACGGCAGATTTGGCATTCATGGCGGGCAATACATTCCAGAAACTTTGATGAACGAGATTCAAAACCTTGAAAAAGCGTATTTGCATTACAAAAATGACAATGATTTCTGCGCAGAACTCACAAAGCTATTAAACTGCTACGCAGGAAGGCCATCTTTGCTTTATTACGCTGAAAAAATGAGCCGCGACTTGGCCGGGGCAAAAATTTATTTAAAACGGGAAGATTTAAACCACACCGGGTCGCACAAAATAAACAATGTTTTGGGGCAGGTTTTGCTTGCGAAAAAAATGGGCAAAACAAGGGTGATTGCAGAAACAGGAGCCGGACAGCACGGCGTGGCTTGCGCAACTGCCGCAGCATTGCTGAACATGGAATGCGAAATTTTCATGGGCAAAGAAGACACCGAGCGGCAAAAACTGAACGTTTACAGAATGGAATTGTTGGGCGCGAAAGTGAACGTTGTCACAAGCGGAACGCAAACCTTGAAAGACGCAGTGAACGAAACTATGCGCGAATGGGTTTCCAGAGTCACAGACACGCACTATGCGCTTGGCTCTGTTATGGGACCGCATCCGTTCCCAATGATGGTCAGGGATTTTCAAAGCGTGATTAGCCGTGAAGCCAGAGCGCAAATTTTGGAAAAAGAGGGAAAATTGCCAGCCGCAGTTGTTGCGTGCGTGGGAGGCGGTTCAAACGCAATCGGTGCTTTTTACCATTTTTTGCCGGACAAATCCGTGAGGCTAGTCGGCTGTGAAGCGGCTGGGCTTGGCGTGAATACGGAAAAGCACGCCGCCACAATAGCAAAAGGCTCAATTGGCATTTTCCACGGAATGAAATCTTATTTTTGCCAGAACAGCGATGGGCAAATTGCGCCGGTGCATTCAATTTCCGCAGGGCTGGATTACCCAGGCATTGGCCCGGAACACGCATATTTGCACGACACAGGCAGAGCGCAGTATGTTCCTGTCACAGACGAGGAAGCTGTTTGCGCTTTTGAATATTTGTCTCGCATGGAGGGAATTATCCCGGCCATTGAGAGCGCTCACGCAATTTCTTATGCGATTAAAATAGCGCATGGCTTGCCAAAAGAAGAAAATATTATAATTTGCCTTTCAGGACGTGGCGATAAGGATGTAGCTGCAATTGCCAGATACAGAGGAGTGAATTTGCATGAGTAGAATTCAAAATGCATTTAAAAAAGGCAAAGCGTTTATAGCATTTATAACAGCAGGCGATCCGAATTTGGAAACAACGGAAAAGCTTGTTTTTGAAATGGAAAAGTCCGGCGCAGACATAGTGGAGCTTGGCATTCCATTTTCTGATCCAATAGCAGAAGGCGTAGTAATCCAAGAAGCAAATGTGCGAGCCTTGGCGAGCGGGGTCACGGTGAATAAAATTTTTGACATGGTAAAGCGCATAAGGGCAAAATCCCAAATACCTCTTGTTTTTTTAACATATATAAATCCGGTTCTCAAATTCGGTTATGATGCCTTTTTCAAAAAATGCAAAGAAGCTGGCATAGACGGAATAATTATCCCGGACTTGCCTTTTGAAGAACATGCGGAAATTCCAAACAGGCATGGCATAGATTTGATTCCATTGGTTGCGCCGACCTCAGAAGACAGAATCAGAAAAATAGCCGCTGCCGCCGAAGGATATTTATACATAGTATCTTCGCTAGGAGTAACAGGAATACGCAGCGAAATAAAAACAGATTTAAAATCCATAATAGACATTGCGAGAGAAACTGCGAAAGTTCCAATAGCGGTAGGTTTTGGAATAAACACGCCGGAACAGGCAGCGCAAATTTCCAAAATAGCAGACGGCATAATAGTAGGCAGCGCAATTGTGAAAATTATCGCCAACGTAGGGGCAACCCCCCGTGGTTGCCCTGTTGGCGATTGTGATTACCCCGTTGGCGAATACATAAAAAAGATGAAAGAGGCGATATGACGGTTTACCGCCGCCAATGGCGCGAAAAGCGCGGCAATGCCCTGCACCAGATGCAAAGCGGTGTTTTGGACGAGCGTCCGTTAAAAGAGAGGTGGAGCAGAGAATGCAAAGTAGAAGCCAAGAGAAAAAAAATAAAGCCTATAGACGAAAGCATTCCATTTGAAAAAACAGAAATTGCGCTAGTGCTTTCCGTGCACAGGCGAAGTTGCCAGCTTCGCTTGCGAAGCGGCAAGGAGATAAAAGCGTTTTACTTGGCAAAGTCCGTAAGCGAGCAAAAAGTGTTTCCGGCGGTTGGCGATTTCGCAAATGTTGGCAAAAAAGGCAGCGAAAATTTTATTTTGGGTTTGGAGCCTAGAAAAAGCATTTTAAGCAGACCTGGTCCGCGCACACGTGAGAATCAAGTTTTGGTGCAAGCGGCAAACATTGACCAAGTTGCCATTGTGATGAGCCTAGAAAACCCGCCATTCAACTTTGGCTTTGCAGATCGTTTTTTGCTAGCGGCAAATTTCAACAACCTGCCTTTTATTCTGATTTTGAACAAATGCGATTTGATGCAAAAAATCCCGGACGAAATTCAAGAATTCATTAAATTGGCAGACAACACAATTTTAACAAGCGCTGTAGGGGCAACCCCCCGTGGTTGCCCATGCAGCGCAGGCATAGAAGAATTAAAAAAAATGTTGCAAGGCAAAGTTTCGGTGTTCAGCGGCCAGAGCGGAGTTGGCAAATCTTCGCTTATAAATTTGCTGGTGCCGGGCGCAGAGCAAGATGTGAGCGAAGTTAGGCAAAAAGACGGCAAAGGCCGGCACACTACGGTAGCTTCTTCGTATTTGGATTTGCCTCTTGGCGGCGCAGTCATAGACACGCCGGGAATTCGCGCGCTTGGCATTATGGATTTAACGGCAGACGAGCTTGCTCGCTGCTTTCCGGGATTTTTTGAAAACGACTTTTTTGATTGCAAGTTCAAAGATTGCAAACACCAGAGCGAACCCGACTGCGCTGTGCTTATGAGAATTGAGAAAGGGGTTATTTCCGAAGCAAGGTATAGAAGTTATTTGAGGATATTAGGGGGTATGCAGGGTTGAAATTTTCTATCCAAAGAATTGGTTCCGCAATGCGCTGAGTGATTACATCTCCCACATGGGAATTGATCATTCCGCCCCAACAACAAACTCATCAATCGTCACCACATTTGCTTCCGGGCACTCGGTATGCAAAAAATCGTATTGCCGCTCTGCAAAATCGTAAAGATTGTTCTTCTCAAAAAATGCGGCAACTTCCTTACCGCTCATATTTTTTATTCTGCGATAATTTTCCATTAAATACGCCGTAAACTCAATTATATCCTTGCTCATTGACACTCCGGCAATTCAACTTTGCCTGTTGCAATTTCATTTTGCAAAAGATAATAAAGCATATGTACGCTATAATGCCAAACTTTTGTTTTCTCATTTGATAGCAATTCAAAGACCTGCGAATTGTAAATTAAGTTGAAAGCTTCTTTCGCAGAAATGCCACCCTGTTCCAAAAACATTTTCACAATATCCCGGACTCGTAACCAAATTAATGTTGATAACTCTCTATCATTCATATTTTGACTTCCGCATACTTAACAAATTTTAAATTAGAAATTAAATCCTTATTAAAAAATGCGTACTGATTTGATAGTTTATAAGGCAAGAGTTCTTCAATGGCACGTTCTTTTGTGAATACTCCTGCTTCATAAAAATCCAAAACTCTAAAAACTCTATCATTTGCTACCGGACCTATAATCAAATCATATTTTTCAAATAACTTGCCACCCCTGCGACAATCTAGAACAAAATCAAGCCATTCTTCATTTGGACTTTTAAATTTTAAGATCGCAAAATCGGTAAATAATTTTTCATCTATTTCATAAACATTCACAATCCCAAATTTCATTTTTCTAAAATCAGCTCGTAATTTAGCGAAATTAGAAGCTTGTTCAAAATTTGAAGTTGTATAAAAACCATCACCAAAATCAACAGGCCTATTCGCAATGCGAATTTCCGGTTTTTCTATGATTTCTGTTCCGCCGTGATAAAGGTGCATTGAAAGAAAATAGAAAAATTATCCTCACCTATAAGCTCAAAAATGTTAATTTTACAATACCATGCCATAGGCTTTTGATTTGCGGCTCTGTCTATGGCACAAGATAGAAATTAATTTCTACTTTACCTATATGAATATTCTTAAAGAACGCTTGCGAGGCCTTAATCTTGGAGGCTGGTTTAGCCAGGTTGATTGCATAGAAGAAAAAGATCCGCAGGGATTTCCGGGATTTTACAAACATGCCGAGATTTTTATAACCGAGCTTGATTTGCAGCGCATAAAGAACTGGAATTTTAACCACGTTCGCTTGCCCGTTGATTATTTTAATTTCTTCAAAGGCAAAAATCTGGAAGAAGACAAAATAGCTTTTGAGCTTTTGGACAAAGCAGTTGAGAAAATTTTAAATGCGGGTCTTGCGCTGATTATAGATTTGCACAAGTGTCCAGGCCATGATTTCCATCAGGGAACGCTGGGCAGCGCACAACCCTTTTTTACCGACCCAAAATACAGAAATGACGCAAAAAAAGTTTGGTCTGTGCTTGCGGAGCGTTATGGCTGCAAGCCGAATGTTTTGCTTGAAATTCTGAACGAGCCTGTTGCCCCAAACGCAGAGGTTTGGAACAGCGTAAAAGACGAATTTTTTTGGCATATAAGAAAAGCCGCTCCCAAAGCACCAATTGTAGTTGGCTCAAATTTATGGAACAATCCGGCGCAGTTCAAAGACTTAACTCCGCTTGAAGACGATAATGTTTTATACAGCTTTCATTCTTACCAGCCCGTGATTTTTACCCATCAAAACGCCGCTTGGATTCCAGAGCCGTATTTTCACCAAGACCGTTCCTGGCCCGGCATGTACGCTCCGCCGCAAAATGAAGGTGATATTGTGATTACACTTCCAATAGAAGACGGCAGGTGGAATAAAACCCGTTTGCGCCAAACAATGGAGAACGCCTTGGAATTCAGAGCCAAGTACAATGTTCCGGTGGCCTGCAACGAATTCGGGGTTTATGTACAGGTAGAGCGGCAAAGCCAATTGAACTGGCTGCGAGACTTCACTTCTCTTTTGCGTGAAGCTGATGTGGGATTTTCCTACTGGAACTACAAAAATTTGGACTTTGGCATAATCAGCATCGGAGAAAGCCTGCACCAAAACCTGCCGCAATACAACAACGCAGATAGGATTGACGGGGAATTGGTGGGAATGTTGTTGTAAAGACGGATAATTATCCGCCCCTACAACCTCTCTTTTCTCTTTTGGTCGGCGTTTCGCACCAAGGGTATTTCCAGCAAAATCTTGTGCCTGTTTTCGCGCTCTTGCTGGGCTATGGCTCTTTGCTTTTGCTGCTTGTAATAATTTACCTGCCGGTTGTAGCGAAGAACAATCTCCTTTGAAATTATAAATTCCATTCGCTTTAAATAATTTGTCATGTTGCCAAGCGAATGCATAATCATCAATATCACAGCAAAAAGCGATATGGCAAAAACCGCTGTAAAAAGTATTGCCAATCTAACTTCCGGCGCAGGCAAGGTCATGTTGCTTCCCCGCACCTGGTTTTACCCGCATGGCAAAAATCTTCGGGATAAATGCCGTCAAAACACGCGCCGCAGAAATCTTCCGGCGCTCCTGTGCATTGGCGCATTCCATCAACGCTCAAATAGCCAAGGCTTTCAACGCCAAGCATTTTAGCAACTTCTGCAGTGCCCAATGCGTTTGCCACAAGCTCCGAAGGGCTTGGAAAATCCATTCCAAAATAACACGGGCATTTGACCGGCGAGCTTGCGATGCGAATATGAACCTCTTTCGCGCCGGCCTCTCTAAGCATTTTGCAAATAATTTTCAATGTTGTTCCGCGAACAATGGAATCATCAACCAAGCACACTTTTTTGTCTTTTAGCACCCCGTTTATAGTATTGAATTTCAATTTCACCTTCTGCTCCCTAACATTTTGAGAAGGATCTATAAATGTTCTGCCAACGTAATGGTTTCTCAAAATTCCTATTTCAAACTGAATTCCGCTGGCTTGCGCATAGCCAAGCGCGGCAGTTGTTGAGCTGTCCGGGCAAGGAATGATTATGTCTGCGTCAACAGGGCTTTCTTCCGCAAGCTTTTTTCCCATTTTGCGGCGAATTTTGTCTGCGCTTTGCTCAAAAATTATGCTGTCCGGGCGGGCAAAATAAACGAACTCGAATATGCAAAACGCTTTTCTCTCCTTTTTAATCAACTGTTCCTGGCGAACGCCGCTCTTGTTTATAGACAAAAACTCACCGGGCGCAACGTCTCTGACATAATCCACGCCCAATAAATCAAATGCGCAGGATTCGCTCGCAAAAACCCATGAGTTGTTTCTTTTGCCAAAGCAAAGCGGTCGAAATCCGTATCCATCCCTAATCACATACATTGAGTCTGCGGTTAAAAATATCAGGCAAAAACTGCCTTTAAACTTTTGCACTGCAATGCGAATCGCATTTGGCAGATTGTCTGCCTTGGTGCGGGAAATTTCATGCAAAAGAACCTCCGAATCGGAAGTGCTTTGGAAAATGTGGCCGTTAGCTTCCATTTCTGCCCGGAGTTCGTGCGCATTGGTAATGTTGCCGTTGTGCGCTACCGCAAGATAGCCCCATTTGCAGGATACAAGCATGGGTTGCGCATTGGCAAGCGTTCTTGAGCCTGTTGTGCTATAGCGCACGTGCCCTACTGCGGCAAAGCAGTTCTCGGCAATGCTTTCCAGCCTGCCTTCTTCCGCAAGGTCTGCCACCAAGCCCATACTCTTGGAAACTCGCACCTTTTCGCCATCGGCAGCGGCAATGCCTGCGCTTTCCTGGCCTCTGTGCTGCAAAGCGTAAAGCCCCATAGCTAAATTTTTAACGATGTTCTCTCCGTTGAAGATACCCATCACTCCGCATTCTTCGTGCAGTTCGTCGATCATTTTTTCCTCTTTTTTCCAAATCCGTTTTCTGTGCCGTTCCAAAGCCTGACCATGTTGGCTCTATGTTTCACAATAACAAAAACCGATACCAGCCAAGACAGAATAAGAACGTAAATATCAGATTTATAAATAGGCAAAATATCCGAGGCAAAACCCAGCGTTGCAAGCACTGCAAGCATTGCGCATGCGCCTATGCTGGCTACGGAAACATACATTGAGGCTGCGAACAAAATTCCCCAAAGCGCAAAGCAGGTTATAGCGAGAAACGGTTGCAGGGCAAGGAACACGCCAAGCGATGTCAGTACTCCTTTCCCGCCTTTAAACCCGGCCATGCAGGTGAAGCTGTGCCCAAAAACCGCCAGCAAGCCGGCAGTGACGGGAAGCCATTCGTAAGTTTGGGGATAATCCAGCATTTGAGCTATAAAAACCGCAAAATATCCTTTGGACAAGTCAATTAGGATAACAGGAATAGCGGGTTTCCACCCTAAAACTCTGAACACATTCGTAAGCCCGGCATTTTTGCTGCCGTACTCTCGAATATCCATGTCTTTGTAAATTTTCGCAACCCAAACCGCGCTTGGGATAGAGCCTAGGATATAGGCTATTGGCAATGCCAAAAGTGGAAACATGGGGTTAATGTAGAAAATTACAATTTCCCCTTTAAATGCTCAAATGAATCGTCCACATTGTCAGAAAAATAAATAAAATCCATGTCTTTTTGGTCTATCATCCCTTCGTCAATTAGCATTTGCCAGTTTATGAGTTTTTTCCAGAACTGTGTTCCGAACAGAACAAGCGGAACTTTGTTCGTTTTTTTATTTTGAAGCATGGTTAAAGCTTCAAACGTCTCATCAAGCGTTCCCCAGCCGCCCGGAAAAACTATTATTGCGGAAGATTTTGCCAAAAACCAGAATTTGCGCAAAAAGAAATAATGAAACTCTATCTCTAAATTTTCATCAACATAAGGGTTTGTGTCCTGTTCAAATGGCAGTTCTATGCAAAACGCAAGCGACGGCGCGCCGGATTCTTTTGCGCCTTTGTTGCCGGCTTCCATAATGCCGGGCCCGCCTCCTGTGCATATAGCGTATTTTTCCGGCTGGCCTGAGGCCCATTTTCCCAGCTTGTATGCGAGTTCGCTTGCGGCTTTGTAGTATTTATTTTCCCGGCTTATTCTAGCCGAGCCGAACATAACAATTGTCTTGTTTATTTTATTGTTTTCCAGCATTGCTTTAGAGGCCAAAAATTCAGACATAATACGAACCGGGCGCCCGTGTTCGCTGTTTATGAAATTTAAGTTGTTAAACGACAGCATAATGTGAATGTAGAAAATGTCACTGGCGGCAAAATGTCTGAACCTGAATTCTCAGAATTTTCAGGATTTACGGAATTTGCAAAATTCACATTGTAGAGACGCAATCATTGCGTCTCTACGGAATCATGGTTTGGACTATTGGTTTTGCAGGCAGCGGATTGCAAACAGGGTAGTCTTGCCGGAGAAATACCAGTTGGCGTTTTCGCTGTGGTAGCCTATGCTTAGGCGGTAGGCGTTGCTGTTATTGTACTCGCTGGCACTCCACCAGTTGCCGAAGTTGCCGACATCGTAAGGAAGGTCATTTGTGCCGATGCTGCCGCCCGGCAGTGCCGAAAAACCATAATCATTTGTTCCGTTGCCAGATTTTGATTCGTAATCATTCCAACCGCTCTTTGCTTTCAGCTTATACCCTCCTGTTGAAGTTCCTCCAGAAACCGTAAATAATAAATTCCAATCCGCATCACTCGGAATATGCCAGCCCTCTGGGCAAATGCCACGATGTGGAAATTGTATTTGATTTGTGCAAGTGTTGGCATTGCAATCTGCCGATAACGCCATAGCCGTAGCCCAATTATACATACGACCGTAGGTTGTACAATTTGATTGGCACTTACTGCCATTTGCATTGTAATTCAAATTCCTAGCCATCCAGGTTTGATCTCCTATCAAAACTGCTAAATAAGCCTCTCCATCATAAGTTACAGCGTTTTTTAAATATATTATCTCATTAGCTCCGCATTCATACAAATCTTGGTCAAATTCTTCAGGTCTGTCTCCGCATTTGGCTAATTTAACACTAGAGCTTGATAGAGTAACCGAACTGCTGCTTGCTTCAATACTTGAAGATGATGCTTCCTCGCTGGAAGAACTTGGCTCTACGGAAGAGCTACTCAATATCTCCGAACTTGAAGAAGACTCTTCCTCGCTTGATGACGAACTCAACTCCTCAGAAGAACTTGATGCCTCAACTTCCTCACTACTACTGCTCACCCCAACGCTGCTTGACGAAGACAACAACAACAACGACGAAGACAAGCCGTGAAGTTCAGCGAACTCGGCGTATGTCTTT
>WQTK01000311.1 GCA_009786285.1 Candidatus Fibrimonadales bacterium | reverse complement strand
AGCTTGGCAAAATTGAACTTTTTCATAATATTTCTCCTAAAAAACAAATGTTAATGCTACTGCAAGAGCCGATGCCCCTGCGCCAATGCTGTATGCCAGTCTCTGCTTCTCGCCGCTTTTAGCCGCATCAATGGAAGAGGCATAGCTTTTACGCCAACCGTCATACTCTCCTTCTGATTCCGGCAAACTCTTGTCCAGCTTGGAAAGCTTGTCTCTATTGTCCTCAACATCCACATGCTTGTATATAGCCATGCCAACAAAGCCTGCAGTCAAAGCATAAGCCGCAACACGGGTCCAGCCACGAAGTCCCAAACCGCCGGAGCCTTCGCTCTTGCCAGCCGGTTCCTTCACCGCCTCTTTTACCGCATCTTTAGCTGCTTTGCTTTTCACAGCATTCTTGCTCTGCTTAGGCTCATCGTCCTGCTTGACGTTTGCGAACATAGACGGGGCTTTTTCCCTCACAGTGCCCAAAAGACCCATTATGCTGTTGCTCTCCGTCACAAAGCTCCCCAGCATATTCCCGCTCATGGATTCATAAAGCTCAACAGTCAGCGTGAGCATCTCACCAAAGTGCCCCACAAATCCTTGTGTCACATACTCCGCTCCTATCGCCCTGCCTATTTCCACGGCGCAGCTTTCGGCCAAACAATCAGCTTGCTCCGCATCCGGAGGCATAAGCGATATTATGTTGTCACGTGTTAACACTGTATAGTCTCGTGGCAAAGCCTCTCTCGCACGTGTTCGCAGCTCATCGGTCAAGTGGCGGTACTCCGCTATTTTCAACCCTACTGTTTCGTCGACAGGGGTTATTTCCAAAACAGCCACGGTCTTGGCAGAATATGCGACTGTCGCAAAAAGCAAAGCGAAAAGCAAAAAGAAAAATGGACGTTTCATATTGAAATCCTTTTAAAAAAGTTGAGAGTTGAGAATTGAGAGTTGAGAGTTAAAATCCTGTAAATCCCAGAATCCTGAAAATCGGGGTTCAGACAATATTTTGAATTTTCTATCTTATCTTTACACGTTCCGTTCCGTTCCGTTCATTATTATAGGCAGTGCCTGCTGTACAAGCTTGCCAGTCCTATTTATGCAAATGTTCGCCATTAATGACAAATATAGAAAAAATTTCGAGCTACCTGCGACCTGTGGCTACCAGTCGGGGGATAATGGCAAAAAGCGTGCCAGAAAAACAAGACCCTACCACAACTCCCTTATAGCCTCTGGATTCACACCCTCTTTCCAAATGTAAAGCAGCCTCTCGTTCCAAATTCTCTCTTCATAGGCAGCATCGTCCGAGCCGCCTATTTTGCGGTAGAAAAGCTCAAGCTCCTGCTTCATCTCATTCGCTCGGATAGAAGCACCGGTTGCCATGTTCAGCGCTATCAAGAAATAATATGTCTTTGCCCTGGTAACCCTAGACGTGCTTTGGATTTTTAACTGATTTGAAAATAAATCTATTGACTCTCGCAAATTGTTCTGGTACTCTATTTTATCTTGATTAATGCCATACCTCAGCACCGCATACATGGTTGTGTAAAAACCAATATCGCAATAAACACCGTCTTTATCGCCAATCACAAGACCGTTGCCGCCTTTTTCCGCAAGCAGAAAAGCTTCTATTACACGCTGTATATTGCGGTTTGGATTGGAGAACGCAGTCTCGGTGTTCTCAACGTTAACCATCTTTTTTCTTGTTGCTATTCCCCTGGAAAGAATGCGCTTGGCATCTCCGCTGTATGGAAAAGACGTGTGCCTGGCATCAACGGCAAAATCGTTTATGTCGTAAGAAGCAAACAGGCAGCTTGGGCAAACAGCTACCATCGTGCGCATAAAGTCCCATTTAAGAAAACCCTCATTAGGGATGTATTTTGGGAACAAGCCGTTATCCCAAGATTCCGTGTAAGCTTCGGGGCGAGGCACAAAAAAATTCACATGGTTGCAACCGCAAAAATAACAGGTTCTAATATGCACCGTGTATGGCTGGTCGGCATCGTAATGCAAAATGGTTTCCTGCTCTTCTTCGCCCTCCGCAATTTCAATGGAAGTGTATTTTTTGGCAATGCCAAGCAAAATAGGCTCCCTAATGGGCTTTTGCAAAAACAAGTCTGCGCCGGAGGCAAAAGCCTGTTTTTCAACAACAGCAGCAGGCTGGGCAGAAAACATCACTATATTCGTATCCGGATAGGCATGCCTTATTTTTCGCGTAGCTTCATATCCGTCCATTTCCGGCATCATTATGTCTATTATGGCAAGTCCGGGATGGAAAGTTTCCATCTTTTGCAAACCTATAATGCCGTTTATCGCAGTCTCAACTTCATAGCCGTGCTGAGTGAGCACCTGGCTCATAATCTTCAGCAGAGCCAGCGAATCATCCATAATCAAAATTCGGTTGTTTGTTTTTACAGCCATAAAGGGAATGTAGCAAATTTTATTCCACGTATTGAACTTTTTCGGAAAAATCCCTTTTCCCTGCTATCGTAGCACTGCTTAAGCAACCCATTCTCCACGCAAGAAAGGTAAAAAAGCTCGTCTTCAACCGCAAATTTTTCAATTTCAAGGGAATCTGCGAAAAGTTTCCTCTTAAAATGAATGCTGTCTATGGCCGGAAATATTTTTCGCAACTGAAGCTCCAAAAGCCTGAGTTCATGCCAAGGCAAAAAAGGAACCTCTCTCTCTGAAACCGGGCGTCCGGAAATGCTTGCCCTGCCAACATAAGCAAACGGTACCTCATTTTCAGTGCTCCACAGCGAAATATAAATCTTAGCCTCTTTTTCCGGAAAATTTTCCCTATACAAACTGACAGCCATATCCCAAAGCATTGGACTTAAAGAATCAAAAAACAAAGTATCGCCCTTGCCGGGGATGCTCAATGCTAAAGTGTCAAACGGAGTTGGAACTTCAATTGTTTCGCCGCTCTTTCCTTTTTGCCAAAGCAAAAGATGCCTGTCTGTTAAGAGCAAATCCCCTTTCCATGACTTTTCCATGCAAGCCGCAAGCTCGCAAACAAAAATGCGCTTGCCCTCAAAACTCCAAACAGAAATAACAAAAAATCTCAAAAAAACTGCTAACGCAATAATGCAAGCGCAAACGAACAAAATACTCCAAGCCCTCGCAGGCGATGATTTTCGCAGTGTTTTGCTTATAGCTTTTTCTATTTTAACAGCCACTCACCTAATTTAGGAAATTTGAAAGATGGAAGCTGAAACAATCGCAAAAACGGCAAAAGAAGCCTCTGTTTGTTTGCGTACTTTAAGCATAGAAGCCCGCAACAACGCTTTGCTCGCCGTGGCTGCGTCCATTCGCGCCCAAGAAGCAAAAATAATAGAAGAAAACAAAAAAGACATTGAATCTTGTGCATATACCGGCGCAATGCTGGACCGCTTGACCCTCACCCCTAAGCGCATAGAAGAAATGGCAAAAGGCGTTGAAGAAATAGCCTCTCTCCCAGACCCTCTAGGCAAAGTCTTGGAACGCAGAACTTTGCCAAACTCCGTAGACTTGAGTCGCATAAGCGTTCCGCTTGGAGCTATTTTCTTTATTTACGAAAGCCGCCCGAATGTGACAATAGACGGCGCAGCTCTGTGTTTCAAGGCCGGAAACTCCGTTGTTTTGCGTGGCGGAAAAGAATCCTTGCATACAAGCTCGTGCCTCGCAAACATATTCAGCGAAGCAGTCGCAAAACCCGGCGCAGTTCAATACATAAACAATCCGGATCGCAACTTGCTTGCGGATTTATTAAAACAGAATAAATATCTGGACTTGGTTATTCCACGTGGCGGCGAAGGCTTGATAAGAGCAGTAAGCGAGCAATCAAAAATTCCCGTGATAAAGCACTTCAACGGAATTTGCCACGTTTATATAGACAAAAGCGCAGATTTAGGCAAGGCTGCGAAAATTCTTTTCAATGCGAAGGTTCAAAGACCCGGAGTTTGCAATGCGGCAGAAACCGTGCTGTTTCACAAAGACCTGCCAAAGGAGGCTGTGGAACAAGCGCTTAAACCTTTAAAAGATGCAGGCGTTGAGCTTCATTACAATAAATTCGGAATTGAGTATTTGGATTTGCAAATATCCGTATGTTTTGTCAGCGATGTAAAAGAGGCTTGCGAGCATATTGAAAATCACGGCAGCCACCACACAGACGCAGTAGTGGCAGAAGACGCAGGTGTTTTGGAATATTTCGCAAACAATGTTGACAGCTCAAGCGTTATGCTGAACGCAAGCACTCGCTTTGCAGACGGCGGGCAATATGGCCTGGGGGCAGAGGTTGGCATTTCCACAGACAAGCTGCACGCAAGAGGGCCTATGGGCGTGGAAAGCCTGTGCAGCTATAAATGGATTTTAAAAGGCAGCGGGCAGGTAAGAGAGTGAACAACATCAACTTTAACCCTCAGGGTCTAATTCCTGCAATAGTTCAGCATGCCACAGACGGCATGGTGCTTATGATGGCATGGATGAACGAAGAAGCGCTGAAACTAACTCTGGAAAAGGGCGAAATGGTATTTTGGAGCAGGAGCAGAGGGGAGCTTTGGCACAAGGGAGCCACCAGCGGAAACTTCCTGAAAGTTGTAAGTTGGTCTCCGGATTGCGATTTTGACTGCCTTTTGTTCAAGGTTTTGCCTCAAGGAAGGGGGGTAGCCTGCCATACAGGAGAAAAAAGTTGTTTTTTTGCATGGAAAAATGTACCAGACGCTGAAAAATAATGTATATTTATATTATGCTAAAAAAAATAACCCTTGTCGCTTTTTGCGCTGCATCTTTAATGGCTTGCGGTGGCGGTGATGCTAAGTTGGATCCTACTAACCCGGAATCCATAAGAAGGCATTTTGCTAAAATGACTCCGCCTATCCAAATGAGCAATGATCAGTTCGTTTCCTACGCTATGAAGGAAGACATCGCAAATATGAGTTTGTTTTTGGTCTGCTCCAAAGACTATTTGAACACGCCAAACGCCAAGAGCATAACTGCCCTTGCCATTGCCGTGAACAAAAACAAAGTCGCTTCCGTAAAGTATCTTTTGGAACAAGGCGCGGATATCCACGTAAAAAGTTCGCTCGGAACTCCGCTGGAAGATGCCGCGACTCGCGAAGACTCCACAGGGCACGGCGTTTTCAAAATGCTGATAGATGCACAAAAGAAAAATGACAATGACTTGCACAACATCGGCACTGCCCTGCATATAGCGGCTCGCTATGGGGCTCTCAACAATGTTAAGCTTCTTATTGAAAACGGCGCAAGCCCCAGTGCCAAAAGCTTGGAAGGCCTGACTCCGCTTCATGAGGCTGCAAAAGAAGGCAGAAAAGCTGTTGTTGAGTATCTTCTCACTCAAAAAGTTGAAGTGAATGCTTTGGATAGAGACGGCTATACCCCGTATGATTGGGCAGAAGCTATGGGTGCCGGCTCAACATTCCCCGAAGTAGCCAAAGTGCTTGCGAAAGCCGGCGGCAAACATACCGCAGCTTGGCGCGCCGCAATGTAATTGTACGGGCAAACACGCTGGCAAACATCACAGCCATAAGTACAGTGTTTTGCCCATTCCTTTTGTTGCTCGCTCAGTTCGCCCTTATGTTCTATTGTAAGATAAGAAGCGCACCTGCGAGCGTCTAAAAAACCATCCTCAGTCAAAGCCTTGCTAGGGCAAGCATCTATGCAACGGCGGCATTTTGCGCAACCGTGTTGCGGATGTGAATGTAGGGGCAAGGCGCGCCTTGCCCCTACATTCACATCCGCATCGTCCAACAAAATTCCGCCAATAAAAAAACCGCTTCCAAACTTCGGATTTATCAACAACCTGTTCTTGCCAATAAAACCCAGGCCTGCGAGCACTGCGAGCTCCCTTTCCGCAATGGGCAAAGAATCGACAAAATATTGGCCGCCAATTCGCTCGGCTTTTTCCCGCAAAATATCGCCAATGGCAATATGATAATCTTCTCCAATCGCAAAAGCAGGCCTGCTCTTATGCCTCCAAAGAGAAATCCACGCCGCATTGTAAGACTTCCCGTTAAAAGTTCTCGGATGCTTTCTCACTTCGGCGTGGCGTTCCATCCACTTCATATCCGCATTGAAACCCCTTCGCAGCCATTCATCGAGATATTCCGCATGGGGAATGATATCCGGCAACGAAGTGTAGCCGGATGCCAGCATCTCAAACATCGTATTTCGGGCTGTATCTTGAGTATTCCTGCAAGCTGCATACATCTACTACCTGTATCTTACCTATAGATTCCAAGCCCTCAACGGCGTGTTGCAAACCGTGCAGAGTTGTGGTAACAGGAATGCCATGCATTATGCAATTGGTACGGATTCTCATTTCATCGCTTGCAGGTTTTTCGCCTTTGCCGGGAGTATTGATTATCCACGCAAGATTGCCTTCTTCTATTAAGTCTATGGCGTTTGGCCTGCCATCCGCAACCTTGAACACGGCATTTGTCGGAATGCCGCTGTTCCTGAGCATTGTGCTTGTTCCTCTTGTGCAATAAAGAGTAAAGCCAAGTTCCACCAGTTTTTTTACATATGGAATGGCCGCTTCCCTATCTTCGGAACGAAGGCTCAGGAATATGTTTCCTTTTTGAGGCAACCTGTTGCCGGAAGCTATTTGGCTTTTTAAGTACGCCATGCTGGTCAAGCGATCTATGCCCATAACCTCACCTGTTGATTTCATTTCCGGGCTTAGTATTATGTCCACGCCGGGAAAGCGAGCGAATGGAAACACAGCTTCCTTAACTGAAAAATGCGAAGGAATATATTCTTTGGTAAAGCCAATTTCGTTTAATGTTTTGCCTGCCATGCAAAGAGATGCGATTTTTGCAAGCGGAATGCCAATAGCCTTGCTCACAAAAGGAACCGTTCTTGAAGCTCTCGGATTCACTTCCAGAACATAAATCGTTTCGTTTTGAATTGCGTACTGAACATTCATCAAGCCACAAACATTGAGTTCCTTTGCCATTGCTTTTGTGTACTGCCTGATTGTGTTTTGAATATCCACAGAAAGCGTTGGAGGCGGAAGTGTGCAGGCACTGTCGCCTGAATGAACTCCGGCAAGCTCCACGTGCTCCATTATTCCGCCTATGACTTGTGTTTTTCCATCGGAAATGCAGTCCACATCTACTTCTATGGCATTCTCCAAAAAACGATCTATCAAAATAGCCCGCCCTTCGGAAACTTCCATCGCTTTGGACATGTATTCCTTTAAGCCTGCGCTGTCGTAAACTATCACCATCGCTCTGCCACCCAAAACAAATGACGGGCGCATAAGTACGGGGTAGCCTATTTTATTTGCGATTTTCTCGGCTTCTTCGGTGGTTTTCGCCATTCCGTTTGGCGGTTGGGCAATTTTCAATTTTTGCAGCATTTTTGAAAAGAGCTCTCTGTCTTCCGCTATGCTGATAGATTCAGTGGACGTGCCTATTATGTTAACTCCATTTGCTTTTAAGCCCTCTGCCAGGTTCAAAGGCGTTTGCCCTCCGAACTGCACTATCGCGCCAAAACATTCTTCTCTCTCATAGACTTCCAAAACATCTTCCAGAGTTAAAGGCTCAAAATAAAGCTTGTCGGAAGTATCGTAATCGGTGGAAACGGTTTCGGGATTTGAGTTCAGCATTATCGTTTCAAAGCCGGCTTTTCTAAGCGCAAAAGAGGCATGAACGCAGCAATAATCGAATTCTATTCCTTGGCCTATGCGGTTTGGCCCGCCGCCTAAAATTAGAATTTTTGGTTTTTTTTGCGCATTGTTGTTTTGCCCCTGTGGAGACGGATAATTATCCGTCTCTACGGGGGCAACTGTTGTACCCGTTGAATATCCCGAATACAGATATGGGGTATACGCCTTGAATTCTGCGGCGCATGTATCAACAACGTGAAACTGCGGCCTTAAAAAGATGGATTTTCTTTTGTTGCGAACATCATCTTCTTTTTCGCCGAGAATGCTCGCTATTTGCTTGTCTGAATAACCAAATTCTTTTGCCTGTTCAAAAAGCTTCGGGTCGTTTGCCAAGCCTTCTAAATTTTTTGCAGAGCGAATTTCGCCTTCAAATTCCACAAGCTCTTTGAGCTGCCGCAAAAACCACTGGTCAATCATTGTTATGGAGAAAATCTTATCTTCGCTCCACTTGCGGGTAATGGCTTCCCGCAGCATGAAAATTCTGTTTGCGCTGGCAATGCCTATTTTTTTCTCCAGCTCTTCATCGCTCAAATCTTTGAAAAGATAATCCTTGCCGTCTGCGCCAAAGCCCGCACGCCCAATTTCCAGCGAGCGGAGCGCTTTTTGCAATGACTGCTTGAAGTTGCGGCCTATGGCCATAGCTTCGCCTACGGATTTCATTTGGGTTCCCAGTTTATCGTCTGCGCCGGTAAATTTTTCAAAGGCAAAGCGAGGAACTTTTGTCACAATGTAATCTATTGATGGCTCAAAGCAAGCCTTTGTTTGCTTGGTTATGTCGTTTACAATTTCATCAAGCGTGTAGCCAATGGCCAGCTTTGCGGCTATTTTGGCTATTGGAAAGCCGGTTGCTTTTGAAGCCAGCGCAGAAGACCTTGAAACTCTCGGGTTCATCTCTATTACAACCAAGCGTCCGTCTTTGGGATTTATTGCGAACTGCACATTGGATCCGCCGGTGCTAACTCCAATTTCGCGCATAACAGCTATGCCTGCGTCACGGAGCTTTTGGTATTCACGGTCTGTTAGCGTGAGTGCGGGAGCTATGGTAATGGAGTCTCCGGTGTGGACTCCCATTGGGTCAAAGTTTTCAATGGAGCAGACTATAACGCAGTTGTCTTTGGAATCCCGCATTATTTCAAGTTCCATTTCCTTCCATCCCTCAATGGATTCTTCAATCAGCAATTCCTTTGTGGGTGAGTAGTACAAGCCCCTTTCGCAAATTTCCTTGAATTCTCCCTCGTTGTGGGCAATTCCGCCGCCTGTGCCTCCGAGTGTGAAGCCTGGGCGAATCACAAGGGGCCAGGTACCGAGGCTCTCCTTTATGCGGCAGGCTTCTTCGTAGGAGTGGGCGGTTGCGCTTCTTGGCATATCCAGCCCTATGGCGCTCATCGCTTCCTTGAACAGGCCCCTGTCTTCCGCTTTGCGGATTACTTCCGGTTTTGCGCCCAGCATCTCTACGCCATAATGCTCCAGAACGCCGGCATCGGAGAGTTCCATCGCAAGGTTCAGGGCGGTTTGCCCGCCTAGCGTTGGGAGCAAGGCATCTGGCCGCTCTCTTCGGATTATTTCCGTTAAAGCAGCCTTGGTCAGAGGCTCTATGTAGGTTCGGTCTGCGAAGCCCGGGTCAGTCATTATGGTAGCTGGGTTGGAATTCACCAGTACCAGCTCATAACCCTCCGCTTTCAGCGTTTTGCAAGCCTGTACGCCCGAATAGTCAAATTCGCACGCTTGGCCAATGATAATAGGCCCTGAGCCTATTAAAAGAATTTTACGAATATCATTACGTTTTGGCATCAGAAATTGAATTTAGAAAATTGTAATATCCAAACAGTGGTCAGTGGCTAGTGGAATTATAAATCTTCTGGTCTTAACCCCGTGTGTTTAGCTATTTTAGTTAACATTCTAGGACCAACTTCTACGCCATCGTGAAAAGCAAAAACGTAGTCAGGATAACCTATTCTTTCCAAGGTTTTATGAGAACCAGTCTGTCTTTTAACAGACCATCCGATTCTTAATAATGCCGCCAAAAGACGATTCGCTTTAACAGACGGCCACTGGCTCATAATGATTTGTAAACGCTATTGAATTTATGCCTGGAATTGAAACTTCGTTTTCCATCCGCTCCGCTAAAACACGCAAAGCCAAAGCTTTAGCTTTTGCGGCCGCTTGCAACGGAGTCGCTCCATAAGAGAGAACACCGGGAATTTCCGGTATTTCTGCTATCCAGCGTCCATCCGTTTCTTGTTCAAACTCAATTTCAAAATTCATAAATACTCCAACGCCATTCAATTCATAATATACAAACTTCTACCTCACGGACTTTCTTTGAAATTTCTTTTTGCTTTTAACTTCAACCGCCTTTTTATTTTTTTTGACCTTTTTCTCAACTGTTTTTTTCGCTGGTTTTTTCGCTGTTTTAACTGCGAGTTGCATATCTTTTACCGCAGATTTTGCTGCGGCAATTCTTGCTACCGGCACCCTGAACGGCGAACAACTTACATAGTTCAAACCTAAACGATGGCAGAAATCAATGGAGTTGGGATCACCGCCGTGCTCGCCGCAAATTCCAAGCTTAATGCCGGGACGTGTCGCGCGACCGCCTTGAACAGCTATTTCCATCAGCTTGCCAACACCGGTCTGGTCAAGAGTCGCAAAAGGATTGCTCTTTATTATGCCGGCTTCTTTTTCGTAGAAGGGCAAAAAGTGGCCTGCGTCATCACGGCTTATGCCCAGCGTGGTTTGCGTTAAATCGTTAGTGCCAAAAGAGAAGAATTCCGCATGCTTTGCGATTTGCTCCGCAGTAATCGCCGCTCTTGGAATTTCAATCATGGTTCCAACCTTGTATTCAAGAGTACGCTTTGCGGCGGCGAATTCCTCTTTCGCCACTCTGTGCACAATATCAAGCTGCAATTCAAGTTCTTTATCAAAACCTACAAGAGGAATCATAATTTCCGGATGCGGAGTTTTCTTGGTCTTTGCCGCTACCGCCAGCGCAGCACGGAACAAAGCTCGGCTCTGCATCTCGGAAATTTCCGGATACACAATTCCCAAACGGCAGCCTCTATGCCCAAGCATGGGATTAGACTCGTGAAGCGACGCAACGGTACTGGAAACCTTGTCGTAACTGGTGCTGAGTTTGCGGGAAAGCTCATCCATCTGATCCTTTGAAGACGGCAAAAATTCGTGCAAAGGCGGGTCAAGATAGCGCACGGTAACAGGATGCTCTCCCATTGCCATGAACAAACCCTCAAAATCCTCTTGCTGAATAGGCAGCAACCTCTCCAAAGCATTGCGGAAATGCCAAATTTTAATGTGGTATTCGTTCTCCAGCAAAACAGCGTCGTTTGGACGAGCCGCAAGCTTTGCTTTGTATTCTGCGTAATCCGAGGCAAAAATTATCATTTCGCGCACAAGGTCTATGCGTTCGCCCTTGAAGAACATATGCTCTGTGCGGCAAAGGCCAATGCCATCTGCTCCAAACGCAACGGCGTTTACAGCCTGCTCCGGTTGGTCAGCGTTGGTGCGAATGCCAAGCTTGCGGAATTTGTCTGCGAGCTTCATAATAAAATCGTAATCGGAGAACAGCTCCGAATCCTTTGGCGCAAGCGTTTTGTCAACCAACACCTGCTTCAATTCAGACGGAGCGGTGTCTATTTTGCCGCTTATCACCTCGCCTGTGGAACCGTTGATTGAAATTGAATCGCCTTCTTTTACCATTTTGTCGCCGCAGGTCAAAACGCCTGTGCTGTAATTGATGTCTATATCTGAAGCTCCAACAACGCAAACCTTGCCCATTTGCCTTGCAACCACAGCAGCGTGGCTAGACACTCCGCCTTTGGCGGTGACTATGCCGCTTGCGGCGAGCATTCCGCGCAAATCTTCGGGGCTAGTTTCAACACGAGCCAACACCACAGGCCCGTGCGTTGCCCAGCGTTCCGCTTTTTCCGCAGTAAAAGCGAGAATTCCGGTGGCTGCGCCCGGCCCAGCCGGCAAGCCTTTTGTGAGAAGGCGTTTTTCCGCTATGGCTTTTTGATAAGATTCTTTGTTGAATATGGGAGCGAGCAACTGCTCTATGGCCTCAGGGTCTGCGCTTCCTATTGCGTGTTCCTGGGTCATAAGACCCTGTTTTACCATGTCGTGCGCTATTTTAACATAGGCTCTTGCTGTGCGCTTGCCGTTTCTCGTTTGAAGCATATACAGCTTGCCGTCTTCTATGGTAAATTCAAAATCCTGCATATCGCCGAATTCTTTTTCCAGTTGCTTGCGAATTTCGCACAATTCCTTGTGGCAATGCCCCAAGTGGGGAGTTGTGGCCATTTCTGAAATTTTCAGCGGGGTGCGAATTCCGGCAACAACGTCTTCTCCCTGGGCGTTCACCAAAAATTCTCCATAAAACTCATTTTCGCCATTGGCCGGGTTGCGGGTAAACGCAACGCCCGTTCCTGAGCTATCGCCCAAATTGCCGAACACCATTGATTGAACGTTTACAGCCGTTCCCCATTCTTCGGGTATTTTGTATTTGCGGCGGTAGAGAATCGCACGTTCGTTCATCCAACTTCTGAACACGGCTCCTATTGCGCCTTCCAACTGTTTTAACGGGTCGCTTGGAAAGGCTTTTCCGGTTTTTTCAAGAATAAGCTTTTTGAATTTCGTTATTATGCTTTTCAAATCTTCTTCGGGCAGTTGGTTATCGTGCACAACCCCTCTTTTATTTCTGGCTTCCGTCAGAATCACCTCAAAAGGGTCGTGCTCGTGTTCGTTTGCGCGCTCAATTTGCAAAACAACGCCGGAATACATTTGAATAAAGCGGCGGTAAGAGTCGTAGGCAAAGCGGCCGTTATTGCTTTTTGCCTTGAGCACTTCCACGGTTGTGTCGTTTAAGCCCAAATTCAATATTGTATCCATCATGCCCGGCATGGATTCTCTCGCGCCGGAGCGAACAGCAACCAAAAGCGGGTTTTTGTTTCCTCCGAATTGCTTTCCTGTTTGCTTTTCTATCGCAGCTATGGATTTTTTTACTTCCGAATCCAGCCCGGCAGGCATTTTGCGCTTATTTGCGTAATATTCTGTGCAAACTTCCGTAGTGATTGTAAACCCTGGCGGAACATTAAAGCCTCTTTTTGCCATTTCCGCAAGCCCTGCGCCTTTGCCACCGAGCAAATCGCGTTGCGAACCATTTCCTTCAGTAATGCCTTTACCGAAAAGATAAACTCTTTTAGTCATGTGAACTCCTATTGTGTAATGAGAATGTAGAAATTTTTGCCGGCGGCAAACAAAACTCTAATAAAGCACAGCTAACAAAACCGCAACGTAATGGCAAACTGCCGCGCTAAGAACGAACAAATGCCATATGGCGTGGTGATGGTAAATTTTCCTGTTCAGGTAAAAAATGCAGCCAAGCGTGTAAAGCCCGCCGCCTACCAGAAGCAGAACAAGCACAGATGTATGCAAAGTCACAAAAAAATGCTTTCCGCCAACCAGCAAAAGCCAACCCATAGCAATGTATATCAAGGTACTCACAACCTTCCATTTTCCCGTGAAAAACACTTTGAAAATAATTCCCAATAGCACAAGCGACCACTGTATTGAAAGCAAGGTTATTCCAAAAGCGTTAAGCATATACACAAGCAAAAACGGCGTATAAGTGCCGGCTATCAAGAAATAAATTGAAATATGGTCGCACTTACGCAGTATTTTTTTAGCCTCCTGGTTCTGGGTGCTGTGATAAAGCGTGCTGAAAGTAAAAAGCATCAAAAAGCCAAAAGAGTAAATAGTTGCGCCTACAATGCCTGGCACATTACCTGTTTTAGCGCCTATGGCAGAAAGAACCGGAATACCGGCAACGCCAAACAATATTCCAATTCCATGAGTCAAGGCATTAGCCATCTCGCGTTTCAATTCTCTTATATCATCCATTATTGTAATTTAGTAAACGCAGATTAAGTTTTCTAAATTTTCCCCATGCATATATCCATAACAAAAGCAACGTCCTGCTCTCCGGAGGTTCTAAGCCTGTGCCGCCGCTCTGCGGCGCAAAACAGCGAAATTGAAAGCCTTGTCAAGGAAATTCTGAGGGACATTAAAGAAAATGGAATAAACGCTGCCATTGGCTACGCAAAAAAATACGATGGACTGAAAACAAACAATTTAAAAATCAGCCAAGCGCAAATAAAAAAAGCCGCTTCAAAAACAAGCCCAAAACTCAAAGCCGCCCTCAGGCAGGCAATTGAAAATGTCAAGGCTTTTCACCAAAAACAAGTTGAAAAATCTTGGAGCTTCAAGGGCAAGGATGGCGAAATTCTTGGGCAAAAAATTCGTCCATTGAAAAGAGCAGGGCTTTATGTGCCTGGTGGCGCAGGAGCTTACCCCAGCACTTTGATTATGAACGCTGTTCCGGCAATAGTGGCCGGAGTTAAGGAGCTTGTTGTTGCAAGCCCGGGATTGGAAAGCGCAGTCGCTTTTGTTTTGCAGGAACTTGGCATAAAAGAATTTTACCATATTGGCGGCGCGCAGGCCATCGGTTTTTTGGCTTATGTTGCCGGCGTTGACAAAATAGTCGGCCCCGGAAATGTGTTTGCCGCTTTTGCCAAAAAAGAGGTTTTTGGCACAGTGGACATAGACATGATTGCCGGCCCTTCTGAAATAGCGGTTTTGGCAGACTGCACGGCAAACCCTGAGTGGGTTGCAGCAGATATGCTTTCCCAGGCGGAGCATGGCTCCGGTTTTGAGGCTTCCGTTTGCGTAACAGACTCCCCTTCTTTCGCAAAAAAACTTGCGGATTGCTTGGCCAAGCAGGTAGAAGCGAGCCCAAAGAGGGAAATTCTGGAAAAATCGCTTAGAGCATACGGAAGGATATTCATCGCAAAAAACATGAAAGCCGCTGTGGAAATTGTGAACAAAATTGCACCGGAACACTTGGAAATTGTCGCAAAAAATCAGGATGAATTGGAAAAGCTAGTTGAAAACGCAGGCGCAATCTTTATAGGTCCATATTCCGCAGAGCCTGTTGGCGATTATTTTGCCGGCCCCAACCATGTTTTGCCAACAAACGGCACAGCCAGGTTTGCCAGCCCTCTTGGAGTTTATGATTTTATCAAAAAAACCAGCATAATAAGGTACAACAAAAAAGCATTGCTGAAAAACGGAGAAAGCATAGCAGAAATGGCAAATTCCGAAGGTTTTTACCACCACGCAAAGGCGGTAACCATCAGGTTAACAACGCCACCGCTTGCGCCGCTATTCCCTCTTCCCTGCCTGTGAAGCCGAGTTTTTCCGTGGTTGTGGCTTTGATGCCTATTTTTGATTCTTCTATTTCCAGCGTTTTGGAAAGAACTGCTTTCATTTTTTCCCGGTGCGGGTTTATTTTTGGCTTCTCCGCCATCACAATGCTGTCTATGTTCTCTATTTTAAAGCCGTGTTTTGAAATTTCTTCTTTTACATTTTTTAAAAGTATTTGGCTGTCTATGTCTTTGAATTTTTGGTCTGTGTCCGGAAAATAAGTGCCTATGTCTCCAAGCCCTGCCGCGCCAAGCAATGCGTCGCATATGGCATGAGTCAGCACATCTGCGTCGCTGTGACCCAAAAGCCCTTTTGAGTGCTCAATTTCCACGCCGCCTATTATGCATTTTCTCCCTTCTGCCAAGCGATGAACATCAAAGCCTATCCCTATTTTGAACATAACGGCAAGCTCCTTTTAGTCATCGATGTTTTTATAGTATCTCTCATGTGAAATTCGGCTTTTGAATGTTACTGAATCACCTGTTTCCGGGTTTTGCATGCCATGTGTTCCGAACTTGTATTCGTATTCCCTGCAAGGAATGCCGTTTTGCAAATTAATCGCAACATCGTAGCGATTTTCATACATAGCTTCTTTTGGATGATAGCTTTTAAAAGGCATGCCGCTTTTAACAGTGGCTATGTGCTGCTCCCATATAAAATACGGAAAAGGTTCTTTTTCCCGCAAATAAACAGTGTATTCAAGGCATCTTCTTCCATCTATTGTCCTGAAGCTTTTTGTTAGCACAGAATCTATTTGGGCATTTGGCAGCACAGGCAAGCGACCTTGAGAAGCAAGCATGCCGGTCACATTTGCGTTTAAGGGAACTTTGCCTAAAAGCAAATGGGTTATTTCCCACCTTCGCCTTTCAATGCGGTCCAAGTCAATTTGCCTGGTCATTTGGCTTATCTGTTTTTTCCATCTGTCCGGTATGGAAATTTTAGCCACAACAAGAGAGTCAAAACTTTCATATCCGTTTATATCCACAACTCTTTGACCCTTAGCGCTTAGCTTTAAATTTGGAGTTCTATAAGCAAGCTCTCCCGGATAAGATTTTTTCAAATAGCCTTCAGACACATCTGAAACAAATGTTCTATCCAAATAAAGCATTTCGCCTTCCTGGCTGTATTCATTTGTAAAATATATTTTAGCCGCAGTGCCTACTTTTTCATCTTCTCCATCCAATGTAATGTAATAGCTTTGCGAAAAAACTTCTGCCTTTGCCGGAAGCTCCAAATTATAGGTTACATCAGCGGTTCTTTCCGCAGAGCAGGAGATTAAAACTAACGCAAATATGAATGCAAATTTCATTTAACCAGTTCCATTTTCTTTTGCGCAATCATGGAATCCCCAATGAAAAATGCTACACGGTAAGTGCCCGGAGTTGAGGTTTTAAGAATTTTCCTCGCTAAAAGAGGCTCTGAATTTGGACCTTTCAAAAAGGCTTTGGCATCAGTGCCTTTAACCGCTATAGCCCGCTTGAACATAATGTGTTCTGACTCGCCTTGGTAAATTCTCAGTTCAACCTCAACAGCCTTAAAGGGCTTGTTCCCGTTATCCATCTCTATGACTATTATGTCATTTGGCTTGAACACGGATGTTGTATCAACCACAACTTTTGCCGTTGGATTCCAATCATGGCCTAAAACAACTTTAGACTCATATTCGCCGCAGCCCAAAAAAAGCACGGCAAAAAAAGCGATAAAAGCAAAACGAAACATTATGGGAATATAGAAAATTACGTTTTTTGTATAGATTGGGAGGCGTTTAACCCCTTTTTTCCAATATCCTTTCTCCAATGCGCGCCTTCAAACTTGATTTCTTTTACTCCGGAATACGCTATGTCTAATGCGGCTTTTAATGTTTTACCTTTGCCTACTACGCATAATACTCTGCCGCCTGCCGTTTGCAAAGGATTATCACGTGTTCCGGCGTGCAATATTGTTGCGCCTTTTTTTTCTGCCTCTTCTATTCCTGTAATCGGGACTGCGCTCTTGTATTTTCCGGGGTACCCTTCGCTTGCCATTACTACTACTGCTGCGTAACCTTGCGGTTTGGTTTCCGGGATTTCTTTTATTTTTCCCTGCGCTGCCTTGTAAAATAATTCTAATAAATCGCCGCTGTAAACTCCCAGAATGGCTTGCGTTTCCGGGTCTCCTAAACGGCAATTGTATTCTACTACTTTTGGGCCGCTCTTTGTGGCCATTATGCCTATAAATAAAATTCCAGTGTATTCAATGCCTTTTAACGTTGGATCTACAATTTCTTTTTTTATGCGTTTCAGCATTTCATCGTTTACCAGTGGGGCAGGGGCATAAGCGCCCATTCCGCCGGTGTTTGGGCCTTTGTCATCGTCAAAAACTCTTTTGTGGTCTTGAGCTGGCGCAAGAAAAATATAATCCTTGCCGTCGCACACCGCAAAAATCGATGCTTCTTCGCCTTCCATAAACTCTTCTATAACAACAGTTTTTCCAGACTCGCCGAACACCGCTTTTTCGCCCAGCATCTCTTCCACTGCGCTCTGCGCTTCTTCGTTGCTCATGCACACAACTGCGCCTTTGCCAGCCGCCAGCCCCGATGCCTTCACAACTATTGGAGCCGGATGCTCTTTCAAATAATCCTTTGCTTTTTGCAAATCTGTGAAAGTTTCATATGCGGCAGTTGGAATATTATGCTTTTTCATAAATTCCTTGCTGAACGCTTTGCTGCCTTCAAGCATTGCCGCTGCTTTTGTTGGGCCAAAAATTTGCAAACCCTGTTTTTTGAACTCGTCTGCAACACCGGCAACTAGCGGAATTTCCGGGCCTATAATCGTAAAATCAGCATTTTCTTTTTTTGCCAGTTCCGCTATTTCCTTTGGACTTGAAACATCAACGCCAAAACACTTTCCAAGCATCGCCATTCCGGGATTTCCCGGCGCGCAAACCAACTCATCGCAAAGCGGCGATTCTTTTATTTTAAGCGCAATGGCGTGTTCCCTGCCTCCGCTTCCTATCAAGAGAACTTTCATAACTCGTCATCGTTTTGAGGTTCATCGGATGGCTCAGACGGAGCTGCCAAAGGCACGTTTTCAAAAGTAACCTTCTCTGCGTCAGACTCCGCTTCAATATCGTCAACACTTGGAATTGCCACAGCGTCTCTAACAAAATCATCGTCGTCTAGCCTGATTCCCTTAACTCCTTGCGCAGAGCGGCCGGTTTCCCTTACCTCATCCAAGTCAAAGCGAATCATTTTGCCTTCTTTTGTGCTGATTATCACATCGTAATCCGGCAGCACAGCGTCAACAAAAACCACGTCTCCGGTCTTTTCCGTGACTTTCATGTTCACCACGCCTTTGCCGCCTCTGTTTGTAATGCGGTATTCTTCAGGGTCGGTGCGCTTTGCGAATCCGTTCTCCGAAATTGTGAGGACCAAAGAGTCTTTCTTTACATCCACCATTCTAATAACGCAGTCTCCCTCTTCAAGGCGCATGCCGTGCACTCCTCTTGTTTTGCGCCCGGCGCTTCGGAAAACATCAGGCGGAATTGTGATGGCTTTTCCTTTTTTCGTGGCTATCATCAAATTGTTTTCGGCTTGTACCAAAAGCACGCTAACCAGTTCATCGCCTTCAAAAAGAGTCATTGCGCGCAAGCCGGCTTTGCGAACATTGCTGAACAATCCGAGCCTCATTTTGTTTATGATGCCCCGCTTTGTGCAGAACACCAAATAGAATCCCTCGGCAAATTTGCGAACCGGTACTATTGCAGAAACACGCTCGCCTTCGGAGAGCCCAAGGAAGTTTACTATTGGCATTCCCTTGCCCGTGCGAGAACCTTCGGGGAGTTTGTACACCTTTATCCAGTACATATGACCCTTGTTGGTGAATGCAAGCAAATAGCTGTGGGTGCTTGCAGTGAAAACCTTTTCAACATAGTCTTCGTCTTTTAAGCCTGCGCCAATAACGCCTTTGCCGCCTCTGGCTTGCGTTTTGAAAGTGTCTATGGGCAGCCTGCGAATGTAGCCTCTTTTGGAAAGCGTGATAACCTGCTCTTCTTCGGCTATCAAGTCTTCGTCTTCAAAGTCTTCTTCCGTGTCTTCTATTTTTGTGCGGCGCGCGTCACCGTATTTTTCGGCAATTTCTTCAAGCCTTTTTTTCACAATGGCCATTATGCGTTCTTTTTTTGCCAGAATGTCTTCCAAGTCTGCGATTTTAAGCAAAATTTCATCGTATTCGGTTTGGTATTTCTCTATGCTTATTTTTTTCAGATTTCTCAGCGGAACATCCAAAATAGCCTTGACCTGCAACTCCGAAAGGCCGTAGCGAGCTTGCAGCGCCTGTTCCGGCTCGTCTTCAAAGCGAATTATGCGAACCACTTCGTCTATGTCTTCCTTTTTCACAAAAGCTTTCAGGAATCCTTCTAAAATGTGCGCTCTTTCCTTTGCCTTTCTAAGCTCAAATTCCGTGCGGCGGCGAATTATGTCGTGACGGTGCTCAATATAATTTGCGCACAGTTCTTTGAGGTTCAAAAGTTTTGGCTGGCGGTTTACCAAAGCCAGATTGTAAATGCTGAATGTTTCTTGCAATCTTGTGTATTTGAACAGATTGTTTTTCACAACTTCGGGAACAGCGTCTTTTTTTAGCCCTATGACTATTCGCATTCCTTCACGGTCGCTTTCGTCGTTTGCTCTGTTTACGCCTTCTATTTTTCCGTCGTTTACCAGCTTGCCTATGTTTTCCAGCAGCTCCTTTTTATTCACCATGTATGGAATTGATTTCACAACAAGTTGCGTTCTGTCTTTGGAATCAACTTCAACTTCAATATCAGCGCGAACTCTCACTTTGCCGCGCCCTGAGAGATAAGCTTCCCTCATTCCGCTTCTTCCGCAAATCACTGCTCCTGTGGGGAAGTCCGGGCCTTTCACAAAATTCATCAGTTCTTCGCAGGAAGTATCCGGGTTGTCTATAAGCGCTTTTATAGCTTCTGTAACTTCTCTTAAATTGTGCGGAGCCATGTTGGTAGCCATGCCAACAGCAATGCCTATTGAGCCGTTTACCAAAAGATTTGGAAAGGCGGCAGGCAGCACCGTAGGCTCTTCCAGAGAATCGTCGAAGTTCGGGCTGAAGTTTACCGTGTCTTTATCCAGGTCTTCCAGCATGAATTCCGCAAAGTGGCTCATTCGGGCTTCGGTGTAGCGCATTGCCGCAGGAGGGTCGCCGTCCATGCTGCCAAAGTTTCCCTGTCCGTGCACAAGCGTGTAGCGGAGGGAGAAGTCTTGTGCCATGCGTACAAGGGTGTCATAAATAGCGCTATCGCCGTGGGGG
>WQTK01000310.1 GCA_009786285.1 Candidatus Fibrimonadales bacterium | reverse complement strand
CTGTCTGTATTCAACCGTCATATTACAAATATAGCAACTAAAAGTTCACCGCCTGAAAGGCGGTGGCTTTAACCTTCAAAAATGGAAGTAAAAGATTATCCGGAAAGCCTGTCTATAGCAGACACAAAACTAAAAGAAACTTTGAATAAAACAGATCCTAATTTAATTTCAAATGTAATTAGCATCTTGAATAGTCGTCCAATAAGTTCAAAAACTAGATTAGCAAAAGAATTTTTTGTTAAATTTAAAGAAGAACCCGAGTCCTTTTTCAAGGGATTTAAATTTGTAATTCAAGATACAAAACCCGATCGTAACCAACCTACAAATATCGATTGTCAAAAACCATTTTGGCACAAAGGCATGCATTACGGTTTTGAATATATGAATACAAGAAAAGAATTATTAAATTCTATCGGAAATTTAAAAGAAGAATTTCAAGAAACAGCAAAAGACGCTATAGGTGAATTAAATATTTTTACAGCAGATTTGACATCAACTAAAAATAAACTAAACGATGAACTTTCTTCATTACAAAATGCTCATATTAATAAACTTGAAGAAATGAAAAAGGAGTCAGATACCTTTATAAAAACTAAAAAAGAGGCTTTTGAAAAACTTGAGAAAAATTATAAAGAAAAAATAGCATTTGAAGAGCCCGCAAAAGATTGGGGTTTAATGTCGGTAAAGTATGGAGTGAGCGGAAGAAATTGGCTTATACTAAGTAGCATTATTAGCGTTATAATAATAGCCGTTATGGTATATTTAGTTATGAATTTACAAGAGATAACCGATAAAACAAGTTTATTCAATATAGTGAGGCAAGCTCTTATTTTAACTGTGATAACAAGTGTAATGGTTTATTTGTTACGGATAACAATTAAACTTGCTTTAAGCAATTTTCATCTCTCAAAAGATGCAACAGAACGGGAACGACTAACTAGGTTTTATATATCAATGAAGAATTCAAATTTAATACAAGATAGCGAAAGGCCTTTAATAATAACATCTTTATTTAGCCGATCCGATACCGGGCTATTAAAAGAAGGTTCAACTCCAGAAATGCCTAACGCCGGAAGCGTGGTAGATTTAATAAAAGAAAGCAAGCCATAGCCGCCAACCGCATCTTGAAGAATGGAAAGGGTAGAACTAAGGCGTTAATGGCTTGCTGATTTTTCCATTTCTGACGACAGTTCCAGTTCTGCTTGTTTCGTGACTTTGCTTTTTCCCTTTAACTGAAAACTTCAATCCCATCTGTTTTGCCAAAAAATCCGCAGGATTCATTATAGACTTTTCATTAGGATAATGCTTGGCATTACCAGTAATTAAAATAGCACCAGCTGTTTTATGCAAATCATAAAACACTCTGTCAGATTCATCTGTCATTTTAATAGTACTTTTTTTAGGATTCATTACAAAACCCTTTCTCAAAATTAAATTTAAATGAGTCCCTATCCTATGAGGCTCAAAAGACAATATCGGATAATTTAAAACCCGCCTGTATTCCTCTAAAATCTCTGCATTATAAAAAATTAAAATTTTCCGTTTCATTACAAGCTTTAGTATAGTTGCGCAATTTCCATCTTCAGCTAGCAAAGAAGAAACTAATATATTTGTATCTAAAACTACTTTAGTAACAGACTTAGGCTTGAGCTTTCTTGGACTTTCTGACATCAGCAATTAATGTGTTAATTTGTTTCATGCTCATTTTTGAATTTCCGTTTTTCTTGGATATGGCTTGCATTTCCTTCATATTCTGCATAAACTCCATATCTTGAAGCATCTCCTCCATCATTTCAAAATTTTTATCATTTGTTTTTACCAAAAAAAACGAAGGTTTCCCTCCACGAGTCAAAATTACCCTGCCACGCTTTGAAATAGCGGAAAAAACCGCTTGTGGCGACTTGGTAAATTCCTGGACTGATAACTGCATAAATACCTCTTTACAGAAAATACAAATTTTCCAGCCACTCCACCAGCTCCCGCCGCTCCTTTATGGCCTCCTCAAAACCCGCCTTGAAATGCTCCGGAACGAATTTGCCGTAAAGATTGGCCGTTGTGCTTATGTCGCTGTGCCCAAGCTGGTAGCTCACCATCTGCAAGGTCGCAGACTGGGAAAGCAGCTTGTTGACCGCGAAAGTGTGCCTGAGCCTGTGAGGATGGATGCCGGGGAATTGCCTGGAGAAAGCGTATCGCTTCATAAACAGTTTGATATTATCAGCCGATGTTTTGAAAATATGGCCACGCCTGAATATTTCCGCGATGGTAGGGCAAACAGGCAAAGTTCTTGCAGCAGCGGCAGTCTTGCCGCTAACAGGCTTGATGCGGCCAACAGCTTCGCCATGCAAAATAATAGCGCTTCCCCTTATGCTTTCCGGGGCTATGCTGTCCAGCTCCCCAACCCGGATTCCGGTAAGGAGCAAAAACAAAATCGAATCATGCAATTCATTTCTCGTATTCCTCAAAAACTCCAGAATCCTTCTTTGAAGCTCAACAGACAACGGCTCAACAACCTTGGTGTTTACACCGGCAATAGTTTTAACCTCCACGTCATCCCAAATGCTTGCATTCTGCAGCCACCCGTTGCGGGCCGCAACTTTGGCCATTTGCTTCAAAACTTGCAGATTGTGCTTCATGGTGCTTGCGCTTATTCGCGTTTGGCGGTTGTTGTAATTAGTTTCGCTGCGCCATGACAGAAATTTGTGAGCAGTGTCCGGTTTTAAATCGGAGGTTGTCCGCAATCCAAGGCTGCTAAAAAAATCAAGGATTACAGCCTTTTCATGCAGCATTGTCTCGCGCTGCTTGTCTGTTGTCCCTTGAGCCGTTTTTTGCTCAAACCATGCTTCCGCAAGCAGCTCAAGCGCCGCTTCCGGCTTTTCGTTTTTAGCGCCATAGCCCGACAGCGCTATTTTTTTCAAAAGCTCCTTTTTCCCGGAATCGTCAAAAGCCAAGTACGCCTGCACCGACGCCTTCACCTCTTTTGCGGTTATCGTTTCAAAAGCTTGCGGCGTAAGCACTCCCATGATAGTTTCGTGCGCGCTAAGAGCCAGTCGCAGGTATTTTGTAGATTTATTGTCGAGACAATAATACATGGGCTTGCGCCCTTTGGCGCGGTCCTGTATCTGCCCAATATCAAAAAGCATTGTCGCCATAAAACTCCCAGCATAGTCACTGCATTTGTACTGCAAAAATATACAAAAAAAGCGAAATCTGAGAGATTAAAAACGGCTTTTAGTTTCGCTTTTGAAAATTTTCCCCATCCGATGGCTTGCGAATTCGCGGCCCCAAGGCTGATAATTTACAGGGCTTGCTAGAAAATGGATTGGGCAAATCCCGAAGCAGACGCTCTACCAGGCTGAGCTATATTCCGAGGCCTTGTTTTGTCGCATAATATAGAAAAAATTAGCTGTTTATTTTCAATATTTCACCACCGCCAACCGCATCTTGAAGAAAGGAAAAATTTACCTTCCGCAAACCAACCACACAAACCAAACTACAAATCAAACTACAAATCAAGAAAAAAGCCTCCCATACACCCCCATCTGCTTTTCAATAATTGCATCCCACGAAAAATACCTTTTCACATGCTCCTTTGCGCCTTCCACAAGTTCTTTTCGCAAACCCTCGTTCTCAGCAAGCTCTTTTATCGCTGCCGCCAATGCCTCGGGATTTTTTTCCGGAACAAGCAAACCCGTTTTTCGGTCTATTACAACATCAGGTATTCCGCCCACATCGCTCGCAATTATTGGGCAGCCGTATTCCACAGCTTCAATCAAAACTACACCCAAACCCTCAGTGTCGCCTTTGGAATCAACAATTGCCGGCAAAACAAAACAGTTTGCTGATTGATATTCTTTTTCAAGATCTTCGTTAGATAATTTGCCCAAAAACACAACCTGCTCAGATGCTTGCTGTTTTAATTTTTCTGTTAAATCGCCAACGCCGGCTATGCGAATTTGAAATTTTTCCTTGTCAAGAAAATCTGCCGCCTTAATCAAATATTCAATGCCTTTGCGCTCAATATGCCGCCCTACGAATAAAATTCTGAACACGGACGTTGGCGTGTTTTTTTGCGGCAACCCGCTGAAAGTTGAGCCGTATGGCAAAATTTCAATTTTGCGAGGGTAAATTTTTTCCACGGTTTTTGCAGCGAAACCGCTGATCGCAATAACAGAGTCTGCATGTTTTATAAAAAATTTAAGGAAAGGCTTAATCCATTTTTTCTTGCGCATTAGCAAAAGCTCTGCGCTGTAAAAGGTCAAAACTATCGGCGCTTTGTAAAAGATTCTTGCGAAAAACGCCAAAAAACCATGCGGAAACGGCCAATGAACGTGAATTATTTGCGGCTTGAACTTACGGCAAGCTTTGAGCGTAAAAAACGAACCCAAAATTATATAGGGAATAGCTAAAAGTTGCAGAAAAGGGTTTCTCGCCATTTTAGACGGCGCGCCTTCATCGTGCGTTAAAAACTCCAATTTAGCCGGAGCATATCTGAATCTATGTACTTCAACTTTGTCTATTTCATGGCTTTTAAGACCCATGTACGAAGGCGCTACAACGGCAATTTCACAACCGGCGTTTTTCAAAAACGAAACAGAGGTACGCAGCCAAGGAACCTCCAAGTCAGTTTCAAATCGCGGGTAAACAGAAGTGATTAGCAGAACTTTCAAGTTTTAAAAAACTCCTTTGGCGGATATGCTGTATATATTATTCCTTCCCACTTTCGCATATCAAAAGAAGTTTTGGCTTCTATTTCTGCGCAAAATCTGTCCCAGGCAGGATTGTTGTCAACCGAGTTTACAAATAAAAAGGCTATCCCTTCATCGTTCCTTAAAAAACCGCACAAATCGCTGTGCCGCTTTTGCGTTGAAAGCACATTGACAAAATTGTCCCAAAAATTCAATCGGTCATTGCTCTCAGAAAGTTCCCGCTGAATAATGCTAAAACTGACTTCCACATAAAGAAACGGAGATTCTTCTATAACAGAGCGAACCAACTCGTCATGTATGCGCCTTGTGAAATATTCCCAAGCGTATATAAAAACTTTGTCTTTACGTTTCCGTAAAAATAGACTCAATTCTTCCGGCAGCATTATATAAATATAATTAAATTTTTTTGGCTCTGTTTGATTAAAAAATCTTTTTTCTCGCTTTTGCGCAGGTTTTCAGGGCGAGGCAACAAGCCAAAGTTGAAATTCATAGGCTGAAAATCCTCGTTTGGAGCAGTTATGGCTTCAACCAAAGCTCTTATGCATGACCCTTGAGGGAGAAGGTCGGGAGTTTTGTTTTGCAAGGCATTCGCCATGTTCCAAGCGGCGTACCACCCTGTGGCTATGGCTTCCGTGTAACCTTCCGCTCCGGTAATCTGCCCTGCGAACCAAATATTTGAATTAAATTTTAGCGTGTTGTCCAATAATTTGGGGCTTTGTATGAAGGTGTTGCGGTGCATGGAGCCTAGGCGGGCAAATTGGGCGTTTTTTAGCGCAGGCACAAGCCTGAAAATCTCTTTTTGCGTATTCCATTTGAGCCTCGTCTGGAAGCCCACCATATTGTAAAGAGTTTTTTGAGCGTTTTCTGCGCGAAGCTGTATAACTGCGTAGTGCTTGCCCAAGCCAACCGGGCGCATTGGGCCAAAGCGCAGGGTGTCTGTTCCCCGGCGGGCCATTTCTTCAACTGGCAGGCAGCCTTCAAACAATTCTTTTTTTTCAAAAGGTTTTTCCTCTAGGCTGTCTGCTTCCTGCAACCTTTTTACGAATTCCAAATAAGTTTCTTTGTCCAGCGGGCAGTTTATAAAATCCGCAGTTTCGCCTTTCTCATGCCGGTTCATTGCGAATGCTTGCGAATAGTCTATGGAATCGCTGTCTATAACCGGAGCTATTGCGTCAAAAAAGCGCAAAAATTCGCCACCTGTCAGTTCTTTTATTTGCTCGGCAAGAGCGTTGCTGCAAAGCGGGCCTGCGGCTATAAGCGTTGGAGCTTCGGAAGCAAGCTCGGCACATTCCTTGGGGTGCAAGGTTATTTTTTTGCTTTCCGCAATTAAACGCTCAACTTCTTTGCTGAACATTTCTCTATCCACGCTAAGCGATTCTCCAGCGGGAACTCTTGCTTTTTCCGCTGCTTGCAAAAGAAAGCTGCCAAGTGTTTTGAGTTCGTTTTTCAAAAGTCCATGCGCGCTTGTAGACTGCGTTCCTTTAAAACTGTTGCTGCAAACCAGTTCTGCCAAGTTATCCGTTTTATGCGCCGGAGTTTGCGCTCCTCCTTTTCGCATTTCATATAAATCAACCTCAAAACCTCTGCAAGCAAGCTGCAAAGCAGCCTCGCAACCGGCCAGTCCGCCGCCTATGATTTTTATCATTGTATAGAAGATTGCGGAATTTCTTGCATGGAATCTTCCCAGAATTTCGCCAGGCAATTGTGCAAGAAGTCTTTTGAAAAATGCAAACCGTCGCAGTCCGCGCCTCGAACAATTATGTCTTCTATAAAACGCTCAGACACCATTCCCGTTCTGTAAGAGCGAAGAAGCAGGCGATAGGCATCGGAATCAAAAGAGTTTCTTTCATTTTCATCCAAATACGGCATGGCATAGCTTGCATGCGGAGGCCAATTTTCTATTAGCCAATTCAAAACCCTGTCTGATTTTTTCTTGTCTAAAAAGTTTAGTTCGCTTTTCAGATTTTTCCAAGGAACCGAGCCTATGGGGCTGGGTTTCTTTTTCATAGATTCGTTCTCTATAAAACTCATAGCCACATTGTAGGCAGTTTTTAGAGGCAAAAGCGCTTTGTTATTCATATTAGAAATATAGTAAATGTTGGTTAAAAATAAAGACTCACTCCGAAAATGTGGTTTGCTTCCAAAACATCTCTGTTTTGGTAAGCATATTCAATAGCTATAGAACTGAATTTTACTGCAAAACCCATGCTCAAAGCATCATAGTAACCAAAGCGTACGGAAAACAATTCCTCGTACATAATTTCCAAACCCGTGCGCAGTTCCTCCGCAGAGTCGTTTCTTTTGTATAAATCTGCGGAAACAGCACCGCTAAAGCCTAAAGGCAACGCACAACTCGCAGTTATGCCGGCTTGTACCGAAAGAGGCGCGATTTCTTTTGAATCTGAAAAAATCCAGCCTAAATTATTGAAAATGGCCCCAAACGCAAAATTTTTCAGCAAATTATATTTAACTCCGCCGTCAAACAAAAGCCCTTGCATATGGTAGTCATCTATGTTCTGGTTTGCGTAGCGGGCAGTTAAGCCTGCGCTCATGGAACTGAAGTTTCTCGCTATTCCCAACTGTGTAGCCATTGTTCCCGCAGTAAAGGAAAGCCCTTCTGCCGTTAGGCCGTCTTCTGTGTAGCCCTCAATTTTGTCGTAGTTTAGCGATTCTATCCCGGCGGTTAAATGCCAGCTTCCAAAAACCGAGCCTGCAAGCAAAGATACTCTGCTTGCGCCTGTTAAATCTGAAAATTCCGTGCGGGAAAAGCTTAAAACAGGAGTATTCGCAACTGCCCCAGCAAGAGGGTTTCTCATGGCTTCGCCTGCGTTTGCAGGGCTTGCTATGCCAGCTCCCGCAAGCGCTGCTTGCCTGGGCTCGGTTGGCATGGAAAGAATTTTCATGGTACTCGCCCCTTTTTCTATATGCCAATACTCGCCGGAATACGCAAGGCTGGCCAGCAATAATGTTAAAAAAAATAGGCGACGCACAGATTTAATGTAGAAATCAATTTTCTATATTTTTAAACTCACGGAGTTTATTATGAGAAAGATTTTTGCTTTGGCAGCCACAGTTGTATCTTCAGTTTTCTTTTTTGCGTGCAATGAAGAAGCGCTTCCTATTCCATTGCCGCCGCCGCTGCAAGCTGAACAAGCCCCGGAAGAGCCTCTTCTGCCGCCTGTAGAGAACACAGAGCCTGCCGCACCGGCACCTGTACCTGCTGCTGCGCCTGTACCTGCCGCACCGGCACCTGCTGCGCCAGCGCCAGCATATGTTGTCTCCCCTCCAGCTCCAGCTTCTGCTGCTAGGGCATCAGACCAACTTAGCTCCGGCAAGTACACCATACAAATAGCGGTTTTCCCAAGCAAAGCCTCCGCATTCTCTCTGATTAAAAAAATGTCCGACAAAGGGATAAACGCATATCACGCAGAGGTTAACAACCCGGCAGGGCTAATGGGAACTTATTACAGAGTTAGAATTGGCTATTTCGATGGGAAATCCGTTGCCGAATCTTTCGCCAAAAACAAGCTGGAACCCCTTGGCTACGCATGGTGGGTTGATGAAAGCAGAAACGACAACAGATGAGCTTTATCTCATAAAATATTCGTGAAAGCTTTTCCCTGATAATATGGGATTTCGATTTTTAGAGAGGCTCTCCAAGTCATTGAATCTAATGGGGCTGTCAAAAATATATTCTTTCAGATGGTGAACAGCCATTCTTCTTTCGTATGCGAGCGGCTGGCTATACCATACGGTTCTTGTATTTGAATTTGTTATGTATTGCAAGCTTGATCCAGCTTTATAAACCCAAAAAGTATCGGCATCTGCCGCGCGAGACCATCTTATGTAAAGAGAATCGCCTTGCGCTTCGCCATAGCGAATGCCGGCTTTGTAAAAGCCTTGCGGAACCGCGCCGTTTACCGGGAGAACCGCATTAGGCAACTCTTGGGCAAAAGCCATGCCCATCAGGAAAAAAATTGCGAAAAACCTGCTATTCATCGCTTTCCGCTTCTTCTACCGAATTGCTGAACACTTCAATGTCTTTTTTGTGCTCACGGATTTTCTTTTCAATTTCCTTTGAAATTTCCGGATTGTCTTTTAAATATTGAAGGACGTTCGGGCGGCCTTGGCCTATTCTTTCGCCATTATAGGAGAACCACGAGCCGCTTTTTTGAATGAATTCCAAATCAACCGCCAAATCCAGTATGGAAGCTTCCTTTGAAATTCCCTGTCCGTAAAGAATGTCAAATTCGCACTGGGTGAAAGGCGGCGCGACCTTGTTTTTCACAACCTTGACTTTGGTTCGGTTGCCAATTGAATTTTCTCCTTCTTTTATGGTGCTCACCCGGCGAATATCCAAACGCTGCGTTGCGTAAAATTTGAGCGCGTTGCCCCCCGTTGTTGTTTCCGGGTTGCCGAACATAACGCCTATTTTCATGCGAAGCTGGTTTATGAAAATCAAAGCAGTGTTTGATTTGCTGAGCAGCCCGGTTAATTTGCGCAGAGCCTGGCTCATAAGCCTGGCTTGCAAACCCATGTGGCTATCGCCCATTTCGCCGTTGATTTCCGCTTGTGGCACAAGTGCTGCCACGGAATCCACAACAACAAGGTCTATGGCTCCGGAGCGAACCAAGGTTTCGCATATATCTAGCGCTTGTTCGCCGGTGTCTGGCTGGGAAACCAGCAAGCTTTCTATGTCCACTCCGAGCTTGCGGGCATAACTTGCGTCAAACGCATGCTCGGCATCTATAAATGCCGCTACCCCGCCTGCCTTTTGCGCTTCTGCTATGCAGTGCAAAGTTAGCGTTGTTTTGCCGGAAGATTCCGGCCCGTAAATTTCAATGATTCTGCCTCTTGGAATTCCTCCAACTCCAAGGGCGATGTCTAATTGTATGCATCCCGTTGATATTACAGGAATTTCCGCTACGGGCTCCTTGCCAAGCGTCATTATGGCGCCTTTGCCGTGGTTCTTTTCTATTTGCGCAACTGCGGCTTCCACCGCCCTTGCCTTTTCCGGGGAAAGCGTGCTTTTGCTTTCCTTGCTTGCTGCTTTTTTAGACATATTGCCTTCCTTTTGGTTTTGTCAGCACAAAATATAGTAAAAAAATACTGAACAAATGTGCAGTATTTTCGTTTTGCAAACATATGTTTACATTTTTCATTGTCACCTGGCTTGCGGCGGTTGCTGCAGCAAAACGCTTGAGCCTTTCGTTATTATGCCTTCGTGCCACAAGAGCCAGGATTTTCTGGTTAAGCCGTCTGAGTAGCCTCCGAGCTTGCCGTTTGCAGCTATGATTCTGTGGCATGGTATTAAAATTGGAATGGTGTTTTGCCCGCAAATGCTTGCGCAAGTTCTAACGGCTTTTGGCCTGCCGGAGAGCGATGCAAGCTCCGAATAACTTATGCTGACAATTGGGTATGTGTTAGGGAGAGAGTAGATTATTCCCCAAACTTTTTTTTGGAAAGCAGTGCCTTTCAAGTCTAAAAGAATTTTTGAGCGAAGCTGGTTAAACGCTCCCCACTGCTTGGCAAAATAGCTGTTCAGAGCAGAGACGCAAAGAGCCATGCAATTCCTTGCGTTCTCGCTTTGAGGAACTTTTTGCGCTAACTGGCCAAGCGTTTGCTCATGCGCCAGAAACCTTATCGCACACAAGCCCCTTTCGGAAACTTCTATGCGCAAAACTCCTATTGGAGAAATATAATCCAAAATAACCTCTTATTGTACAGCATCGGACAGGCTGAACATTGGCATATACATTGCTACAAGTATAAACCCTATGAATCCGCCGAGGAGCACTATTACAAGCGGTTCTATCATGGATGTCAAAGTATCAACTGCCGCATCAACCTCTTCATCGTAAAAATCCGCCACCTTTATTAACATATTTCCAAGACCGCCCGTTCTTTCGCCTACCGCAGTCATTTGAATTACCATGGGCGGAAAAATTTTCGTTTCGGTCATTGGGTCTGCTATGGGTTTTCCGCCGGATATTGAGCGTTGAATGTACATTATGGATTGCTCAACTTTGGTATTGCCTGCGGTTTTAGCAGTTACGGTCAAAGCGTCTGTAATCGCAACGCCTGCGTTTAAAAGCGTGCCAAGCGTGCGGGAAAAGCGGGCTATGGTTGATTTGGTCATCAAATCGCCAAAAAGCGGCGTTTTCAGCATGAAGCCATCAAATTTTAATCGAAACTTTGGGATTTTCAGCAAATACTTGAATGTCACTATAAAAGCTATAAGAGCTGTTATCCAAATTAGGAAACTATCTCTGATAACATCGGATATGCCCATAACCATTCTGGTTGGCCAAGGCAGGGAAATGCCTGCGTCTTTGAATATGCTTGTGAATTGCGGAATAACAAAAGTCAGCATTATTATCACAACAAGCGTGGCTACTATTGCTATCATCGCAGGGTATGTCATGGCTTTTTTAACTTTTCTCTTTAATCTTTCGTTTGCTTCTTGGTATTCCGCAAGCCTTAGCAGAATGCCGTCTAGAATGCCGCCTGCTTCGCCGGCAGCCACCATGTGAACATAAAGCCGGTCAAATACTTTCGGGTGCAGCGCAAGGGCATCTGCGAGGGAAGAGCCGCCGTTAATGGATTGCGTAACTTTGTGTATAACGTTTTTCAATGTGGGATTCGCAGCTTGCTCTTCCAAAATAGTAAGCGACTGGATTATAGGCAAGCCTGCGTTGCTCATGGCGGAGAATTGCCTTGTGAATCTGGCGATTTCCTTTGATTTTATTCCGGAGCCTATGGTTGGAAGCTTTATTTCTGTTGGTTTCTTTTTTATGCTCTGGATTGTCAAATGCCGGCGAATAAGCATGCTGCGGGCATCTTCAATGTCTTTTGCTTCCAACTGCCCGTCAAAATTTTGCCCGGTGCTGGAAACGGCTTTGTATCGATAAACAGGCATTTATCTCGCTCCCCCTTGTCTTAATTCTCTTTCAAGCAATAATTTTTCCAAATTCTCCGGATTAGATGACCTGCCCATAGCTACAAGGCGGTCTATTTGCCTTGCTATAACCAAATCAGCTAGTTTCATGTTCATGGTATTCATTCCGAATTTTTGGCTGATTTCAATTATAGATTCTATTTGATGAACTTTGTCGTCTCTAATCAAGGCGCGGATTGAAGGAAGAATATTCATTATTTCATAAGCCATAACACGTCCGCCGCCAAGCTTGGGGATAAGGGTTTGGCAAATAACGCCTTGAAGCACGAATGAAAGCTGTGTTCTGATGGTTTGCTGTTCGCCTTTAGGAAATGCGTCTATTATGCGGTTTATGGTTTGAACGGTTGAGTTCGTGTGCAGGGTTGCAAACGCCAAATGACCTGTTTCGGAAATGGTTAGGGCCGCTCGCATTGTTTCCGTGTCGCGCATTTCGCCTATTAGCACAACGTCCGGGTCTTGGCGAAGCGCCATTTTAAGCGCTTGGGCAAAGCTGGAAGTGTCGTTGCCTACTTCTCTTTGGTTTACCATGCAGTTCTGGTGGGTATGCAAAAACTCAATAGGGTCTTCTATTGTTATAATGTGTTCATGCCGTTCTTTGTTTATTTTATCTATCATTGCGGCAAGGGTTGTTGATTTGCCGCTTCCTGTAGCTCCCGTTACAAGCACCAGGCCGGACGGGCGCTTTGTGAACTCCGCCATTATCTTTGGCAGCCCAAGTTCTTCAAATGTTTTGATGCGTATGGGAATTATGCGGAGCGCAAGGCCAACGCAGCCTCTTTGCAGGTAAGCGTTGGCGCGAAACCTGGCGAGGTTAGCTATGCCGAATGAAAAGTCGCATTCTTTGTTTTGCTCAAAAGATTTGCGTTGCATTTCGTTCATAAGGCTATAGGCAATTCGCATGGTTTCTTTAGGGTTCAATTTTGTTTCGCCAAGCGGTTGCAGCTTGCCGTGCAAGCGAACCAAGGGCGGGACTCCCGAAGTGAAGTGCAAGTCCGAGCAATCCATTTTCACCATTTGGGTGAGCAATTCTTGAACATCGTATTGTTTAGCAGGCACTGCCGGCGCAACGCCGGGTGTTGGAGTTTGAGCTTGAATGGTATCGGACATATGGGTAAATGTAGAAAATTTCTAAATTAACCTTATGCTTGAGGGGTTACAGAATCGTTTGCAAAGCTTGCCGGCCAAACCCGGAGTTTACCAAATGAAGAATTTCCAAGGGGAAATTATATATATAGGCAAAGCCAAACGTTTAAGCAAAAGAGTTCGCAGCTATTTTGACGGCAAAGAAAAAGCCGGGCACAGAGCCGCATCACTAATGCTGCCGCACATAGCAGACATAGAATGGATAATAACGGAAAACGAAGCCGAAGCCCTGATTTTGGAAGCGAATTTGATAACCAAGCACCGACCATATTACAACGTCCGCCAAAAAGACGACAAACACTTTCCGTACCTTATGCTTACAACACAGGAAAAATTTCCCCGGCTGAAAATAACACGCCACACGCAAGATGACAATAACCTCTATTTTGGACCTTTTATAAATTCCCGTTATATGAGATTGCTTTTAGACCTGGTGCCAAGGGTGTTTCGCTTAAGAGAATGCAATTTGACATTTCCGATTAAGAAAAAAATTCGTCCTTGCCTTAATTTCCACATAGGAAGATGCTGCGCCCCATGCGATAAAATGGTAAGCGAAGAAAGGTACATGAAAAGTGTGCATGGCGCAAGAAGGCTTTTGGAAGGCAAAAGCAATGAGCTTTTGGAGGAAATGGAAAATGAAATGCAAAATGCTTCCGCAGAAATGCGCTTTGAAGACGCAGGAAAATTAAGAGACCAGATTCATGCGGTGCATAGCGCTTTTGCAAAACAAGAAGCGGACAAGGCAAATGAAACGGATTTGAACCTTGACGTGATTGCGATTTGCAGAGCAAAGGAAATAGCTACCGTTGTGATAATTGAATACAGAAACGGAATTTTATACGACAGGCGGCATTTCTATTTGGAAAACCCTTTGCAGCAGGAAGCTCCGGAAATTCTCTCGGAATTTTTGCCTAGATGGTATTTGGGAATTGAAAAAGAAAATTTGCCAAACGAGATTGTAATGGAGTTTTCGCTCGGAAAAGAGCTTGATGCTTTTGAAGCGTTTCTTCAGCAATTAAAAGGGCGCAAAATTTCGGTGAAAATTCCTATGGTTGGCGCTAAAAAAGGATTTTTGCGAATAGCGAATGCGAATGCGGAAATGCTTTTGGTTGAATCGGAGACTAACCGCATTAAATACGATGAGATGAATCGAAGCATTTTTGAATTGCAAAAGGAATTGAATTTAAAATCGCCTCCGTTTTGCATTGAGTGTTTTGACATTTCCCATTTGGCAGGAACAGAACCGGTGGCGAGCATGGTTCGCTTTTTGAACGGGCATCCGAGCAAAAGCGATTACAGGAAATATATAATTAAAATAGCGATGGGCGGCGATGATTATTCAAGTATGCGCGAAGTTTTGACACGCAGGCTAACTCGTTTGCAAAAAGAGAATGGGAATTTTCCGGATTTGCTTGTAATAGACGGTGGAAAGGGCCAGGTTGAGGTGGCGTATGGGGTTCTTAGGGAATTTCATTTGACGAGCATTCCTGTTATTGGGCTTGCCAAGCGTTTGGAGGAAATTGTTTTTCCCGGAGAAAGGCAGTCGATTTTGCTAAAGCGCAGCAACTCGGCTTTGCAGCTTTTGCAGAGAATCAGGGACGAAGCCCACAGGTTTGCCGTGAAATTTCAGAGAAAAAGACGTAAAAAGGCTTGATTAACTTCTTTAACAACTCACCTTGCCATATTCGCAAAAATAGGCTGCAGGCTTGTGTCTAAAAAGCCGGAAATCCAGCCGGGGCAAACACCCATTCCAATAATGCAAACTAGATATATGCCCAAAACAATCTTTTCCGGCATGGTAACCTTGGGCAAAACCTCAAATTTCGCATTCAACGGCCCGTTAAGCATCTTGTTCGTAGCTTGCAAAACATAAACCGCAGTCGTGGTAATGGAAAGAATCGCCAAAACAGTCACTATCTTAACATCAATGCTTTCGCTATACCAAGAACCTATGAAAATCGGAAGCTCTGCGGCAAACCCGCTAAGCCCCGGCAAGCCAAGGCCGGTAAAACCAGCTATCACAAAGCAAACCCCTATAAGCGGAATGGCTTTCATCAAGCCACCCATCTCGTCAACCATTCTCGTATGCGTTCTGCCGTAAATCATCCCAATGCAGGCAAAGAACAAACCGGTCAAAAATCCGTGCGAAAGCATTTGCAAACTCGCTCCCTTTATGGAAATCAAATTAGCTGCGCACAAACCTAGGAATATAAGCCCCAAATGAGAAATAGAGGAATACGCTATTATATATTTCAAATCTTTTTGCCTAATCGCTATAAACGCTGCGGCAACCACATTGAACAGAACAAGCCACACTATATAGGGCAACCAGAATTTTGCTCCCTCCGGCATCAAATACATTGCAACACGCAAGCAACCGTAAGTACCCATTTTCATCATAACTCCGGCTGCAAACATGGATACCGCCGTTGGCGCCGCGCTATGGCCATCAGGGCTCCAGTTGTGGAACGGAAACAGAGAACCGGAAATCGCAAAACCTATGAACAAAAGCGGGAACGCCCAAAATTGAAAAGTCTCCGAAAAAGTCACATTCGCAAGATCGCGAATATCCCAACTGTGAATTCCTCCCTCAAAATACATGGCAATAACTACAATCAACGCAAACGCGCTTCCCAGCGCAAGCGTAAGTGTTAGCTTTTTTCCGCAATAATCCTTTCGCCCTGTTCCCCAACCTGCTATCATAAGATACATCACCAGAGCCTCAATTTCGTAAAATATCATAAACAGGAACAGATCAAAACTCAGAAATACGCCAAACACTCCGGTGCCTAAAATTTGAATCATGGCTAAAAACTCTTTTGGCCGCTCAACATTCCAGCTCATCAAAATGCCGGTGAAAACTATTATGGAAGCCAAAACGCACATAAGAATAGAAAGAGCGTCTGCGCCTATCACAAACCTTATATCCAAAGCAGGCAGCCAAGCTACGTCCGTTACATATTGGATGTCGCTCATAGCCAGCCCATAAATCTTAACTGTGAAAAATACGCACAATGCCATATTGGCAAACGCAGAAATAGCGTGGAACATCTTTATAGTCTGGCTTTGCTGCCTGGGTATAATCAAACTGATGAAAACCGTTAGCACGGGCAAAAACCATATTAAATTAAGAGCTGCAGCCATAAGGGGAAACTAGAAAATATTCTCCCCCGAATCAAGCGTTAGCTCTTCTTCAGGCGCGCCCCAAGGCTCGCCGGCTTGCAAAGGATAAATTGAACCGGAGGTTAAACGCCCGTCTCCGTTCAAATCCTTGAAATACATAAGCTTGTAAGAGCCTTTGGGCAAGCCCCTGAATTCAAAGTTGCCGGAAGCATCGCACTGCGCCTTCCATTCCTTGCCCAGGCTCTTCATTGTCGTCTTAGGCAATTTGCGAATAACTATTTCCTGCAAAACCACTACCGTAGAGGCATTGCCATCCGGAATTTTGCCTTTTAGCGAGGCAAGCTTCAATCTGGATATGGTGCTGAACTGCGACAGGATTTTTTCCCTGTACAAAGTGTCTACAACAGAATCCTTTTCCACCAGCGCAAGCTTGATTTTCGCATCAGTTACCCATGCCGGATTAGCAGAAATTTCCAAGCTCACGGCATTTGCCTGTTTAACTTCCACATTAACACTGTCTTCATTCACATACAAGCGAAATGCCAAAGTGTCTGCGGAAACAGGATGGTTGTAAAATAATTTTATCGGCGTGCCCGGCAAAATATCGTCTGTTCCTCTTGATGGTTCAATTTTTGAAATAACCGTTGGAACAGCTTCGTTTTCCGGGATTTTTTTGAACCTGAATTTTGCGGAAGCGCGCGCTGTGTCTAATGTTCTTCCCAAAGAGTCTCTAGCGTAAAGGCAGTTTGCCGAGTAAAGGCTATCGTTTTTCAAATTATCAAATAACAACACCGGATTTTTGCTGTTTGGCTCTGCATAAAAGCCAGAAGGGGAAAGCGTGTCTTTTGACGTGGCAAAAAAACAGTTCAGGGAATCCAAAACAATGTGCCGAGAAAATGAGAATTCAATTTCGCTGTTGCCCCTTTGAGAAACAGCGTCAAGAGTTAAAGAAGAAGTGTCCAAATCTCCGAGCGAAAAGCGAAGCAGTTTCTTTTCTTCATTTAATTCAAACGGGAACTCTGCGACTCCGGCTATTTCGCTCTCTGCGTCAAGCCTTTGGTTTTTATTCCCGTCCAAAAAGGCCACAGCTAAATACAAGCCAGCCTGCATTCCCTGCAAACTTCCGTTTCCAAGGCTGTCTGTTTGAGCTATGTATTGAGGAATTTCCTTTGTAACTCTTGGAATTGTGTCTGCTTCCGCAACCAAAGCAGAATCCCTGAACTTTCCCAAGTAATTTTTATTCATGCGAATTTTGCCGATAGGATAAAACGCTACAACGGGAAAATTCTTTTTTCTTGTCAAAGAATCGTGAAGCTGCACGGAAAAATCAGTTTTTAAACTGTCCAAAAAATTTCCTGTGGAAAATAAAATTTGAAAAGGTTTTTCCAGCGGATTGTTTCGCAAGTCTTTTATAGTGTTAGTTACGGTGAGTGTGTATGTTGTGTTTGAATCCAGAGGCTCGGTTGAATAAATGCGAAGTTTGCTGCCATCGGCTTTCAATTGCAATCTGCCGGAAATTGGCGGGGAAATAGCAACTGCGCCGGTCAATGATTTTTTGTCTATCCATTCGTCAAACTGCAAAGTCAAATCCAAATTAGTGCTTTGGTTTATTGAATTTGGCGCAAGCGTTGTTCCGCTGATTCTGGGAGGCAGTTTGTCTTCCGGCCCGCCGGATGGAGGAACCACAGTAGCGCAGGAGGCTAGGATTGTGGTTAATATAAGAGTTAAATATTTAGTTGAGAGTTGAGAGTTGAGAGTTGAGAGTTTTTTTAAATATGCAAATTTTAACTCTTTTGATTTTAACAAAAAAGCATTCAATTTTGAATTATAATTCTCAACTCTCAACTCTCAACTCTCCACTTTATCTATTAATAGTACGAACTCGCCTTTTGGGGTTTTGTTTTTGTAGTGTTCTAAAAGTTCTGTTGGGGTGCCTATTAAGTGTTCTTCGAATTTTTTTGTCAACTCTCGCATCAAGGCTACTTTTGCTTCGCCATACACCTCTTTTATTTCGCCTAAAAATTTAATCAGATTGTGCGGGCTTGCGTAAAATATCAAGGTGCTGTTTGCGTCATTTTTGAGTTTTTGCAGCAAGTGCTTTCTTTGCGCGCTCTTTTTTGGGGAAAAGTTTTCAAACCTGAATCTGTCCGTTGCAAAGCCGCTTGCTACCAGCGCGGTTAGCAAGGCATTGGCTCCGGGTATGGCTCTAACGGGAATGTTTTCCGCTTTGCAGGCTCTTACCAAATTAAAAGCCGGGTCTGCTATGCCGGGTGTTCCTGCGTCGCACACAAGGGCTATGTCTCCTGTGTTTTTTAAATATTCCAAGTATTTTGGAGTTGCCTGTTCTTTGTTGAAATCGTGGTAGCTTTCCATTTTTGCCGTTATGCCAAAGTGGTCGAGCAATATTTTGCTATGCCGGGTGTCTTCCGCCAAAACAAGCGAAGCTTCTTTTAATATTCTAACTGCTCTGAAAGTTATGTCTTCCAGATTGCCTATTGGAGTGCTGACAATGTAAAGCGTGCCGGACATTAGGGGTAATGTAGAAATTAAATTTCATTCTACTTCCAAATAAAACCCGCCCTTGCCATCGCTCTCAAAGCTGGCAACTTCTCCTTTGTCGCACTTAATTCTAAAGACTGTGTAAAATTCCGGCGGCTTGCCGGATTCAAAAATTTTGTACAATTCCCGTTCCGAAATCAAATATGTGTTCTGCACGGCCTTGAACTTTTCAACATCCCAATCAAAAATCTCAGGAGTGGTGTAAACGAATGCTTGCAGCATAAGGGCAAACTCGCTTTTGAAAAATTCTCTGTAGTCCATCACAATCTCGGCTTTCTCTTGCCTGTCCAGAATATTGAAATTCTTTGGAAAAGGCATTTTATTTTTATCATCGCTTTTATATGCAATTCTAATGCTTTTTCCGTTTAAAATAAGCCTTAAACTGTCGCTGTCTTTGTGAAAAAACAGACATGGATAATCTTTTTTGCATGGCAATTTACCCTGCTCCAAATTAAACCCGGCAAATGCTTGGCCTTCTCTGAGAATAACCTTAGGCTCTGCGCTGTGTGCTATAGCGCAGAAAATAAGAATAAAGAATAATTTTTCCACATCACCCCAAGCTAAACCCAAACGATTTTGGCACAACAAGCTCCTTGTATGAAATCATCAAAAAGTCGTCCGTCATGCCGGAAAGATAGTCTGCGGCAATGCGGGCCGGGCCGGTTTCTTTGAAATATCCCGCACTCTGCTCGCTTTTCCACTTTTCGTATTGCAATTTGATGTTTCCGCTTAAATGTTCCGTTAAAAGAGAATTCAGCACCGAGTTGAACATGGCCTGGATTTTGTCGTCTTCAGACATTTTTTTGGGACTGTTGTAAATATTTGCGTAATTCCAGTTTCTAAGATTGTCCAAAGCTTTGAACACATCCCTTGAAAAAGCTATGTATTTTTTCCCGAAACTGTTGTTTATTATGTCTAAAACAAGGGAGTTTACTATAAACTTGTTTGAATTCCCGAGAACCTCTCTGATATCGGCCGGTATCTCCTCTCTTTTTATCAAGTTTACGGCAATCGCGTCTTCAATGTCCCTGCCTATGTAAGCTATAACATCGGAAACCCGCACTATGCAGCCCTCTAGCGTCATTGGGCGCAAATTTTTTGTTTGCTTTTCGTCAAAAAGACATTTTTGATATTCTTCAAAAAGCATTTCCTTTGTTTTTTCCGGGTAGCTTCGATATTCTTCAACAAGCCATTCACCGTTGTGGCAAAGAATGCCGTCCAAAGTTTGAACGCATAAATTTATGCGCTCTTTGCTTTCTTTTTTTTCAATCTCGTGCAACAATCTGAAGCTCTGCGCATTGTGGCTAAAGCAACCCTCTTTTTTTTCCTTTAAAAAGGCAGAAACAAACCTCTCCCCGGTATGTCCAAACGGAGTGTGCCCAACATCGTGGCCCAAGGCCATAGCCTCTATCAAATCTTCGTTGCATCTCAAAACTCGCCCGATTGTTCTCGCAATTTTGGCAACAAGCTGAACGTGCAGCACCCTGTGCGTAAGATTGTCATTCTCGCACAGATAAAAAACCTGTGTTTTGTCTATATACCTTGTATAGGCTTTTGAGTGTATTATGCGATCGGTATCGTGGAAAAACGGCGGGCGAATTTCATTTTCGCTATTTTCCGGAAAATATCTGAAAGCTTCC
>WQTK01000309.1 GCA_009786285.1 Candidatus Fibrimonadales bacterium | reverse complement strand
CATCAACAATCAAAATCTTTCCATGCGGCATTGGATCGTAAATAATTTGCGATTTTTCTATTTGCAGATAATTTCTCGCACGGAATTTACGCAAATTTTCCGCAAGCTCCTGACCTAAAACTTCCGGCCCTGCCGTTTTTTGCGGTATGCGAATTGTAAATGAAGAACCTTTGCCTAGCTCGCTTTTAACAGAAATATCGCCATCCATAATGCTGAGCAAATGCCGCACAATGGCCGTGCCTAGCCCTGAGCCCTCAATCAAGCGATTGCTGACCATGTCAAATCTGGAATATTCCGAGGCAAATAACATATTCACCTGTTCCTCAGTCATGCCCTGCCCGGTGTCGCTAATGCAAAAAACCAGAGTGACATCATAATTGCCTTCGTTTTTTTCCATGGAAACAGACATGGAAACTCTGCCTTTATCCGTGTATTTAAACGCATTTGAAAGTACGTTGTTGAGTATTTGCTTTATTCTGAGCGCATCTCCAAAAAATCTCAGCGGAGTATTTTCATCCACATCAAGCTTGAACTCAATCGGCTTGCTTTCTACCTGCAGCATATTCAATTGCACAGAGTCGCTGATCAAGCTCGCTATTTCATATTTGGCAGGTGTTATTTCCAGTTCTTTCTCTTCAATTTTGGATAAATCAAGCAAATCGTTGATAATGCGAAGCAACGAATCGCCCGAATGGTAAATTATGCCTAAAGCTTCTCTTGTTGAATACGGAAGAGACTCGTTTCGCAACTGAACTTCGGTTATGCCCAAAATAGAGTTCATCGGAGTGCGTATTTCATGGCTTATTTTAGACAAAAAGTTGTCTTTCGCCTTGCTTAAACTGGTAACCTTGTTAAGAGATTCCTTCAGCCTTATGTCGTAAATGCTGCGCATAATAGCGCCGGATATTATGCTGGATGCCATCACGAAAAATGAAGTTTCATCGTCTGTCCACCCATGCGGCGCAAAACAATGCTCCGCACTCAGAATCCCCCACAAATGGCCATCAACATAAATCGGCGAGCAGAGAAACGACATTACATCATAAGTTTTAAGCTCGCAAATTTTTTCATCTTTGGACGCAGAAACATCTGCGCACGAAACCATGGACACCGCCTTGCCTTCGGGCCAGCCTTCCGGGAATATCGCGCTAATCAGGCTGAAAATATCAAAGTCAGGTCCACGCTTCACTTTTGGCGCAGAGCAATCCCTATACCATTGATAAATTGCATGGCAGTCCAAGCATTCGTAATCCATATGGAAAACGAACATCCTGGAAACATCCAGGTTTTTCCCTAATTTTCCAAGAGCATCATTTATTAGCGCATATAAATCACCACCTGAAATAAAATTTTTTGAAATTTCAGATATAAGTTGTTGCTGCTCCAGCCTAAAAGTGAGTTGCTGATTCTGCCTGTTTATTTCATCCATAAGTTTTTTTCTCGGGCGCAAATCATATTTGAATGAAATAACATATTTACTGTCTTTGAATTTAAGCGGAGTAAGCGTATTTTCCATAGGGAGCAATTCCCCGTCAATCGTTTGGTGAAACCATTCATAAGACGTCTTTTTTTCGTTAAGCGCCTTGGTTAAAATAGCCTTGATGGTCTCAACGGACTTTTGCCCGTTCGGTTGTATTTCAGGCGAAAAAAGCGTTAAATAATTATCCAAAAAGTATTGCTTGTCTTCGCAGCCAAATATCTGCAATGCCGCCTCGTTGCAATCAATCGCCTGCTGGTCTTCATCAAAAAGTATGTACGAAAACGGGCTGGCTTCCGCTATGCTGTGCGCCTTCTCTTGCGCTTCGCCTATAATCACTTCCATTTTCTTTATGTTGCGCAAATCATATATATAGCCCAACCCAACTGTTTTGCCGCTGTAATTAACTCGAATCAGCGTAACCTCGCTGGGTATCAGCTCACCAGATTTGGAAGAATGCATCCATTCAAAAGTGACCGTTTCTCCCTTCAACGCACGCCTTACAAAAACCATGGCCTTATCTCTGGATTTTAAGCCACCCACCTGGTATTCGGTGGACAAGTCAAAAAAGTGCTTCTGAAAATATTGTTTTTCGCAATTGAACATTTTCAAAGTTGTATCGTTGCAATCAATTATATGCGCATTTTCATCAAAAATAATTATGGATATGGGAGCTGAGTTAATAAGCGTGTTGTTCAGTTCATTGGCCTCTGTGATTATGTGCTCCATTTCCGTTTTAATCAAAACACTCGCACACAAAAATGCCGTTGAACGCATAATTTCAACATAATCATCATCAAACAAACGCTCATGGCTTTGATCTTCAAAAAGCATAAAGCCCCAAAAGGAATTCTCAATAAACAACGGCACAACAAGCGCAGACAATGCGCTGTTGTATTTAAACAAATCAGATCCAGGCAATATTTTCACGGGGCCGTTAATTATATTGCCGTGCTTTAAAAGCTCTTCCCACTCAGGCGCAAACTTGGCATATGAAAGATTTGCTAGCTTCGGATCGCTGGATCCTGAGCCTGTTTCCTTGTCCCAGCAATACACCTGCGAACAGCGCAGCCCATCCGGCAAAACATGGTTGCGCCAAATGGAAAGTCTGCTCACTTTTGCCATGCCGCAAATCAATTCCAAGCCAGCAGTCATTTTTTCATCAAATGTTTCCTTGTTTTGCGAAACAAACATAACAGCGCTTTTATTCAGTACATCCGCCATTTTTTTCTGGCGTTCCATGATTTCAATAGCCCTGTTCGCTTCCAGCGTAATATCATGCCTGATTATGGCATTGGCGTAAAGGCGCGCAGCAGAATACAGCAAATCTATGCAATCATCAAAATCACGTTGCCTGGTATGATCTTGAAACGCAATAGCGCCCCAGCATTCCCCATACGTATAAATAGGCAGCAACGCTATTGATTTTATGCCAAAGGCATTGGCAAAATTCATTTCTTCTTTGGACATTTTATCCAGCCTGCGAACAATGCTCTCGCCTTTCAAAGAAAGGGCTAGCCATTGCATTACCGCAGGAATGGGAGGCAAAACTTTAAGATTTTCGTCCAAGGGAACAGTTCCGCCGGCTTGCTTGTCCCATCGGTAAACTTGCCCAAACATTTCTCTGTTTGCTTTCAACCTGCAATAAACAATGACTCTGTCCACTTCAACAGCATTGGCTATGGGACATATGCCGTTTGACATGACGTCTTCAAACGTTTTTTCAGTGTGGGACGTAAATATCTCCACTGCCTTGTTCAAGGCATCAATAGCGCCATTACGGCGCGAGCCGGAAAAAAAACTTTTCATAATACCCATTTTCAGTTCACTCCTCCATTTGCAAGCAAACTCGCCTCTTCAAAATCGCTGGACAAAAGATATTCGGCAATCCTGTCGATAATATCCGTGGTTTCCTTTGTCCAAGACATTTTTCGCAAAATCTCAACAGCTCTGTCTGCTGTTTTCAAATCATAATTTTTGCAGGCTTTTCCTATTATTTCCAACTGCTCGCGCAAATATGCTTTATTCGAGTCCGTTTCCGCAGTTTTTTTTCTTACTTCGCTTTTCTTTATTATTAAAACGAGCGCATCGATAATTCCTTGCGTTTTCAACTCAATAATATTTTTATCACCTTTTTTTCCGGCCATTTCAAGTTCAAGTGCCATTTCCGAGAGCGTGCTTTCGCCTATATTGGCAAAAACGCTTTTCATGGAATGCGCTTTAACGGCAAACATATGCAGTTCTTCGTCTGAAATATCCTTTATATTTTTCAAAGCAGATTCAAAAACCGGCAATGCTTTTTTAGCGTCTTGCGCAGACATGAGAATAAGGCTGTCTTTTGCCAAAGCCTGGTCAACCGGCTTTGCGGGGCCGTGTAACCTTGCCTCAGCGATAATTTCCGGCGGCTGCTTGTCTCGAATTAGCTTGTTGAGTATGGAGTTCAAATATCTGATGTCGATTGGTTTTGACACAAACTCGTCAAACCCGCTTTCCAAAAACAGCTTTGCCTGCCCAATCAATGCATTGGCTGTCAAAGCTACAATCGGATTTTTATAGCCCATGTTTCTGATAATTTTCGTAGTCTCAAAACCATCCATTTTAGGCATCATGTGGTCCATGAATATAATGTCGTAAACCTGGCCGTTTTTAATTTTTTCTATTGCGTCAAAGCCGCTGGAAACAATATCAATGGTCAGTCCGTAGGGCATCATAAGGCCTCTTGCGACAAACAAATTGGATTCAACATCGTCAACTATAAGCACCTTGCCGTAAGGCATGTATTCGCGAATGAACTGCGCACCCTTGTTTTTTGATTTATCAAGCACACGCAGCTGCATCAGGCTTTCAGCGCGTTTTGGGCCAAGCGTGCCGGTTTCGGCGTTTTGCTGCGGCAGGCACACGGTAAATGTTGTCCCTTTGCCAAGCTCGCTGTTCACAGATATTTTGCCTTTCATCATGCGCACCAAATGCTGCACAATATTCATGCCCAGCCCGGTCCCTTCAATAGAACGGTTGGATTCCATATTAAAGCGGGCATATTCCGTAAACAGTTCACTCACCTGATCTTCTGTCATGCCCTGCCCGGTATCGTTAACATGTAAAATTAGGTCTGTATAGCCATTTTTATCGCTGGCTTCGGACAAAACCGATAATTTAACCCTGCCTTTTTTTGTATATTTAAAAGCGTTGGAAAGCAGATTGTTCAAAATCTGCTTAACGCGTATTTCATCGCCTATCAACTCCGAGGGCACATTTTCGTCAACGTAAAGCTCAAATTCTATTTTCCTGCTGTTCTGCATTATGTTCAATTGAACTGCGTCGTTTATAAAGCTCGCCACATCGTATTTCGCAAAAATCAGCTCCATTTTATCGGCTTCTATTTTAGACAAGTCAAGTATATTGTTTATAATGCCAAGCAGCAAATTGCTTGAATTGTAAATCATCAAAAAGGCTTCTCTTATTGAAACAGGAAGCGAAGAATCTTGCAGTTGAATTTCGGTAACTCCCAAAATAGCATTCATAGGAGTGCGGATTTCGTGGCTGGTTCTCGCAAGGAACGCGCTTTTGGCTCTGCTTGCGCTTTCTGCTTCTGCCTTTGCCATGCGCTCTACTTCTGTAACGTCCTGAAGAATTTCCACGTAGCCGGTAACTTTGCCATCCAAATCCTTTATGCATTCTACGTTTGCCTTGTATGACACGCCTTCATGCAAAAAGCGAATTTGCTTTATCCCTATTTTTGCGCAGACAATTGCGCAATCATCGGTGTTGCAAACATTAAACCCCCAGGAGCAACATGGCAAACCTATTATATCTTCACGTTTTTTCTTTAAAAGAGCCTCTGTTGCCGTATTCACAAAAGTCCATTTTGCATCCAAATCCTGAACTGAAACCGGAAGCGGTATGGCATCGAGAATGGATTCGTATTTGTGGTTCATGGATTCCAGTTCAAGAGTCTTTTTGCATATATCGCCCAGCATGGTTTTATACTCTCGCAAATCACGGATGTATCCTACAATAAAATCTTCTTCATCTTCAACCCGGACAAGCGTAACTTCGCATGGTATTTGCAGCGTTTTGTCAAGTCTGGTATGCATCCATTCAAAGCAGACGCTCCCTTCGACAAATGCTTTATGAACATATTCATGCACTTTTTTGCTCGACCGCTCTCCGCTAGGCTGGTATTTCGGCGAAATCTCAGTAAATTTTTCGCTGTATTCCTTTACGCTTGAAATGGCAAACATATCCAAAAGTTTTTTATTGCAATCTAAAATCTCCGCATTTTTATTGAGAAAGCATATGCCAATGGATGGAGCTAAATCAAGCATATTTCTCATTCGCTTGTCTATTGTTTTATTTATTTTGATAATGCGAACAAAAAACACGGCGAAAAGAAGAATAAATATCGCTCCCAGCCCGGACATATATTCTGCCAGAATTTTTAAATTTTTGTAATACTCTTTTTCCGGCGCGGCAACTGCTATCACCCACCCGTTTGCCATTTCCTTGCTAAAAACCACGTTGTGTTCAAGGACAAGCCGGCCTTCGTCTATTTTTTTGCCAATCAAGCTGGAATCCGGGTGGATAAGCACCTCCTGCTTGTCATTGAGCAAAATTCCAAAACCGCCATCGGCGAGGCGCATATTCAAGACCTCGTCTTTGTATAGCTCAACCTGATCGGGAGCAATGCTTCTATCCATATGAGACAGCAGCATATCAGCTTCTTTTCTCAAATGATCATCTTCTATATCCCTAACAAGGATATAGCTAAAAACAACCATTGAAATAAAAGCTGCCCCCACCATCAACACATGAAAATATGCCGCAACAAAGCTGCAAAATGTTTTCATAGCAATTATAATATAGAAATTAAGAAAGCCTGCACCAAAGGCTCGGAGCAAAATTTCTATAGTAAATGTTGATTAAGTCCTCTAGGCTAGCGGTTATTTATCTTGCTACCATGACGATACCGGCACTTTTATCACCTTTCTTTCACTGCCAAAAACCGCTTTTACAATATACAATCCTTTTGTCTGAACCATGATTTTCATGATTAAAGGATTTTCTTGATTTGCTGAGTATATTCGCTCGCCTCGCAAATTGTAAACCTCAATTTTTGCATTCTGAGGCACGTTTCCAAGTACAATGGCGTTGTCCGTTACTTGCGCATAAATGCTGTTTATGGTTATTCTTGGCAAACTTACTGTGATTCCATCTGAACTGCTGCTACTCGGCAAGCTTGAACTGCTACTCGGAGCAACTGAACTGCTGCTCAGCAAACTTGAACTGCTACTCGGAGCAACTGAACTGCTACTCAGCACACTTGAACTGCTGCTCGGCAAACTTGAGCTGCTGCTTGGTTTGGCAGAACTGCTGCTCGGAAGATCTGGAGCAGTGATGATTATGTTGTCAATCGCAGCTGGCGGCTGCATGCCGCCTAAATGGTCATTCACCCAGGTGAAAACAAGCCTTCTGGTTGTGTTTCTATAAGTTGATGCAGACAAAGTAATGGTTTTTTCTGTCCAATCAGATTCCTTCGAATAAGTTCCCAAAAGCCTGCTCTTGCTATCCGCAAGCCGAAGTCCGGTTTGCGGAATTACGTCCGTGCCGGCATCACGCACTTCCATATAATCCATATACGAAAAGTCACCCTCGCCATAACCTCTGAAATAGAACGTCAAAGTAAAATCAGATGTTGATGCTGGGAATGTTACATCTCTGTAAATATGAGCCACAGATTCCGAACTTACGTTATATGTATTCGCTGAACCATTATTTTCGGATATGTATGCGCCATAACTGCCGCCATACCTTGCTGCGGAACCAAAAAACCACTGGTTTGCCTGGCCGGCATCAGCCGCAATTATCCAGCTCTTGCGGTTAGCTTCGCTTTCAAACGTCTCGTTGAACGGAACTGTAGCCGGAGGCGCTTTTTCTGTAGCTATCATTGTAAATGAGATTGGCCCCGCAGGATAAGTGCCATCATCTTTTGCTCTCGCAAAGATGTAATAATTCGTGTTCGGAAGAAGACCGGTGAATTCCAAGGCCGCTTGCCAAGAGCTTGCGCCTGTTGGAGGAGTGCTGGTAGTGTTTTTGGCATATTCAACATCTTGGCCGGTTGCCGGAGAAGCAACTGCGTTTATTGCAATGCTGGTATGCGTTTTGCTTGCCAAAACAGGAGTGGATACCGCACCCGGATGGATATAAATGTTTATATCATCGATGGCCGCTGGCGGCTGAGTGCCTGCTGAACCATTGTTTCTCCATGTGAAAACCAGCCTCATTGTTTTGCCGCTAAAAACAGAAGCCGGCAAAGAAACAGTTTGCAAAGTCCAGTTGGCAATGCCTTGGTATGTTCCTAAAAGAGTGCTGTTTGTGTTGGTCAGGAGATTGGATGTGGCAGTGCCGGCTGTTGGAGTGACACTTGGCGCGCAATAGCGAAGCGTCATGTAATCATTGCTTGCTTCGCCATAACCTTTGGCATAGAATGTCATTAGAAAATCCGTGCTGGATGTAGGGAACACTATATCCCTATAGAGATGAACCGTGGAAATAGAAGTTAAGGTATATGCGTTTGCTACACCGTTGTTGTTGGATATGTAAGCGGAATAGGAACCATCATTGCTTGTAGCTGTGCCTATGGCCCATTTATTCGTTAAGGTTCCAACAAGAATCCATTCGCTCCCGTATTCAAAAGTTTCTACAAACGGTATATGAGAATCCGAAATTTCAAATTTTGCGGTTATGATGCCGGTGTAATTGTTGATTCCGGTTACTGTTACTGTAGCTGGTCCAATTTCCGTATTGTCTGTATAAGAAACAGTGTAGTCCTTATCTTCAATTAGAGTTAGCAAGTTATCTTTTACAACAACTACAGGGGTTAACTCCGCACCGGTATATATTTGCTTAAATATAGGCACAATGGCATTTTCTGCCAAAGCTTTAGGTTCTATGGTTCCGGTAAGCACGGGCAGCGTTAGAAAATAATTGCCAATATCGCTTCCTTCCAAAGTCATATGCGGCGTAACAGAAATTCCGGTGCCTGCGTTGGCAGAAGCGAATGTGCCGGTAAGGTTTATTAAATGAACATCATCAAGGCCGCAAACACCTTGCAAAATTGCTCCTATTATTGTCGCATTTGTTGTGCCATCGTAAATTTTGGTTTTTACCTGCGCACCCGAAGCGGTCAACTCTTTTGGCAGTATGGTAATAGGTATTGTTCTGTATAAGCCATCGTAGGCATTTTTTCCGATTACTGTCATTGTTCCGTTGCCGGCATATGTGTTTTCGTCATAGACGAAATAATAATCAAAATTTTCTTGCAAAAGCGTGCCGGTATTTCTTGACCAGATTTCCGGCTTCGGCTCAATTGGCGAACCTGTATAGGTATAGATTCTAGTGGGAAGCTGAATATCAACATTGCTCACATGGTTTATGCTTCTTAAATACGGCATTAACTTATTTTCTGTTATGCCCCATGTGCCCGCAAAATCCCAGCCGGAGAATGTCTCTTGCTTTTTCAAAGCTACTTCTGTTTTGCCGAAAATTCCCGGCAGCGTAGTAGTAGAAGAATCACAATTAATCATGGAGTTGCAAATTATTCCTGCAAACTTGCTTGTTGAATCCGAATTATAGTAAACGGATGTAATTTGATCGCCTTCAGAATACATATAGTGGCCAAATATTCCGCCTGCACGAACTTTACTGGCAGAACCATCATTCACGCCCAAAACATTGCCGCCTGCATAGCTGTTGGTGATTTCAATTAATTTATTGTCCATATCTCCTCCTATTAATCCACCCATATAATAAGTGCCTGTAGCCGATGCTATTTTGTTGATTGTGACTTTTCCGCTTGTATAACTATTGGAAATAGTCATGCTAGCGCTGCCAATTAAATACCCTACTAAACCACCACAATAAAAATTACCGTTACCAGACGCTTCTCTTAAAATCGTAATTTCGCCGCTTGAGTAACTATTACTGATCACAGATTTATTGGAAATATTGGAACCTCTATTCCACTGCCCAACCAAACCGCCACAACGGAAAGAATTAGTAACACCTTTCGCAGTTGCAGTAACATCTCCAATAGAATAACTATTGTCAATTGTAATTGCATTTTGCACGCGCCCAATCAAACCTCCGGCATAGGGATCACCGCCAATAGACAAAATATTTGCGCTTGAATAACAATTGGTGACAACGGCTGCCTTTGCGCCTAATCCTTCGTTATTTAAATAACCAATCAAGCCGCCGGTATAGGGAGTTGAGCCAACAGATTGAACGCTGCCGCTTGTATAATTATCGCTGAATTCCATTTTGCTATTATTTCCGGCTCCGCTATTATCTACTGCATAACCTACTAAGCCACCGGCCCAATAGTCCAGAGACACAACGTTTGCTCTTACGCTGCTATTCCTTATAGACGCAATGCCAAAATATCCAACCAAACCGCCAACATAGTTTTTGGAAATTATAGAATCTGCTTTTACATGGCAATTCAATATAGGATGCTCGCTTCTGTAATATCCAACTAAACCACCGGCATAGGCATAGGAATAGGCTTTAACACTAATTTTAGACGCAACAATATTTACATTTTTAATTTGTCCCTCAGGGCTTGGGCTCTGGCCAAATACTCCTACAAAGCCAAACAAACCACCTGCAGCGCTGGCTCCGCTTGCTGTAGCGTTAATATCAACTGATAATCCGGAAATGATGTGCCCTTGCCCATCAAAAGTTCCCAAGAAATTATTGGTAGAACTATTGTTCCCTATAGGAGTCCAATTTTCATCTCCTAAATCAACATCTCTTGTCAATTTAATCGTTTTTCCGGAAAATCTAACTGTCGTAATGCCATTTACCAAGTTAGCCAGCCCCCTAAGGTCTTCCGCAGAGGAAATTTCAAATTCCTTGGTATCAGGATTTACGGCAATGGCATTGTCATACCAAGCAGTAGAAGGTTGCGCATGCGCAAAAGCCAGCAATGCAGCAAGCATTAAAAAAGTAAATTTCATAATTCCTCCTTACTTTGTTAAAAAGCTACAGTTTTAATATAGAAAATTAACTTTAACGCTTTTTTGCCATAGTCCTTCTAAGCTATCTGAGTTCTTTGTATTGAGTGCATTAGAATTGGAATTCCTTCCTGGCTTTTTGCGCCCCAGCGAGTTAGCACACAACGAAAACTGCGGCCAGAGCGGTTGCGCATTCTGGTTTGCAAAACATCGGAATATTCCGGGGCCTTCTTCAAAGCGCGGCTAAGTTCGTCTGCGTGGCGGTACAAATCGCGCAGATAATGCCACCTAACCTCGCTCGGCTCAAAGCCAAACATTTTGCAAAAACGCCTGTTGGCCCCAACTATGCGGCCAGCGGTGTTTGTTACGCACAAAGCGTCTTCTCTTTCGTTGATATTTTCATTTAGCGTCATAGCGCCTCCGTGTTGAATGAAATTCCGTCAATGGCAAAATGCACTTGCGATTTGCCCAAATAAACCGGCAATCTGGAATACGGCATGGCCGCCGAAATTCTCTCTTCTTTGGCCACCGCAACACCGTCTTGGTAAAGCGTTAAATAACGGCCATCCCACTTTGCCTGTACATAAATCCACTTTCCCGCCTGAATGGTTTTATTAGATAAAAGAGCCTGCCCGCAATCGACATTTGAACTCCCGTCTTCAAAAAAGAACGCAAACGCAGCCTCTTCCGTTCCGCAAGCGCCGTTCACAATGGCAAGGCTAAATTCCGAAGGCACAATAGCGGAAGCATCGCTGAACTTGCCTATTAAATTGTGCGGAGTGCCGGATTTTTGCGGCAAGCTGTCTATTTTTAACCACACGCTGATATCAAAAGCCACTGCCGCAGAGAACTTCTCTCCATGCTCCATAGAGGAAATATAACTGTTTGGATTGTTGAAAGCAACAGCGGTTACATTATGCCCGTCCCTGCCAACAACAGGCACAACATTGCTGGAAGCGAGAGTGTTGGTTTCTTCGCTTGTGCCACCCGCAACATTTTTTTCAACATCTTTTTTCGTGCCAGCGCAAGACAACACAAATAATGCCAGTATAATTAACAAGAATTTCATTTTTTTACCTCCTTTGAGAGCGGGAAAAGCTGTAAATTTATTCTGTAAACCGATTCTTTCTCACTTTCGCTTTGAACTGCTATCTCCTTTATCCTTCGCCTGAAATTCGCAAGCTCTGCCTTGACAGCTTCAAAACCTTCCTTTGACAGCCCCATTGTTATGCCGGAAATATCCCTTTCCTCTTTTGAAACCGCCTCAAGAGCCGCTACCGCCAGGCCTCCCATGTTTTCGTGGTGCTTGCGAACAGCCATTGAACTTATGTTTTCGCCGGTTGTAAGGTGCTTGTTTGTTTGACGGTACTTTCCGCTTTCGTCTTTTTCCAGCAAGCCCAGCTTAAGCAGAAGCGCTATGGAAGCCTTCACCTGCGGCAGGGGGACTTTTGGAATGAGCAATTTTGCAATTTCGCTATCTGATGATACATTTGGAGCCAATTCCCGTATCACGCTATGATGCCATTCCTTGTAATAGTCATACAAGCTAGCTTCTATAACATGGCTTTTGCAAAGAGCGGCTATTTTGCGCATTTCGTTAAACAGCTTTTGTTTTTTCGCATTGCCGCTCTCATGGGTAAAAGCGACCAAAATTCTGAAAAATTCCTGTTCTTTATCGGTTAATCCAAGCGCCAAGCCCACTCTTTCAACGCCTTCCGTGCTTAAAGAACTTTTTTCCTCAGCTACCAGCTTTAAGAATACCGGGGAGGAATATCCGGCTCTTTTTGCGAATTCCCGCCAAGAAAAGCGGCTAGAAGCCTTTTTCTCGGCAAAAGCATCGCGCATAAAGGCACGGTAATCACAATAAGCAAAAACTGACGGCATACATTATATAATATACATTATTTTTTTGCAAATGATACAAAAAAAATGATTTTATGATACTTTTTATTGTATTTTTATCGTTTTTATGGCAATTTTTCCTAAAATTCTGTTGCAAGCGGCCATAATGTTGCTTTTTATGGCCATAATTTCGGCCCGCCAAACGGAGGAATTTGTCTTTAAAATAAGAGTTTCGGCTCTTAAAGCTACTATTTTCACCTTTTCCTGCAGTTTTTCCGGCAGGATTGCGGCTTTATTTTCGTCTAAAATAATAGCGTCTCTCTGCTCCTGGCTTAAAAGCCGGTCCAAAACATCCATAGCGAGCTGGCTGGCCTGCAAAGGCTCATCTTTGCATAAAACCGGGCTTAGAGAGGCATTTCTTAAATTGTCGCATGGAACAAAAAAATTAGGTTCGTATTTTACCATAAGTCATAAGCTAATCACTTTATTGAACCTGCCAGACGCGCCGCCATAAAGCCCAATATCGTAGTTTCCGTCTGCGTTTTTAAAGAAATCCGTTTTAGGAGCCGCATTCAAAGCCGGAGAGTATTTGGAAAGAACAAAAGGCAGGTCTGCCGCAAGCGGTTGCCTAAGTTCCGCAGTTTGCTCCAATTCCTTTCTCACAGATTTTTCATAAATTTTCTGCAAAGACGGGTCTTTTACATTTTTGGAGGGAGTTGGCACGTCAAGGTCTTTTTTTGCCATAGCCTTTTCTTTTTCGCTGCCGGCAAAGATAGGATCTGCGTATATGTTGCCGAATTTATCATTTGAAGGCTGCACTCCTACTGGGCAAAAACGGCAGTCGGTATCTGCGCTTGCGAAAAACAGGTTGTTGCGTATGCGAAGGCCGGGCCGCGAATCCGACCAAATTCCGAAATTCGAGTTTTTGTAAAATATATTCGCTGCTATTGAGGGACGGGAGTTTTTGACATAAATGCCTGCACTCAAATTTTCAGTGAAAACGCAATTGTAAACCGCCAAGTCCGCTTCGTTTTCCATCCAAATTCCCGTGCTGTTATTTATAAAGAGCGAGTTTCCAACGTTAAACCTGCTGAAAGAGGCGTTTATAGCTTTGTTCGCTCCCATTATATACATATACTCTATGTTTACGTGTTCTCTTTCTTTAAGCGGCAGCCTTATGCCGTCCCATTGTATTTTGCCGGGCACATGATTTTCCGGCATAAATCGCACGGGTTCTTCAGCAGTGCCTTTTATAACTAGGGGGCCATAGGCTTTTATGCTTATGTACATTGAATCAGACCAATCAAGCTGCTTGGTTTCTCCGCAAGCCTCCCCGGGCACAATAAGCACGTCAACGCCAGCTTCTATTGTAAGCCTTGCCGCTTGCGCAATTTGAATATCGCCTGTTATGTAATAAGGCGAGTGCTCTTTGGTCCAGGTGGTCGGATAATCTATAATGCCGCAATAATTTTCCGCAAAAGCGGAAGCAGCCGCTAGAGCAAGCAAGATTAGGAAATTAAATATTTGTCTGCTCATAGCGTTGCGGAGTAGTTATTCTATTGTAATCAGCGTTATGGAATGCGCCGGGAATGTGACCGCGCTTCCTTCCTTAATGTCTTGTGTGGAGGCCTTTGGCGGGTCTATTTTAATCACCTTGCCGGCAGCCTGCCCTTTTGGAGCAGCCAAAACCTCTACCTTCGCCTTGCCCGCAAAACCGGGAACCTTTATTGTTCCTTTGAATGCGGTATAGGGATTTTTGTTCACCACAAGCATCGCTTTCTTTTTGCCGTCAACCGCCAAATAAGTGGTTAAATCATCGTTTCCGCTCTTGCTCTCCACAAGCTTTCCGCGAATGCCATCGCTCGCCATTTGGAAAGCGTAATAACTTGGCCTGGGTTTGTTGCCGCCAATCTGTTCGTCGTAAGAACGGGAAAGATAGCCGTAATCGCCGCCTTCGGGAGTGACATCGTTGTGAATGTCCCAGTATTGAGCCGAACCCGCTCCAAGCTTTGCAAGCATGCCAAGGTAATCCGCTACAAACAGGCCGTTTACCAAAGATATGGACTGAGGGCCTGGATTGAAATCAACCGAGTTCCACTCCGTGAGCCAAATTTCCAAGTCCTTGTTCGGAGAAAGTTTTTTGATAGTTTCCCTTACACGGGCAAAAATAGGCTCCAGAGTTTGCGGAGAGGCAAGCAAGCCAAAGTCGTTTTCTTCGCCAAAGTGCTGCGGATAATGATGGATAATCAAAGCGTCCGCTATATCTGCCGTGTATTTTAAAACATTGGTATTCCACTCGCCGTCCAGCACGCCCAAAACGCCAATTTTAATGGTTGGGTCAACTTTTTTCATAGCGATAATAAAATCCCTTGCCTTCTTGCCGTAGGCATGGCCTTTGTCCGCACCGTACTTGGAATATTGCGCATGCCAATCGCCGTAAAGCTCGTTTCCTAGCTCCCAGTAAATAACATTGGCTTTTTTCTTTTTATTTGTGTGCTCCACCCACCTTGCCGCTTCTTCCACGGTTCCTGTGCCAAAGTTAACGGTAAACATCGGGCTTGTGCCGGTTTCTTTGCACCATTCAAGGAATTCATCGGTGTCTACCATCCAATCCTTGTTCGCAAGCACCTCTTCCCAGTGGTCATCATCAGCGCGCAAGCCGCCCGGATAGCGCACAATGCCGTGGTTAACACGCTTCACCTGCGTTTTTGTTTCGGGCTTCAGCAAATCGCCATCCCAAAGAGCAGCGTTAATGCCAAAAATAGCAGGAGATATTGAAGCGTTCACAACCTTGTTCAAATCACCGGTAATTGTCAAGTCGGCAACTTCCGGAACTTTTGGCCTTGGCACTTCACGCAGGTTGGTCAATTTAACGTTGTCAATCTGGAACGAGCCTTCCGAACCTTCGCCGCTCGGCTTAAAGTCCAATATATTTACATTGCTCAAATCCAAAACTCCGTTCTGAACAGCATCCTCCGGTTGATAATACGGGAACTTTGTAAAGGTGCGGAAAGGAACAAGCACCGTGGTTCTGCCTTTTGGCGCGCCTGTGCTGCTCACAAAAATTTCTTTTCCGTTATCGCCAATTTGAACGGTTATGCCCTGCCAAGCCTTTTCCGTGTAAACATCAAACATTATGCCCCAGTGCTTTGTCCAGTCTCTATTTCCGTTCTTTTGCTTTACAAAATCATAAACAACGTCAACCCAGTCACCAAGCATATATTCAACTTGCAAGGATTTTCCGTCTAATTTGCCAGTTGCGACTTTAAAGTCCAATTTGGATTTAGGACCGGTAGAAGGCTCCCAAACCGGGTCCTTTTCAAAGTCATGCAAAACCAAATCCGGCGCAGTGCTTTTGAAGGTATCCCACTTTAAGTCAGGGTCAACCCAGTCCACGTTCTCGGTAAATGTTATTTGATCCACATAGATTGTTACAGGGTCATCCTTGCGGCCATCTCTTTTGTTGTCTGCTTTGCCAACAGAAAAACGAACTTCCTGAATTTTATTCCACTGCACGGTTTTGGTAGCTTCTGCCTGTTTGGAAGCATCCCATGCCTTGCCGGCGTCCGGGAATTTTTTAAGAGGAATTTTAATGAGCTTCCACTCCTTGGTCAAAGTTTGGCCTTCTGCCCAATCTTGCAAATTGGTTCTGGTTTGGCTTTTAATATCGCCGCCTTGGTTATCTAGCACGCCAAAATACACTTTTTCGCCGCCTTGTTTGCCTTTTGCCCAAAAATAAACGCCGCCGGTATTTCTTACTTTGGAAAGGTCTATGTATTTGCCTTCGCCAAGAGAAAGAGTCACTCCGGAATAATCGTTATCGTCCATGTAAAGAGCCATCACGTTAGGGTTGCCGGGTGTTTTGGATGGCTGTTCCCTGTAAGCGGTCAAGCCGCCGTAAACATAGCCAAAGCCTTTCATCCCATCATTGTAAAATATGCCATTCGGAAGGGCTTTAGCCTTGCCGTCAAGCTTGGCCGGGTCTTTTGGTCCGTCTATTACCTCTTCTTTCTCATCCCAATAAACGACTTTCGGTTTCGGTTTTGCCACAGGCACGGAACCTTTCACAATTTCAACATTATCGACCCACACCTGGAAGCCTGAGGGGTTAGTTCCCTTGTCAACAGAAATGCGGAATTCTACTATTTTGCTCCAGTCTATGCGTTCGGGAAGTTCGGTTTTTTTGGTCTGGTCCCAATACAAGCCTCTTTCCGGGAAGTCTGCGAGAGGAATTTTAACGAGTTGCCAGTCTTTTGTTATTTGCACGTATTTGTTGAGCGAAAGCTTAACCTGAGTTTTTTTGCCATCGCTAATTTCTTCGTCCAGCAGGCCAAAAAGGGCTTGTTCGCCGCCATTTGCGCCTTTTATGTAGAATTCAACAGCGCCATCGAGCAGGTATTTGCTAAAATCAAAGGCTTCGTTGTAGAGGCATATTGAAGAGCCGGAGTAGTCGTTTGGGTCTAGGTTTATTTTAAGGGATGCATTGGACTTATACCCTTGGGTCTTGTCCACAGCAACAGCAGAGCCTTTTCCGCCATAAGAGTAATCATAACCTCCTTGCCTATAAGCATCTTCAAAGAACTTATATACAACCGTGCGGCTTGAGCGTTGGCCAAAAGCCACCGTAGCAAGGGCTAAAAACAAAAAAAAGGCTATCTTGCGTGCCATAAGCAATCTCCTAATTGAAATTATAGTGTAAATATAGTAAATGTTTGAATCTCTAACAATTCTTATAGGGGCAAAGCACGCCTTGCCTCTACAAGCCTTGCTATCTCATCATTCAATCCGCCTTCATCCAACAACTCCTCCAGCAAGCATGGCATTCTCCAGCTCCAGTTCTCGGAGCCTATTGTGCCGGGAGTGTTGATTCTGTCTTCTTCGGGATTTGAGGAAATGAACTTTTGAGAAAGAGCCATAAAGTCCTGAAGAGGCAAAATGGCAAGCAAACTGTTGCAACAAAACATATTTTCAATTATAAGCTTAATATGCTCCGCAGACAAAGCCGCAGGAACACGGCTGTTTTGGCCAATGTGCTTCCAATAAAAATCCCTGTCAAAATCTTGCTCGTTCCAAAGGCCAAGAAGCGTGGAAGAATCGTGGTTGCTGGTTGTGCATACCGCAAGGCGAGGATACTCGGAAAGAGGAACATAGGGGCTTCCTGCCTGCTTCCAGTCACGGGTCCACCGCTCAACCCTCAGAGCCAAAATTCCCAAATCCTCCAAAATCCCCGGAACACAATTCGGAACCGCGCCCAAATCTTCCGCGCAAACAAGCATATCCGCTTCTTGCGAAAGAACGCTCAAAAGCTTGCGGCCATTTTCGCCCCACAAATCTTCCTGCTTGGCTTCGTTGCTCTTCATAATATCTTTGATTACACTTACCTCGTGTTCCGGCAAAGTTTGCAGCACAGGGGTATTATACCAATACCAGTACGGCCAAAGAACTTTATCATTGCTGCACGGCACAAATACCCTGTTCCAGTAAGCATTCAACAAGCCGTCTTTAATAACCTGCTCCTCTTCCAAAGACATAATCACACGTTCGCCGTGATATTCTTTTCGCAAAACATAACGGCCATAAGACCCTTGCAACGGCAAGAAATATTTTTGCTTCACTTCTCCGGTAACACTTCCAAACCAGTCATTCAACTGTTCTTCGCCAAAATTAGGGGAAGTCAAATAGCGCACGGTTTCCCTGGGAATGCCGGCATGCAAAAGCTCTTCCATGCAAATAGGAACAGAAGGGACAAAATGCCCTAGAATTCCGGTATATTCCTGCTCCGGTACAACCCATATGCGAAAGAATCCCAAAACATGATCTATACGATATGCGTGGTAAAATTTTTCTGCCTGCTTGATTCTCTTGCGCCACCAGTTGAAGTTGTCCTTTTCAAGATTATCCCATTTGTATGTTGGAAATGCCCAGTTTTGCCCGCTGTAGCAGAACATATCGGGCGGTGCGCCGGCGCGGTTTTCAAGGCTGAAGAATTGCGGATAGTGCCAAACATCAGCGCTGTCTTCGTTTATTAAAATGGGAATATCGCCTTTTAAGCGAACTTCTATCTTGTTTAATTCGTTAACCGCTTTCAAGAATTGCTCTTCCGCAATCCACTGCATCCATTCCTGAAATAAAATATCGCCTTCCTTCACCTTGTCTTTTTTTTGCCACTCCTTCCATGAGGCTTCGCTATTCTCGGCTTTCAAAGAGCAGAACTCTGCATATGGGCGCAGCCATTCGTTTTTCTCCGTCCATTTTTTAAACAGGTTGTTTGCCAAGATATCTTTCTTTTTCTCTTCAAAAATTTTTCGCAGAGCGCTGCGTTTATAACGAACAACTTCTACATAAGGGATGCGTGGCAGCTTCATGAATTTTTTATTTTGCTTTGCCGGTTCATCGCCTAAAATCTCCGCCGCGCCTTCAATTTCCTGCAAGCGTATGTACACGGGATTGAGAGCAAACGCGCTTCTTGCGCTATAAGGGCTGGATTCTTCGCCGGTATCATTCACCGGCAAAAGCTGGATTAAATCTAGCCCGCATCTTTTGGCCCACTGGCCAAAAGGAATAAGGTCAAGGAATTCGCCGATTCCAACGCTTTCTTTGGAGCGCAACGAGAATAGGGGAACAACAACGCCCGTTTGAAATGAGGATATTTTACCGTATCGCATAAACGTAATGTAGAAAAAATGTTAATTAATAGAAAGCGACAGTGGCAACACAACCATTTGCGGGGGCTTGCGGGAGAGTTTTACGTCTATTGCGGTTTTTACGGCTTGGCGCTCTTCAAAAGACAGCTCTTCTTTCCATACGTACTCATATTTGCCATCCTTGCCTTTTTTTCTGTTCAGAACGCCGTATAAAAGACCTGCGTCATCTTGATAGACAATCCATTGATTGCCAATGCGAAGAACATTTGCGTTTATGACTTCGCCGGTACTGCGAGTTATGGAGCGGCTGCTTATTTGCACTTCATCGCCAAAACGAATTTCTTCCGTGTAAACAGCCCGCAAGCGGGAAAATCCCTCTTCTTCGGTTGCTGTGCCGTTTTCCAAATCCCGGCACAAAACGGAAACTCTCTCTGCCCTGCTATCAATGTCAAAGGGCAAGCCGTTTTTTATAAAATCTTCAAGCTTGCGGCAATGCGACGCAAGCTGGGAAGCAAGGGCCTTGCGAGTGGCTGTTGCATTTTCCGCTCGAATTTGCGAATTTGCTATAGCCACCTTTTCCCTTCTCATATCTGCGGCAAGTTCATTAAGTTTTTGGTTAAGCTGCCCTATTTCGCCTTTTCTCCGCTCAACATCCGCTTTTTGCCGAGCTTGCTGCTCCAAGCTGAATTTTTTCTCTGCCTTTGAAAGGGAATCAGTTTGGGCAATTTGCGCGTTTAGCTTTTTAATATCATTTTCCAAAGCAGCTTTCTCCGCAAGCAAAGCCGTTCTTCTCTGCAAAGAATCTGGCTGCTGCGCTAACGCAAAGATGGCAAGAAAAAGAATTGGAAACAAAAATTTCATTAGCATTGAAATATAGAAAAATACTCCTGTTTTCCGCATTGGGACACCCGATTCATGTATTAAATCTCCGTTTTTATGAAAAAATCATTTTTTTCATCACTTTTTTTGTTTTTTTCCTTTTGAGAAGCGTCTAAGTATATAGATAACTATAACGGAGATTCTTTTTATGAATTCAAAAGAAATGATGGAGAGGCTGAAAGAGCTGCAAAAGCTCGAAGGCAAAAGACGGTTCGCCA
>WQTK01000308.1 GCA_009786285.1 Candidatus Fibrimonadales bacterium | reverse complement strand
ATGAGCGGCCTTGATCCTTTGGGCAGGCGCGATGTGCGAGAGGCCATTTTGGAGCTGAACAGGGAAGGCACAACGGTTTTTTATTCAAGCCATATTCTTGGAGATGTGGAAGCCATAAGCAACAGGGTTGCAATGATTATAGACGGAAAAATTTCGCATATGGGCACTATTGGTGAAATCACTACGCAAACCGGCAGAAACAGCTTGGAAGAAGTTTTGGCAAAGGAGGTTTCCCGTGTTGTTCCTTAGAGAAGTTTATTTGATTGCTGTTAATTCTTTCAGGGAAGCGGTTCGCGATAAAATTCCCTATGTGGTTTTGTTTTCTGCCATTGCGCTTGCGGCGTTTACCGTTTTGCTTGGCGAATGGTCTGTTTTTGACAGGGAATTTGTGGTGAAAAGCAATACAATTTCATTGATTTCTCTTTCGGGTTTTTTCATAGCGATTTTTGCCGGCGTGGGCCAGGTTCAAAAGGAAATTCAGAAGAAAACGATACATACTCTTTTGGCCAAGCCTGTTTCCCGTTCTGCTTTTTTGCTTGGAAAATATTTCGGTTTGCTTTCATTAATCGCTTTTCATGTAATTTTGCTTTCTTTAACTCTTTTCTTTGTTTTGTGGACAATAGATGCCAAAATAACCATTCCTGTGGTTCAGGCTTGCTATCTGGTTTTTTGCGAGCTTGCCATAGTGCTTGCGTTTGCGGTTTTATTTTCAACATATTCCTCTGCTTTGATAAGCTCTCTTTTCTCTATTGGAATTTTTCTTATAGGGCATTTGGGCAATCAAATTTTGAAGGAGGTTTATTTTGCATACCGCATAAGCGAAGAAGGCAGTTTTTTGTGGAGCAACGGGGAATTTATTTACAATATTGCGAAGGGAATACATTATATTTTCCCGAATTTGTATAAATTCAACGCTTCCGGCCATGCGGCGCACTCGATTGTTTTGGAGCAATCGTACTTAATTTGGCAAAGCGTTTACGCAATTGGCTATTCCGGCGCAGTTTTGTGCCTGGCAGCGGCGTTGTTCAGAAAAAAGGATTTTGTGTAAGAAAATATTGCCCTCCATATTGAGCAATCCCTGATCTTCTGGGTCACCACCCGTAAGCCACCTGAACGCTGAGTCCCCAGTACTGTCCCGGAAATTTCACGCCTGTGATTTGGTTTACGCCAAGCCTGTATTGTATTTTGTGCGGGGTGTAGGAAATTCCTATGTCTTGCATTAGCAAGAGGGGGAATGAAAATGATATAGCTCCTTCTCTAGATGTATAACCTTCCTTTTCCCAATACGCATTTTTTTCCCAGTACGGGATGCTTGTTACAGTCCATGGAAAAGATACGGAAACGGCATAATTCAACGCAAAATTTTTCACAAAAAAACTGGTATGAACAACACCGCCACTATAAGTATGCAACATATTTACATCTTTATATCTAAAAAATGTTCCATTTGTATTATAATATGAATAACAATCTGAGCCAATAGTATAATTACTATCGTTAACATCCCAATAACTTTCACTCCAAGTGCCTTCGTAAGAAGCTTTGTTCAAAGCTAAACCTAAATATGCCGTTCCGCCAACTTCCATAAAGTTTCCATTATAACCTAGCGTAAAAAAAGTATAAGGAAAATTTTGTGCTCCAACGCCGCCGCCAATATAAATAGGAATGCCAAATTTAAATATTTGCGAATACTGAAATCCCAAAGTATTTTCTATTAAGCGGTAATTTATGTCTGCAGGGGTTTCATATAGACATACTTTATCGTTAATGCACACATGATGCCTATTGGTAATTTCCGGCAAAGCAATGGTTTTGTTTTTGCCTATATTTGCATCATAAGAAATTGTATGCCTTTTTATTTTTTTTTCCAAAGAGCGATTATTTCCGTAAATATTTGGCGGTTTTGTAGCTTGGAAAGTGCCTTTGTCCACACGCATTGGAGTTTGGTAGCAAGAGGCTAAAAAAATAGAAACCGCAATGAATAACAAACGCATTGTTAATCCTTTGTGCAGCGAACCATAGTAGGGTTATAACTTTTACCATCGCACTTATCATAAATTTCATTTTCAAAGCAGAATTGTATAATTGAATCATAATAACCATTTCCGCATGGGTTTTTCAAAATGCCATCTTCGCATATTTGGCTTGCGGATGTGTAGTCTTTGCCTCCGCATTTATCAATAACGTTTTCATCAAAAAAAACATGAGTACAACTCCAAAACAAAAAGAGCGCAACTAAAATGAATAATTTGTGAATCCTTAACATAGGGAGTAATATAGTAAATTCACCACCCGTAAGCGATCTGAACGCTGAGCCCCCAGTACTGTCCCGGAAATTCAACGCCTGTGATTTGGTTTACGCCAAGTCTGTATTGTATTTTGTGCGGGGTGTAGGAAATTCCTATGTCTTGCATTAGCAAGGCGGGAAAGGAGAAAGAAATATCGGCATCATAGCTTTTTGAAATCGGAAGTTCATCTGTGAGAAACCAAGGATTAGACACAGAGGCGGCATAATTTAAGGAAAACTTTCCAACATAATAGCTAGCATGAAGAACAAGACCACCGTAAGAATGCAAAATATACGCATCTTTAAGTTTAACATATTCGAAATATTCGGTATCCGAAGTCCAGCCCATAGTAAAATCATTTAAATAGTACCACATTCCACCATAAGAAGCTTTATTTACAACTAAACCCCAAAATGCAGAGCCACCAACTTCTATAGATTTTCCATTATAGCCAAACATAAAAAATCCATAAGGAAAATTTTGTATTCCGAATCCCCCTCCTAAATAAACATCTTTGTAGTCTTTAGTTGTTTTATGAAATTGAAATCCCAAAGTATTTTCTATTAAGCGATAATTTATGTTTGCAGGAACTCCTTCTGAGCAAAGATTATTATAACCGTTTGTGCATAAAGTGTATTGATTGGTAATTCCGGGCAATGGCACTGTTTTATTTTTGCCTATATTTGCATTGTAAGATATTGTATAATTTTCATCTTTTGTTAAATGGCGATTGTTGCCGTAAATATTTGGCGGTTTTATCGCTTGAAAAGTTCCTTTTTCCACATTCATTTCGCTTGTGGCGCAGGAAACGATGAGAATTGAAAATGTAATATATAATAGGCGCATGGTTAATCCTTTATGCAACGGACGTAAGCCATATCGCTTTTATAACTATTATAACTATTAATTAAACTTAAAGTATTTTTATTATAATTGAGAGTTCGCATATGACCACAACTGCCCATGATGTCACCTGTTGCACTCCAAAAAGCAGTCTGCTCTCCTTTTCCTATAAAAGGAGTATTGCCACCCCAAGAAGCCCTTTCACTATGAAAACCACCCGGCAAAGCATTGAAACCAAAATCATCAGTCCCTTTGCCAGAAATCCAGAGTTCGCTGTTTGCTTTTAGTTTTTTTCCCGCACAAGAACTACACTCACCATTATCTTCAACAAAATCTCTTAAAGCATCCCATTCATTGTCATTTGGTAAACGCCATCCTGATGGACAAATGTTCATCGCAGTATTCCAGTTATATAATACGCCAAAAATAACGCAATTATCAAGCTTGTCATCATAGCATTTGGCATCAGATGCCTTAAGTCGTAAACTTTCCGTCATCCATGTTTGAGTTCCTATAGTTGTATAGGTATATTCATTAACAATGTTGTTATAACAATACTCAAAGGATGAATTTGGATTGTAGTAATCGTTTCCACATTTGTCAAGCACAATATTATCTCTGCATATTTGATTTAACGAATTATATACCCTGCCGTTGCATTTATCATAAATTAGATTATCTTGACCTGAACAAAATTGCGTCACTGGATCATAATAACCATTTCCGCACGGCTCTTTTAAAACATCACTTTCACATATCTGTTTTGACGATGTATATTTCTTTTCTCCGCATTTGTCAACATTATCTTCATCCACAAACCCAATGGCACCGCATCCCAAAAACAAGAGCACAGCCAAAACAAGCAAGTACCAGAACCTTAACATGGAGGGTAAAGTAGAAAACTACCACCCGTAAGCCATATGAAAGTTAAACTTCAATTATTGCCCTTTATACTGAGCAATATTTTCTATTTTTTGCTTAACATGGAGAGCAATTTATGAATAAAAAGTGACCACGAAGCCCCTGATCCTCTGGGTCTTTGGAAAAAAGAATAAGCCTGCCGGACTTTTTTGGATCATAAAATTACTATATTACCATCATGCAAGACGTTTTATTTGAATGGGACGAGCGAAAAAATTCATCGAACATAAAAAAACATGGTATTAGTTTCCAAGAGGCTAAAACCTGTTTTGAAGATGATTTTGCCGAAATATTTTCGGATATTGAGCATTCAGAAAATGAAAATCGATATATATTTCTCGGACTTTCAGAGGTTCTTAGGACTTTAGTTGTAATATATACAGAAAGAAACATTAAAAATGATGAACAAATAGTAAATAGAATAATAAGCGCAAGAAAAGCAACAAAAAAAGAATTTCTATATTATTGGGAAAGTCGCAAGCAAAAGGAGCAAAAATGAGAAAAGAGTATGATTTTTCGAAAATGAAAGGAAAGCCTAATCCTTATGCTAAGCTATTAAAAAAGCGAGTTACTATTAACGTAAGTACTCAGACTATAGGCTATTTCAAAACTATAGAAGAAAGTTCCGGCATTCCATATCAGGCATTGATAGGTTCATATTTGACCGATTGTGCAACGCAAAAGAGAAAAATTACTTGGGCTGCAACTTAGTTCTCACCACCCGTAAGCCATTTGAACGCTGAGTCCCCAATACTGTCACGGAAATGTCTTGCATTGGCAGGATGGGGAAAGAAAAATGTATATTACTAATATGAAGAAATTATGCCTTATTTTTTTGTTCTTTTTCTTTGCCTGCACTGCGGATAATAGCGAAGAAACGCAAAATAGCAGTTCTAGCGGCAGTGAGCAAAGCAGCAGTAGCTTTGAATTTTTTGAATCCTCTTGCGAATGTACTCTCGGAAACACATTGATAACTTCTACAAGTTATCCAATAATATGCCAAACAAAGAATTGCGAACTTGATGCTGATATTTGCTTCCGTAGTTGCAAAAAGAGTTCGGATGGGACAAAAAATAAAGTTGTGACAGAATGTGGCGAACAAGTTGGCTATAAATTGGAATATTATCTTTCTGATGAAAGTCTTTCCAAAGAAATATTAAACGCAGACAACGAGCAATGCGCAAAAAAAGGCGATATATTAACTTGCTATGAAAGCATAGTTATTAACGAACATAGCGGAAAAGTTTCAATTGTTGGCCAGCCTGAAAATATTGATGCGTTGTTTCATGTTGGAATTAAAAAGGAATATACGGAAGGCATGAATATAAATTCTACAAACATTGCTTCTTTTTGGCATGATAAATTCGTTTTAAGCGGTAACATTTTTGGTACAAATCCTGCCAATATTCGCTTTGTACAAAATATGCATATAGGAGAGAATAGAAACTATTATTTCTGTAGCGTTTATCCTAACGATGTCAACGATACCTATATAGAGTATATTACACTATTCTATATTGAAATCATTAGCCCTGAATACTATCTCTCCGATAATTTCGGCACAAATAAAGAAATGTTAAACATTGACAATGAACAATGCGTTAAGGAAAATGATATATTAATTTGCTATGGAGGCGTTATTATTTATGGACAAAAAGGAAAAATTTTAATAAGAGAGTCATCTTTGTCTTTTGAAAGCCATCTTTGCTCTAATGAAGGAGGTGTTTGCGTAATTACTGCCGAATTTAAAAATTCAACTTCCGTAAAACCATTGGAGATTTATAGAAGTGTTCACCACCCGTAAGCTATTTGAACGTTAAACTTCAATTATTGCCATTTATACTGAGCAATATCTTCTATTTTTTGCTTAATATGGAGAGTAATTTATGAATAAAAAGTTACCACGAAGCCCCTGATCCTCTGGGTCTTTGAAAAAAATGAAAATGCGATGTATAGTAAACGCATGGCTAATCCTTTAAACAGCGTATACTAGCCCTATTTTGTGGAAACAAGACATATTCTAATGTCAAATCTGTATTATTATATGATAAATAATAAAAAAAAGGATTCGGAAGATCTACCCAAAAAGCTGCTATTTTTTTTATATCCATAAATCGATCTGTATTTGTAACGCCATTGCCAAGCTCATACATTTGAAACCATCCTCCCGGTAAAGCATTAAAACCAAAATCATCAGTTTCTTTACCCGATATCCAAAGATAACTATTTGCTTTTAGTTTTGTTCCGACGTTGTTGCCAACATAAGATTTTAGCATGTTCCATTCATCATAGCTAGGCAAATGCCAACCAATTGGACAAATTTTTAGAGCTTCAATATAATCATATAACCTACCATAAATGACACAGTTGGAAGCTACATCATTATAACACCTACCTATAGTGTCATTTGCGCTAAAATTCAAATTCTCCGCCATCCAAATTTGCTCACCGATTATAGTTTTTTTATAAATATTATTGTCTCGTTCATCACAAAATTGTATTTCAGGATTATATTCTTTGTTACCGCATTTATCATAAAAATTATCATCGAAACAAAATTTATTCGAAATTGCAGAATCATAATAATCATTTCCGCATTTAGAAAGTAAAATATTATTTTCGCATTTGTATGTTTCAACATTATATACTGCACCCTTGCATTTATCATAAACTGTATTTTCTAAACAGAATTGTGTTGTTGCATTGTAATGGCTATCTCCGCATTTTGGAAATATAATATTATTCACGCATTTCTGGATTGATGGGTCATACTCTTTTCCATCGCATTTATCGTAAACAACATTTTTTAAACAGAATTGCGTTGTTTGATAGTAATGCTCATCTCCACATTTTAGTAATATGATATTGCCTACGCATTTTTGCTCTAATGGATTATAGTGCTTACCTTCGCAATCATCGTAAACAACACCGTCACGACAGAATTGTATCCTATAATCGTAATAATCGTTTCCACATATTGAAAATACATAGCTATCTACGCATATGTTAGTTGACGGATCGTAATAGCTTCCATTACATCTATCATATATATTACTTTTGTAACAAAATTGTTCTCCGCTATTATAATAACCATTTCCACATAGATCTTTCAAAACACCATCTTCGCATATCTGATTTCGAGCAGAGTATTTTTTTCCACCGCAGTCTTCTTCAGTAATTTCAAAGGAAACACAGCCTAAAAATAGGAAAAATAACAGAATTGACAAAAAATAAAATCTTGACATAATTTACCACCCGTAAGCCATCTGAACGCTGAGTCCCCAGTACTGTCCCGGAAATTCAACGCCTGTGATTTGATTTATTCCCAGCCTGTATTTTATTTTATGATGAGTGTATGAAATTCCTATGTCTTGCATTAGTAAAACGGGAAACCAAAAGGAAATATCCGCATCCCTGTGGTGAGCGGGAAGTTCATCCACAAGCCAAGGATTAGCTATGGAAGCGGCGTAATTTAAAGCAAATTTTTTCAAATGCAAACTTGCATACATTGTAAGTCCAGCGTACGAATGTAAAATATAAGCATTTTCCAATCGAATATATTGTGTATCCAAAAATGAAATAAATCCACCTGTCTCATAAAGCCATAATCCTTCATAAGATGCCTTGTCTATTGTTAAACCCCAATACATAGCCCCTCCAACTTCAACAAAATTTCTGTTATACCCGAATATGAAAAATCCATAAGGAAAATTTTGTACACCGAGACCACCACCAAAATAGCAATTGTTATTATCTTTTATCACTTGGTAATATTGAAAACCAAGTGTTTTTTCGATTAGGCGGTAATTTATATTTGCAGGCGTTTCTGGTAATTCTTCGCCTTCAATTTCTTGATATAAATTCATAATTCCAGGCAAGGGTATGGTTTTATTTTTGCCTATATTTGCATCGTAAGAAATTACTCTGTTGGTATCTTTTGTCAAATAGCGATTGTTGCCATAAATGTTCGGCGGTTTTATCGCTCGGAAAGTGCCTTTTTCCACATTCATTTTGCTGCCACATGAAGCGAGAAGAATGAAAAATACAATATATAGTTGGCGCATGATTAATCCTTTATGCAACAGTCATTTACCCTTTATTGCCTTAACTTTCTCTTTTTGCAATTGAGGAATTGATTTTGTTGGCGTTGGCAATTTTTCAGGCATTGTGCCGCCAATTCTTTTAATCGCCTGACGCACTTCCTTACCTACTTTATAATGTACTTTGCCAGCAGTTACTTTGTTGGTAACATTTTTCTTTATTAATGCATCTTCTGTTTGCGTTATACGGAACAAATTAGCGGCAAGTTCTACGCTACCCATATAATCCAAAATTTCTTTGTTTTTTCCTAAACCTTTTTTAATAGCTATGTCGCTTGACTTTAGCCCTCCATACAACCCCATATATCCTTTATCTGTAAATACAGCGTATTCATAAGTTGTTTGAATACCGGCTCGCTTTGCCGCTTCATATAGCAACATATTTTTTTGCTTTATGTCGCTACGCAAAAATAAACGTTTTCCATCTTCATCAAGGCGGTTATAAAGTTCTTGAACCTCTTGTTGCCTAGTCTTAACTGCAAAGTACATCTGCCCATGCGCTATAGCTTCTTTACGAGGATCTCCGTTCATTACAATGAGATAGCACGCAAAACGAGTTAAACGGTAGTCGAGTATCTCTTTATGGGTTTTGCCGACGTTGGCAAAACCCATATTTATCATTTCACCAGCTTTCCATTTTGACCGTATTCCTGGCGGCATTTCAACCGATTTGCTAACTTCAGCAAAATGATGTCTAGGCTCTTGCTCGTTTAACGTGCAAGATACCATCGCTTTGTCTATCACATCGCAAAAGCGCCTCCATTGAGCATAACCCAAAACTCCTTGCAGTTCTCGAGCAAACCAGTATTCATTTTCGTTTTCATCCAAATGTTTGATTTCCTCAAACTTTTTTGCCTGCCACTTTTCAATATTCATAACACTCCTTAGATTGAAAGAATAAGATGTAGAGAATATAGAAAACTACCACCCGTAAGCCATCTGAAAGTTAAACTTCAATTATTGCACTCTATACTGAGCAATATTTTCTATATTTATCATAATTATGCAACTTTTTCACGCTTCAAATTTGGAAATAAGAGTTCCAAGGATAATCAACCGCTTTAAAACGCTTGATTTCGGAACGGGATTTTATACAACTTCAAATAAGGAACAAGCAGAAAATTTTGCCATGAAAGTTTATAATAGAAGAAAAAAGAAAGGCTTCCCTACTATAAATATTTATGAATTTAATGATAATTCTTTGGATTTAAATACTTTAATTTTTGATTCACCATCGGAGAAATGGCTGGATTTTGTTGTTTATAACCGAAAATTCGGAAGAAAAGAAGATTATGATTTGATAATTGGACCAGTTGCAAACGATGATGTTTTTTCCGTAATAGCACTTTATGAGAGTGAAACCTTGACAAAAGAGGAAACAATAAAAAGATTTAAGATGAAAACCTTGTATAATCAGTATCTTTTTTGCAATGACAAAGCGTTATCTAATTTAGCTTTTGCAAAATCTTACAAATTGGAGCGCATATGAACAACGACAAATTAGCTGTGCTTTTGGGAACTTGCATTATTCCTTCTATTGTAAAGGAATTGAAAGTTCCGGATGATGAACAAGTTGAATTTTTGAATACATTTTATAAGTCATCGCTTTACGATATTTTAATTTGCGAAGATACCGCCCTTTGGCATCTAAGCCCAACAACGCTTGCGGAAATTTACAAACATGAACAGGAAACTGGAATTTTAGAATTGCCGGAGGAATTATGAGCAAAGAGAATAAGTTTTTGATTTTTGCAGTTGAATATTATCGTAACAAGAAAAAAATGACCGGTTTGCAAATTGCAGAACTTTTTGCAAAATACAATATTTATCAAATGATAAAAGACAACTATTTTCTTTATCACATAGAATCACCCGACAACTTTGTTGCAGAAATTGATAACTGTGTAGCTACTGCCTGAATGAACCTCACCACCCGTAAGCCATCTGAACGTTAAACTTCAATTATTGCACTCTATACTGAGCAATATTTTCTATTTTTTGCTTAATATGGAGAGTAATTTATGAATAAAGAAGTCTTAAATTTCTATATTTTCCCTATGAATTTTCAATCCACTCTTTTTGCAGTTAGCATTTCGCTTGCTATAATGTTAACCGTTTCTTGCTCTAGCGATGATAGCAATGAGGAATTAAATAGCAGTTCCAGCATAAAAACGGATAATAATTCATCTTCAAGCAACATAAGTTCTAGTTCCAATGGTAACGATGACAGAGACGATATCAAAAACTATAGAACCGTAACAATAGGCGAACAAACATGGATGGCAGAGAATCTTAACTACAACGCTTCCAGTAGCATATGCTACGACAATAACCATGTCAACTGCGATAAATATGGGAGGTTATACGATTGGGAAACGGCAATGAAGGTTTGTCCTTCCGGTTGGCATTTGCCAACAAATGATGAATGGGAAAAATTATTTCGCTATGTAAGTGGTTATAAAGGTTCAGATGAAGGTATGGAAAGAGATTCTGCAGGTAAATACTTAAAAGCAGTAGAAGGTTGGGATTACTACGATGGCGGCAAGGACGTATCCGACGTAGATGTGTACGGTTTTTCTGCATTGCCAGGTGGAGCATACATTAAAGGCCTTGAAGGTTATATTGAAGATTTTAAAGACGGTTTTATTGATGCCGGCAGAATCGGTTGGTGGTGGAGTGCAACAGAAGAAGAGGGCAATGCGGCTTATTTTTACGATATGTTCCACGATGATGATTATATTGGACATGGCTGGATTTTTAAAACAACTCTATTCTCTGTTCGTTGCATAAAGAATTAAACTACAACCCGTAAGCCATCTAAAAGCTAACCCTCAATTACAGCACCTCACGCTGAACAATATTTATTCTCTCCCTTGCCCACTCCTCAAAATCTCCGCTTGCAATTTTCGCTCTCGCTTGCTCCATCAAATGCAGATAAAAATGCAAATTGTGAATGCTCGCAAGCTGCAATGCCAAAATTTCGCCGGAATGAATCAAGTGACGCAAATACGCACGGCTAAAATTTTTGCATGTATAACAATCACAATTTTCATCCGGAGGAATCTCTTCCTCCTTATGCCTCGCAGACTTGTAATGCAACACACCATTGCTCGTAAACATCATGCCATTCCTCGCATTCCTCGTTGGCATAACGCAATCAAACATATCTATGCCCCGCAAAATAAGCTCAAGCAAATTCCACGGCGTACCAACCCCCATAACATAACGTGGCTTGTCAAAAGGCAAATGCTCCGTGCAAATATCCGCTATCTTATACATCACTTCCACAGGCTCTCCAACAGACAAACCGCCAAGCGCATAACCATCCGGATTAACTTCCTTCAATTCCTCAATCGCCTGCAAACGAAGCTCCTCGTGCATGCCGCCTTGCACAATGCCAAAAAATTTTTGCTCATAACCATGCAACGGAGGATTTTCCAAGAGCCAGCCTTTCGCCTCTCTTGTCCAGCGCTTGGTGTAATCCAAAGATTTCTCTGCTTCTTCAATGGTGCTTGGAAAAGGCGTGCATTCGTCAAAAGCCATTATTATGTCTGCGCCTATTTCGCGCTGCGACTGCATAACGCTTTCCGGAGAAAAAAAGTGCTTGCTACCATCAAGATGGCTGCGAAACTCAACCCCGTTCTCCTTTATTTTGCGAAGATACTTTAAGCTCCAAACTTGGAATCCGCCGCTATCCGTCAAAACCGGCCCATGCCATCCGCTGAATTTATGTATGCCGCCCATTTGCGCAATTAAAGGCGTGCCGGGACGCAAGTGCAAATGATATGTATTTGCCAAAATTATTTTCGCTCCCATCTCTTGCAAATCACGTGGGGAAACAGCCTTTACGCTTGCGGCTGTTCCAACCGGCATGAAAATAGGAGTAGGGATTTCGCCGTGAGCGGTTTTCAAAAGCCCCAAGCGAGCTTTGGATTTGGCGGAAGCAGAAATTAAAAATTCGGAAATAGAGCTACCCCAGTTTTTATGGAATCAGATTTCAAAGGCAAACCGCCAATCTTGTCAACTTCAATGCTTTCCGGCATATTGGGCAAAGGAACTTCGCGCCGCGCTATGGTGCTTATGTAGTCTATGGTTTCACCGAAAACTTTTTCGCTTTTATTCATAGCAAGCGCAACTTCCGCAAAACTAACCCACTGAGGCAATGCGCCGGAAGCTCCAGCCAAGCTGCGAGACTTTCCCTTGAGCTTGTTGTTATCGTCAAAACCAACGTAGCTGCATATCGACAAAAGAGTATCTAAAGGCAGCGCGCCGCAAAACGCTGCAGTGCGATTTTCATTTGTTGTTCCCGTTTTTCCCATGGCAGGAAAAGGATATTTTACGCCGGAATATGTAATGAACAGCTTGGAGTATGCGCCTGCCGCTGTTCCGTTTTTGAACACAGACCTAAGCATCGCTCGCATGGGTTGCACGGCGCTGCTCGGCAAAAATTCGCTTGAATCAACAGAGTTCTTGAAAATCAAACGGTTGTCTTTGCTCCAAATCTCTTTTATTATGCACGGCTCATTTGTTTTTTTGTCTTTGCATTTGTATTTTTTTCCGCTTAAAATGCTCTGGTACGCAACTGCCATTTCCGCAATCGTAACCTCATTCACGCCAAGAGGCATGCTCATAACCTCTTGCAAAGAACGGTTTATGCCTGCGCTTTTTACAAAACTCGCAAACTCGCTCATCGCTATTTTTTTGCGAAGATCCGGCCACAAAAATATATCATCGGGCTGCAATGGATTTGACTTGTTTCGCTCGGTTAAATTCCAAACCTGTTGAAAATCCGAAACGCTGAAACCGGGAAACAATTCCTTGTCATCTTCAAAAAAACTCACAAGAGAAGCATAATGTTCATAGCTGTGCTGCAACAGCCTAACTCTATCCGGAAAGTTTTTCTGTTTTTCTGCCTCCTTGCTGTTGTAATAATATTTGAGCGTTTGCAATGCACGCACCGCTTCAAAACGCCCGTCCAAAAGCCAATCAGTTGTCAACGCAGCTTTGGCCTTTTCAAGAATAATTTCATTCTTTGCGCTTGCCGAGACATTTGTATCTACCTTGTTCTTTTCTGCAATCTCCCTTATTTGCTCCAGCGAAAGCTTATCGAGCAAATGCTCTAAAAGCCAAACACTCGCTATGTTTTCCGAGCGAACCGCAGCCCATGCCATGCTGACAAGCGGAGCTTTGTCCAAATGATCCGGACGTGGAAAATAAATAGTTCCGCCATAAGTGAACAGGTTGTATTCGTTTTCCAACTCGTCAAGAGGGTTCCAGCCGTATTTAAGAGCAAGGGAAAATAGGAGGGGTTTCCATGAAGAACCGAATTGCCGTTGCGCAATGAAAACCCTGTCGTAGCCAAAGTTATTATACCCGGATTGCGCCGCAGCCACAGTTCCGTTTTTCAAAACAACAAGCGCGCCTTGCAGCGGATTAGCGGTGTCTGCCGCGATTTTGCTTTGCAAGCTGCTCAAATTTTCATTCACGGCGGTTTCAGCTTGGGATTGCAAATAAAAATCAAGAGTCGTGACTATTTTTATCTGGGCGCGTCTCCAATCCTCTATGCCAAAACTTTCAAATATTTCCGTATAAAAATCATCATTCAATTCCCGGTCAATTTTATCCAAAAGAGAAGAAGAGTTGAATCTGAATTCACCGTAATTAAGCACCGGCGGCTTTGCGGAGTCGTAAACAGCTTGGTTTATATAGCCGTTTTCAAGCATTCTTCGCAAAACATATTTTGTTCTGGCCTGCCCTTTTTCCAAAGCCTGCTGCACCCGCTGCGGAGTTTTTTGCACACGGGGATCATAGTTGTAAGGGCCTTTAACTGTGCCGGCTATAAAAGCGCATTCTTCAAGGTTCAGTTGCGAAAGCTGTTTGTTGAAAAAATATATTGCCGCTATTGCCGCGCCTCTTCCGGAGCCGTAAACTTGAAACTGATTTAAATAAAATTCAAGGATGTCTTGTTTGCTAAAGCGTTTTTCCAGCCTCAAGGCATCTGTAAGCTCTTCCCATTTTGCCTTTATGCTTTTCTCTTCCCTTCCAAAAACATTTTTCACCGTCTGCTGGCTAAGAGTGCTGCCGCCTTGCCTGAAATTCATGCTTTTCACGTTATTGAACATCGCGCGCGAAAACCCGCTGAAGTCAAAACCGCCGTGCTCCCAAAACCTTGCGTCTTCGGCAGAAACTATAGCGTCTACAAGAGCTTGCGGAATTGAGTCATAAGGAGCGTACAAGCGATGGTTTGCATCAAAAAAAGAGCCTATTACGGAGGCTTTGTCGGAATAAAAAACCCTGCTTTCGCCGTGCAGGTTTCGCAGAATATTTTCTCTGGTGAACTTGCCCTCAGGGTCCTGGCTTGGAATAACTAAAAATAGATAACACAAAAACGATGATGCCGCAAGTATAAGCACTGCGGCAATTATAAGCAATATACGAATAACTTTTCGATATTTACTTAGACCTTTCCACATACTCGCCTGTGCGGGTATCTACCTTTATGCGCATTCCCTGTTCAATGAAAAGCGGAATTTGCACTTCTGCGCCGGTTTCCATAATTGCAGGGCGCATAACGTTGCCGCTTGTGTTGCCTTGAACTCCCGGAGGAGATTCCACAATCAGCAAGTCCACGAATGTGGGCGGAATAACTTCTATCGCTTTTGAGTTCCACCATGTCACTTGCACAGCAGCGCCGTCCAAAAGCCAAAGTTCCGCGCCGTTGAGCGCGTCTTTTGGTATTTCCACCATTTCGCCGCTTGGATCCAAAAAGAACCAGTTTGTGCCGTCGTTGTAGGAATATGTGACTTCGTTATAGGTTACATCTGCCTCTTCCACGGTATCGCCGCTTTTCCAGGTGCGTTCCAAAACGCGCCCGGTGATGAGGTTTTTAACCCTTACCCTGTTGAAAGCCTGGCCTTTTCCGGGCTTTACGAATTGATTCTCAATAATCATATATGGCTGCCCATCTATCATTATTTTGAGCTTTTTGCGAAATTCATTTGTATTGACTGTTCCCATGTGGGTTAATGTAGAAAATTGGCCGCTTAGCGGTCAATCTTCTGCAGGAGGAGCGATTTTAAAATCATCGCTCAATATAGCACCCTGCCCTGTGCTCATCGCCTCTTTTTGCAATGCCGAACCTTGAACATCGGAGGCACGCTTGGTTGCCATAATGCCAAGAGACATAACCACTACAAACAAAGCAAAAGCCACATAGCGAGTTAATTTTTGAATGAAAGTCGCTGCGCCTGCCGTTGAAAACGCAGACTGCGCAGTCATTCCGCCCAAACCGGCCAAACCGCCCATTTTATCATTTTGCACAAGAACCAGCAATATTAGCAATAAGCACAAAGCCACGTGCACAACAATCAAAAGCCAAAAAATAGAACCCATTTTTACCTCTTCTCCGCTGCGTCAATTATAGAAAAAAACGAATCTGATTTCAAAGATGCGCCGCCAATTAAACCGCCGTCTATGTCTTTTTGAGCCAAAAGACCGGCTGCGTTGGCTGCGTTCATGCTTCCGCCATACTGAATGCGAATAGCCTCAGCAGCAGACTCGCCATACAATTTGGCTACCAGCGAGCGAACATACTTTTGAGCCTCTTGCGCTTGATCGTCCGTTGCCACAACACCTGTGCCTATGGCCCAAACCGGTTCGTAGGCAATAACGGTTTTCAAAGCATCTTCCGTGGAAATATCCTTATACGCGCCCTCAACCTGCGCAGTCAAAACACTTTCCAGCTTGCCGGCTTTTCTCTCATCCAATGTTTCGCCAATGCAAATAATGGGTTTTAAGCCTGCGGCCAAAACCTTCTTAGCCTTCAGGTTAACCGTTTCATCGGTTTCGTGGAAATACTGTCTTTGCTCGGAATGCCCTATTATCACGTATTCAGCGCCAATTTCCTTGACCATGTCCACAGAGACCTTGCCTGTGAAGGCTCCCTGGTCTTTCCAGTGTATATCCTGAACCGCAAGCTTCACATTGCTGCCCTTAATAACGTCTGCGACTTTCGCAACCGCCAGATACGTTGGGGCAATTACCACTTCCGCTTTTGAAATGCCTTTGGTTTTTTCAACAATTTCCTTTGCCAAAGCTACGCTCTCGGCAACAGTTTTGTTCATTTTCCAATTTCCGGCTATTATATATGAGCGCATATTTCACTCCTGTTTGTTAAAGAACCGCTTCAATTTTCTGAGTTTTGTCATCCAAGCGAACCAAATCGTCCACAACTCTGCGCAAGTTCGCGCTTAGATCGTTCAGGCTCTTCATTGAATCTTTTGCGTCTATCAAGGTGTGCTCAATAGCGCTATGAGCTTCTTCCACTCTTTTTGCTTTCAATGAGAATTCATCCATTCTGGATCTAACTTGTTTGGCGTGTTCGTTCATGTTGTCCGTTGCCATAAAAACTTCATCCACATTGCGATACGCCTCGTTAATATCGCTGGCCACTCGCTTTATGCTTGAGTTTATGTATTGCGAATTTGAATTGATTCCCGCTATGCCGTCAACCATGCTGGTTATGGAATTCTTGAGCTCCAAAGCTTCTGACGAAATTTCCTTTGAAATATTTTTGCGCTCTTGGGCAACCTGTATTAGCGAAAGAAACTGGTTTTCCCGCAAATTTGAAAGCTGTATTTGGGTATGCACTATTCTGTTGTTCAGCTCATCGACCAAGCGGCATATGTTATCAATGGAATCTTTGCTTGAGTTTGCCTTTTGAAGAGTGCTGTATCTGCGAAGCTCGTTTACTTCATCTGCCATTTCTTCAAATGTGCCGTGCAATCCGGCTGCAATATCATTGACGTTGTTTACTTGAGCCAGTTCCTCTATGCTTGCCACTTCAATATCATTTATAGCTTGGGTCACAAGCATGGTGCTGTTCTGCACGCTGCTGGATTTTTCGTTTAGCGCTCTCATGGCATCGCTCATTTGAGAAATGGAAGACTTTATATCCATTGTATTTTCTGCAACGTGTGAAGCCAGCCTTTTTAGGCCGTCCAAGTTTATATTTATGTCTTCTATGCCAATTGCCATGTTGCTGACGTTCTCAATTACATCTTTTGACGAAACGGCCATTTCCGCAGTGCGCTGCCCCACCAATTTTGCGTCGTAATCCACAATGTCAAGCATATCCGTGCATGCGCCGCTCAAATCGGAAACTCTGTCTGCGCTAATGCGCACATTCTCTATAAGAGAACCCACGTTATGAACCATGGCATTAAGGTCTCTGGCAAAGCTTTTAAGCTCGCCCTGTGATTTTGTGGGCATTCTGAATTCTTCAAATCGTATGCCTTCGGTTGCCAAGCGATGTATGTAATCAAGAAGGCTGCGCAAAGGAACAACAAACGCATTCATTTGCCTGTAAATCAAAAACATTCCTATGAGGAACGAAATAAGCATCATGCTCAGCAGGTTTCCCATCAGGGTCAGGCGGCTGTCATTAAATTTTCCTGAAAAAAGCTTTGCAGCGCCATCGAGCTTGTCCGTGTGGCTTACCGCTGCTATAACCCAGTCCCAGTCTTCAATGTAAATGCCCTTTGCTATAGACGGCTTTGAGTATTTGAAGGTTACATAAGAATCATTGTGCCTGCGGGCATTTTCCATTATTTTTCTCGCAAAGTTTGAGTCGCTGGCGTTTTGTCCCTGTATTTCAAACACGTTTTCGTTTTGCGGAAGCGAATCCCTGTACATAAGCACTTTTCCCGTTTCCGTGTCAAATATAAAATAAGGGCCGTGGCGCAAAAAACTAAGCGCTTTTTCCTTGTAGCTCCCTACGCTGTCTTGAGATCTATTGGAGAGCTTTACATATGGCCTGACTGCCGAATTCGCAAAGTCAAGCCAAGTGTCAATGAAGCCCTCTTCGTTTTTCAGCAATATATCGCCAAACTGATTGGTGTTCTCAGCATCTGACTTTTGGATTATGGAATACACCAGCAAGCCATTGATCAGCGCGAATAGCAACAATACCGCTATCATGGAAAGAATCATTCGTTGATAAAAACTCATAGGGGGTAATATAGTAAAATTTTTCGCTCCCGGCAAGGGTTTTCTAATTTTTTGTTTAAAATGCCAAGTATTCTCGCCTTTATAAAGCAAACTTTGGACGAATTATACCCAAATCCGCCCATACCGCTCTTCCATACGGACGCTTTTTCCCTTTTGGCAGCGACTGTACTCTCTGCGCAGTGCAAGGATTCCGTTGTGAATATGGTTATGCCCAAGCTTATGGGTGCGGCTCCAACCCCCGAAATAATGGCAAAATTGCCGGAAAAGAAGATTTATTCCATTATCAAGCTTTGCGGGCTGGCTAACAACAAAAGCCGTTTTTTAAAAGAACTTTCAAGAATAATAGCTGAAAAGCACGGCGGCAAAGTGCCCGGCTCATTTGAAGAACTGGAGGCTCTGCCTGGCGTTGGGCACAAAACCGCAAGCGTTGTAATGTCTCATATATTTTCAGTTCCGGCATTTCCTGTTGACACCCACATACACAGGCTAGCTCATAGATGGGGGTTAAGCGACGGGTCTTCCGTTTCGCAAACGGAAAAAGACCTTAAGGCAGCGTTTCCAAAAGAAGAATGGAATCGCCGGCATTTGCAGATCATCTATTACGGAAGGGAATTTTGCCCTGCAAGAGGCCATTGCTTGGAAGAGTGCAAAATTTGCTTGAACTTGTCTTTAAGCCTAAAAAAGACTTCTACTATTTTTGGGTCAAACTGTTTGCCAGATTCGTCTAAAATAACTTTTACGGCCTCTTCATGTGTGAATGCTTTTTTATAAGGACGTTCGGAAGTGATTGCGTCATATACGTCCGCTATAGCCATAATGCGCCCCTGCAAAGGAATTTCCGCGCCTTTTAGATGGCGATGGTAGCCTGATCCGTTCCAGTGCTCGTGGTGGTAGCCCGCAAAAAATTTAGCATGGTGCAAAAACATTCCTTCGCCGGTTCTGGCAATAATCTGGTTAATTATGCGCTCTCCTTCTTTGGAATGGGTTTTCATAATATCAAGCTCGTCTTCAGTCAGCTTTGCAGGCTTGTTTAAAATCAAATCGGAAACGGCAATCTTTCCTATGTCGTGCAGCCTGGCGGAGAAAACCAGCATATCCTTGTTCCAGCCGTTCATTTCTTCCATGTACAAGCCGCTCTCCTGCATTCCTTCAATGAGAATTTTTATGTATTCCGAGGTGCGCTCAACGTGGCCGCTCGTAACCTTGTCGCGATTTTCAACCATGTCTGCTAAAACAAATACAACGTTGTTTTGCAACTGCTCTATGCGTTCCGTGCGTTTTTTTATAAGCTCTTGAACGTGCAGGTGGTTGGCTATTCTGCGAAGCACTATGGGCGTGGAAAAAGGCTTTGGTATAAAATCCACAGCTCCCATATCCAGCCCGTGCGATTCTCTGGCCTCATCGCTATAGGCTGTTAAAAAAATAACGGGAATTTGCGCAGTAAGCTCGTTTTCCCTAAGTTTTTTCAAAGCGGCAAAGCCATCCATTTCCGGCATTTCAATATCCAGCAAGATAAGGTCCGGCATTATTTTTTCAATCAAGGAAAACATTTTGGCTGCGGAAAGCATGGTAAAAACGTCATACTGGCCTTCCAAGGCTTGTTTTGCCTTAATAAGATTAACTGCGCTGTCATCAACAACAAAAATAACTTTCATGATATTTAAACACTCCCCGGTTTAAATATAGAAAAATTAAATAATGCCTACTGAACGAACCTGACATTTTTTGGGTTATATATAAAGTCTATTGCATTTTCTATCCAAATCATCAGTTCATAAGAGAGCGTGC
>WQTK01000307.1 GCA_009786285.1 Candidatus Fibrimonadales bacterium | reverse complement strand
TGCGCAAGGAGCCATGCAATTGAATCAAAACGCAGGCAATTTGACAAAAATCGCAAACGAGTTGCAGAATACGGTGAATATGTTTAAGGTGTAGGTTTTGCCCAAAAACACGTTGTCATTTATTCGTCAATAAAACGAACTGTTTTTTCTGTTTTCGTCATTCTTAATTTTTTTGAAATAACCCCTTTGTAAAATAGGGGTTTGTAGGCGTGAATGTTCGCTCGCGGCTGTCTGGCATAAATTCTTTGGCTTGCTCTTCCAGAATTTTTAGAGGGAAATGCTCTTGGAAAGCATGAAGCAAATCTGATTGGAGCATTTTATGAATGTGGGCACTTAGGCGCAAAGACTCATTCAGTTTCATCTTTGGGATATTTTGAAACGCATCGAGTGTCCCAATGCGGAAAACAGGAAGAGTAAAACAGGCGGCAATAAAAAAAAGAAGGTGCTTGAGCACCTTCTTTTTTTATTAAAATCAAGACTTATTTCAGAACAACGTTAACAGTCTGGGTATAGGCTCCGGACTGCACAACTGCGTAGTAAACGCCTGGATTCTGGTTCATCAGGCTAAACACGCTGTTTCCTGCGTTAACTTTTCCGCTAAGAACCTTTTGTCCGCCGAGGGTATAAAGGGTAACTTTTGCGTCTCTGTCAGAAGAGATATGCAAAGCACGTCCATGAGTCGCAACAATCAAGCCCATAACAGGCTGGATTTTCATGACTGGAGAACCGCCGGAGCAGGAAGAGTTGGTGAAATACTCGCCATAGTTTTGGCAATTTGTTATTGCGTCAGCGCAAGTAGTGATGCCTTCAGCAGGGTCTGGAGCGATTTTATAGCAAGTACCGGCACCCCATGAGCACCAATGGTTACCGCAATCATTCGCTGAGCCATCATAGTCAGGTGTACCGCTTGGGCATGAACCGCCGGTTGGGCATTCTCCATTCCAGAACTTATTAGTTCCGCTCTTGCATTGAGAAACTTTATCTGTTGCGCCTTCATCAGAGGACCATATTGTCCAGCAAGAAGTTTCCGTATCTGCCCAAAGGCAGCAACCCAAGGATGTTCTACTAGGATCTTGGCCTCCTTCAAATTTTCCGCCTTGGTTACTGCATTTTAAGCCTTTACCATAATTATTGTCTTCATTCAGACCTGTGACTCCTGAGTATATGGTTCCAAAATTTTCGCAATTAGTAACTAGTGCTGCACAAGTGCAACTACCAGCTGCACATGCATTGGCCCCCGACTCTATGCCGGAATATTCAGTTGTGACCTCATAGCACCCTGTTTCCCATTGGCAAAACATGGGCTTGCTATTGTAAGAACATGCTCCAGCCCAAGCTTGAGAAGCCGTCAGCGCCAACCCTAGAAGCGGTAATAAATACCGTTTTGTCATAAAAACCTCCGTTTTTGTTAAAACTATATCACTAATATACATTTTTTTTTGACAATGCGGTGAAAAAAATGACGAAAAAGTGAAAAAAGTCAAAAAAAAGTGATTTTTTTGGCAAAAAATGGCAAAAATCGCCCCGAGCTTGGGGTATAAGGTCTAGTTTTTGCTACAATGAGGCGATTTTGCGCCTGGAAAGACCAGTATAATCCATGATTTTGCTTACTGTTTCACCTGCAGCTTTCATGGCCTTGGCAACTTGGCCTATGCCCTTGGCTTCGGCATCGTCGAGCTTCTTGAGCACGCTCTTGTTGTACATCTGCTTCAACGTCATTTTGGACTCCCGGAATTCCTTATACCTGCCGTAAAGCCTAGAATGCATACTGGATATGCGCTCCTGTAACTTTTTAAAACCTAACCCACGCTGCTCCGGCGTTTTTGCTCTGAAAGCCTTTGCTTCTGCCGGTGTGGTTATTTTGAATATGGTTTACAATCATATTTGATTCCTTTACGGAAGAATAGCCGCCAAATGAGAAAAAGAAAAATCCGCTCTGGGCTTTGAAGTTTCGCATAACTCCAAAAATGTCTTCGGGCCTCATGTTGTACCTTCCTATGAAAACGCTGTCGTTCAAATACATATAGCCGTCTTTTTTTAAATAAAGAACATTTAAATTCTCATTGTCTTTGAAAGGGCTTCTGCTCATGTAATATTCAAAAAGAGGACGAGACGCGCTGTCTGCGTAAACCAGGCTTTTTTCAGTAGCTCTATCGTTTATTTGCAACAGAATTTCCGTGCTCTGTGGAGAGCCAATCCCCTTGTGCATTCTTATTGCATTGCTAGAAAGCGCAAGAAAAGTAAAAATCACAAGGATGCCTATTAAAACCGGGTTTCCAACTCTTGAAAAAACTTTATGCACGCAAAGCGCAGCCGGAATAAAGACCAGCGGCATGATGAATACCAGATATTTTGAGCCTATCACCTGCATTTGCGACCAGTTTCGCATGGTGAACATAAAATCGCTGTAGGGCATTCCAAGCGGAGAGAGCTTTAAAAAATAAAGCAGAATCAAAATAAAAAAAGGAATGGAAATGGCAACCATCAAAATCTTTTTTTCCTTGCCTAAAAGAAAACAGCCAAAGCCAAAGAGCAAAATAAAAAGAAAGGCGTTTATCCAAACAAAAGGGCCAAAAACAAAATAGTGGAAATTTATGAAATGCCGCCCCAGCATTTGAATAAAAAAATCAAAACTTGGCGAATAAACATAGCTTTCGCCGTGATTGCAAATTATGCAGAGAATACTTGAAAGCGATATTAATAGAATCAAATCCGTTTTGCTTTTATGGCTGAAAGACCAAACGCACAGGCAAAGAACAATTAGAAAAGCCTCCATGCCATACAGGGAAAAATTCACCGAATAGAACAGCAGCGAATCCGAGCTTACAAGCAAAAAGAGGAAAATGCAGGCAAATTTGCCTCCGAACTCATTTTTTGCAAAAATATACGCAAGCAAAAGCGTAGCTATGCCTGCAAGCAAGGGTAAAAACCTGAGTGCCAGCTCGGAAATGTCATAGCCTCCTATCAAAGGTTTCAGGCGTTCCCACAGCAGGGCTTCTTCCAGCCACAAATCCTGCCCTTTGGCATAAATAATGGTTCGAAAAACCATGCCAATGCACAGAAAAATCATGCTAAACACAGCGCAGGTTTTTTCAGTCTTAGCAAAATTTGGCATTTTATAAATATAGTAAACGTTATTTACTATATTACCCCTTGCATAACAAAGGAACAAGTATCATGGTATTCTCAAGCATTATAGCCGAAGAATTGAAAATAGAAGAGCACCGGGTTAAGGCTGCTCTTAAGCTTATGGAAGAAGGCGGAACTGTGCCGTTTATCGCGCGCTACCGCAAAGACCAAACCGATAACCTGGACGAAATCCAGCTTAGGGACATTCAGCACAGAAAAGAATCCCTCACGGAGCTTTCAGAGCGCAAAGAAACGGTTTTGAAAACTATAGAGGAGCTTGGCAAGCTGACTCCGGAGCTAAAAGCGCAAATTGACGCCTGCCGGGACAAAAATCTGCTGGAAGACATTTACGCTCCGTACAAGCCAAAGCGCAGCACTCGTGCCACAATCGCAAAAGACAAAGGCATGGAACCGCTTGCCAAAATTATCTGGGAACAGGAAGAAACATCCAATTCGGCGGAAACCATCGCCATGCCGTTCCTATCTGTGGAAAATGGCATATTGGACCCTGCGGCTGCAATCAAGTTCGCTTTGGATATCCTTGCGGAAGACGTTGCGGACAATACCGAGTTCCGCCAGTATTTGCGTGTTCAAATTGAAAAACAGGGAAAAATGGTTTCCAAGGTTAAAAAGGAATTTGAAGGCAAAGACAGCAAGTTCAAAAACTACTACGATTTCTCGGAGCCTTTGGGCAAAATACCCAGCCACAGAATGCTCGCTATGCGGCGTGGCGAAAAGGAAAAAATTCTGCGCCTTGCAATAGAGGTTCCAGATGAAGCTCTGATTGGCTATCTTTGCGAGAAAGTGATTAAAAGAGACGGCGTTTGGAAGCCGCACCTGGAAGCTATGTGCAGAGACTCTTGGGATCGTTTGCTTAAACCGAGCTTGGAGAGCGAGGTTAGGCTTTCGCTGAAAGAGGTAGCTGAATTGGAAGCCTTCAAGGTGTTCACCAAAAATTTAGCGGACATTCTGCTGGCTCCGCCCGCAGGCCACAAATCCGTTTTGGCTTTGGATCCGGGCTTTAGGAGCGGAATAAAGGTAGCGGCTTTGGACTTAAACGGCAAATTCCTGGATCACGGCGTGATATATCCGCTGGAGCCGCAGAGAGAGATTTCAAAGTCTGTCGTTTATTTAGCGGAGCTTGTTGAAAAATATGACATAGACCTGATTTCCATTGGCAATGGCACCGCAAGCCGTGAAACGGACGACTTTGTGAAAGAGATTTCCGGCAAGCTCAAAAACAAGCGTGGAGAGCGCCCTGTAGCGGTTATTGTGAATGAATCCGGAGCGTCTGTTTACAGCGCAAGCGAGCTTGCAATCAAAGAATTCCCAAAAGAAGATGTGACCACAAGAGGCGCGATTTCCATAGGCCGCCGCCTGCAAGATCCTTTGGCGGAGCTTGTGAAGGTGGAGGCCAAAGCTATTGGCGTTGGGCAGTATCAGCATGATGTGAACCAGAAGGAGCTTCAGAAGCGTTTGGACGAAGTTGTGGAGAGCTGCGTGAACAAGGTCGGGGTGGATGTGAACAGCGCAAGCATTGCGTTGCTCGGTTATGTTTCCGGCGTTAACAAGAGTTTGGCTGAGAGCATTGTTAAGCACAGAGATGATAAAGGCGCATTCGCAAGCCGAGAGTCATTGAAAGATGTTAAAGGTTTTGGCCAAAAGGCGTTTGAGCAGGCCGCAGGATTTTTGCGCATTCAAGATGGGCAAAACCCGTTGGACAACAGTGCGGTTCATCCTGAAAATTACGGTTTGGTTGAGAAGATTGCGGAGAAGGCCGGTGCGCCGTTGAATGAGCTTATTGGCAATGCGACTGTTTTGCAGTCTCTTTCCATAAGCGATTTTCCGGATGTTGGCAAGAACACTTTTGAAGATATTTTGTCTGAGTTGGAGAAGCCGGGCCGTGATCCTCGCAAAGAGTTCCACTATGCTAAGTTCAATCCAAAGATTAAGACGATGCAGGATTTGATAACGGGCAGTTGGCTTGAGGGTGTTGTCAGTAACGTGACGAATTTCGGTGCGTTTGTGGACATTGGCGTTCATCAAGACGGCTTGCTTCACATTTCGGAGATGAGCGATAATTTTGTGAAAGACGCAAAGACGTTTTTGACTTTAGGCGACGTGGTAAAAGTTAGGGTAGTGTCTGTTGATGCACCGAACAAGCGCATTTCTCTTTCTATGAAGCAGGAGACAGAGCGCAGGGTAGGAGGCGCTCCAGGCAACTTTGGCGGCAAAGGAAATTTTGGTGGCAAAGGCGGCAAGAGTTTTCCTCAGAAGGAGCCGCCGAAAGCGGCAACGCTCGCAGACTTGAAGGCACGTTTTTCCGGCAAGGCGCAGAAGCCGGCACAAGAAGTTCCAAAGAAACCCGCAGCAGCGGCTGTTAAAAAGAGCGATGTGCTGGCGAGACTGAAGAATGCGATGAAGGGCGGATTGTGATGCACGCATTGCCCTGAACCGAAACCATCGGTTCTGAGGCGTTGGTTGGAAGATTTCTATATTACTCTCTAGAGGTATTTTATGCAGTTGAAAGAACCATTTGTAGAGTATGTAACCGAACCACCAGTATTATCTATTAGCGTATTGAAAAACGGCGTTATGGATATTTTACGGAATTTTGCAAAAATGGATTTGATTAGAATAAACAATCCTTTCGTAGCAGACGAACCAAATAAAGATACTATGGATGCGGTTAACCGAGTTAATAAAAGAATCGGATTAAAAAAAATGAGCCTAACCAAATTTGAGAAAATGCTGGACGAATAAAAATGAAAGAATTGCTAATAGACCAAGGTTATGAAAAATGCATAAAAAGAATAAAAAAGAAACACTATGACATGGAATTTCTTAAAGAAGTTGTTAAACTTTTGCTTGAAGGAACGCCATTGCCGAAAAAATACCACGATCACGCTCTATCAGGTAATTTACAAGGGAACAGAGAATGTCACATAGAGGATAATTGGCTTTTAATGTATAAAAGCACGAGCACGGAAATAATATTGATTAAAACCGGCACCCATGACGATTTTTATAAATAACCGAAGCCATCGGTTCTGAGGCGCAGGCCAAGGGGCAAGAGGCGTAAAAACGAAAAAGATAATGGTGAGGTAAGCGTATTTTCACTGGAAATTCTGCAATTCTTGCAGAATTCCGAATAAATTGTTGCCTATGCCGTAACGCTTTTCGATGTTGTCGTAAAAATAACACAAATCCGCTTCTGTGTCTTGGTTCAACTCATCTATGTTGGATAACAAATGATGAACTATAACATCTGACTTGCTCTCGTTTGCGAAAGTCTGTATTCTGCGGTTTGTCTCAATGTGGCTTATTATGTACTTAACACTCGAAATTTGCTCTTCCAAAAAATATACAAGAACAACCTCTTCCTGCAAAATTCCCCAACGATGATCTTGGGAATAAGGCTCTATTTTTTCTTTTTTGTTGCTTGCCACGGCAGACCTTGCGTAATACAAACACACATTTAAAAGCTTCTCAAACTCGTAAAGCTCCGGCAATAAATTGTGCCCATCGGACGTAGCTTCCGAGTTCACAGTCTTTTTGATTTTTCTGAACTGATAGTTGGATCTTTCGTAATACAAGTTGCGCATCTGGCGGTTATAGGTGCGGTTGCGCATAACTTGCTGCGAAGGGGGAACGTGAATTTTAACCGTATTTTTCATAGCACAATAACCTTTCGAATACCGGCAACCGTTTGCAGCGATTGCTCTATGTTTTTTATCTGGGCGGAATTAAAAGCCTGCAAATCTATTCTGCCGTTAACCCGCCCTTCCTTACTCTCAAAAATAGTTTTTTTCACAAGCGCGTTATGCTTTGCGATGGCATTGAAAATGTCTTTTTGTATTGCCACCCTGTCTGCGGCTTCTATCCGCAAAATACATTTTTGCTCTCGTACCGCGCTTTCCGGAGCCTCCCACTGAAGGGTAAGCCTGTGTTTTTGAGGGATTTTGTTCAGAATTTTGCAATCTTCCTTGTGAATTTCTATTCCCTTGCCGCTTTTCATAATTCCTTCCACCGGATCTCCGGGCAGCGGGTTGCAGCATGAGGCGTAGTTCAGCAAGAACCTCTCGTTGTGGCCTATAACCATAGGAGTGTCGCTGTCTGAGCTGAAAACATTGAAAATCTTGAGCTTTGCCCAGGAATGCTCCGAGTACTGTTTCAAAAAAGCGTAAATGTCTTTGAGCGGAATATCGCCTTTTCCCAAGCTTTCATAAAAGGAGTTTATGCTCTGGGCGTTAAACGCTTTGCAAACCTCCGAATCGTCAGGGGCGCCTTCTTTTGATATTTTCAGGTTGAGCAATTCTTTTCGCCAAATTTTTTGCCCCAAAACCTCGGATTGCGTTGCCATGGCCTTTCGCAGCCAGTGCCTTATAGCGTTTTGCGCTTTTGGGGTTTTGGCTATGGACAGCCATGTTTCCTGCGGCTCTTGCGAATCGCTTTGCAATATTTGAATTGTTTCGCCAACAGGGATGTGCGCGTCTATGTTCAAAACCTTGCCGGCGGCGCGCGCTCCCAAGCAGTGCAATCCCAAGTCTGTGTGCACGGTAAACGCAAAATCCAAAATGCTAGCCCCAAGCGGCAAGGTGATTTTTCTCCCCTGCGGAGTCCATGCGTAAGAATCTTCGGGCAAAAGGCTCTCGTGCAAAAAGCCAAGAAATTCCGTGGAGTTTGGAATTTCGTTTTGCATCACGGTTATCTTGTTTACCCAATCCATGTTTTTTTCAAGCTCTTCTTTTTTCAAGTTGAACTTGTATGCCCAGTGCGCCGCCATGCCGTATTCGGCGGTTTCGTTCATGTCTTTGGTTCTTATTTGAACTTCAAAAAGTTTCCCTTGAGGGCCTATTACCGTTGTGTGCAGGCTCTGGTAGAGGTTTGGCTTTGGAACGGCTATGTAATCTTTAAAGCGGCTGTACAGGGGCATCCACAGGTTGTGCACATAACCCAGAGCCATGTAGCAGTCCGAGATTTGGCGAACTATAATTCTTATGGCGAAAATATCGTAAAGCTCGTCTATTTTGCAATTTCTGGCTTTCATCTTTTCGTGTATGCTGTAAATATGCTTTGAGCGGCCTATTATGTCGCAATCCAGTTGTTCCAGGTTCATCTTTATGTTAAGCGGGAAAATTATGGATTGAATATATTCTTCTCTTTCCGCTTTGGTGAGTTTCAAATGGTGCTCTATGGCAGCGTATTCTTCCGGGTTCAGATATTTGAAAGCCAGGTCTTCCAGCTCAAACTTGAATGAGTACAGCCCAAGCCGGTGCGCAAGCGGTGCGTAAAAATCCAGGGTTTCTTCGCTGATAGCTTTTTGCCTTTCCGGAGCAAGGTATTCCAGAGAGTGCATATTGTCTAGGCGGTCTGCGAGTTTTATCGCTATGATTTGCGGGCGTTTTGAAACGTATGTCAGGAATTTTTTGAAAGTTTTGGCAGTGCGGTCTATTCCTTTTTGGATATCGGATATTTTGGTCACGCTGTCCACCATTTCCGCTATTTCCGTTCCGAACTTTTCCTGTATTTGTTTTGTTGAATATTCGGTGTCTTCCACAACGTCGTGCAAAAGCCCTGCTGCGATTACCGCAGTGTCCATTTTCAGTTCAGCCAAGGTTTTAGCCACGCTTGTAGGATGCGTAACATAGGGGATGCCGCTTTTGCGCAATTGCCCTTCGTGAGCATTTATAACAAAAACCAAAGTTTTCACAAGAAGCTCTTTATCCAGCTTTGGATTTATGTCTATTAGAGATTTTGCAATATCTTCTGCGGGAACCATATTAGGAATATAGAAAATAAGGGGAATTATATACATAACTTACACCAACGTCGTAATCAAATTATTTATCTTTAAATTTCAAATGGCAACACAATTATTTTTCGGCGAAAGCCTTTCCCTGAGGGTTATTTTACATTGCGGCGGCCTATGTTAGCTGAGAGAAAAAAATTGAAAGTGGAGAGCTATAATGAAAGTTGGGGAACGCAAGCTCCTTTTTTATTATTGTCTGAACTGGAATTCACAGGATTTTCAGGGTTTATTACTTCATATTCTATTTCAGTTTTGAAGCTAAGTGCATTTTTCGCATATGCCGGAAATTCTGATGTTGTATTTTATATTTTTGAATCTAGTTTTTGCGGCAGCAGAATTTATGGTTTTGGTGAGGTTTTCAACCTCTATTTCGCAAACCGTGCCGCATTTTTCACAACTTATGTGTTCGTGGTGTTTTTTTGTTTTCGGAGCTTCGTAGTGTATGTGCCCATGCCCAAAGTCAACGGAATTCAGAATTCCGGCCTCCTTCATGGAAGCAAGCGTTCTATAAACCGTAGCTCGGCTTATATTTATCCCGTTTTTGTGCATTTGTGAGGTAAGCTCATCTGCGGAGAAATGCCAATTGGCAGAAAAAGCCTCTTTTAGAACAATTTCACGTGGCTGCGTATATAGCAAACCTTTGGATTTCAAAAAATCTTTATAGATTTTTATGGCATTTTCCGAGTTCATAAAGAAAAAATAGTAAAAATATTAAAAAAAGTACTAAAAAACCCTTGACAAAACACAAATTATTTTCTATATTTGAGATTATGTCTCAATCTCAATCTATTTCCGTCTCTTCTCTGAAACCTGGCGAGAGGGCCGTTGTTGAGCAATATGCTTCTAATGCTGGCAGAGAATACAAGCTCAAGCTGCTTGCTCTTGGGCTTACAAAAGGCACGGAATTCACAGTTGTAAAAGCTTCTCCTTTTGGAGATCCCGTAGAAATAGAATTGCGGGGTTATCGGCTCTCTTTGCGAAGGCACGAGGCTGAGGTGGTTTTATGCTCACAATAGCCATTGCCGGAAATCCAAATACCGGAAAAAGCACAATTTTCAACTTGCTCTCAAACGGGCGGGCAAAAGTGGGCAACTGGCCCGGAGTAACCGTTGACAAAAAAATCGGGGAAATAAAACATATAGATTTCACCGCAGAACAGGTAGAGTTTAACGCCAAGCTTGTGGACTTGCCAGGAATTTACGCCTTAGACGCATGGAGCGAAGACGAGCGGATAGCAAGAGACTACCTGCTATCCGGCGAACCCGATTTGCTGATAAACGTCTTGGACAGCACAAACCTAGAGCGCAATTTATATTTAACCACCATTTTTCAAGAAATGGGTGTAAAAATGTTAGTAGTGCTAAACATGATAGATGCCGCCGAAAAAAACAAAATAACAATAAACCTTGAACAATTCGAAAAAGAATTAGGAAGCCCGGTAGTAGCGGTTTCCGCATTGCGCAGCAACAGCAAGAAAAAAATCATAAAAAAAATAATGGAATTGCAGGGGCACCCCGTAGGGGCAATCCCCCGTGATTGCCCCGATGTGCAATGTTATTGCCCCAACCCAGACGACGAATCCATAGCCGAGCAGCGTTACAAGCGCATAGAAACCATCATGGCAAAAAGCGTAAAAAAAGGGATTTCCCCATATATTCAAAACGACAAAATCGATAAAATAGTGCTGAACAAATATTTAGGCCTCCCGATTTTTTTAATTGTGATGTATTTGCTGTTTTTCCTGACAATTGAGCTTGGCGGTTTTTTTATCCCATATTTTGACTATGTGTTTGGATTGCTCTTTGTTGGCGTGGAAGATATTGCGATTTTATCAGGAATTGCGGCGGGCATTCAAGCGCTTTCCACATTTTTGCCGATAATATTTTTGCTGTTCTTTTTTATGGGTTTACTGGAAAGCTCCGGCTATATGGCAAGGGCGGCTTTTGTTATGGACAGGATAATGCGTGTTATGGGATTGCCGGGCAAGGCGTTTATTCCAATGCTCATAGGCTTTGGCTGTTCTGTTCCGGCTATTATGGCCACAAGAAATTTGGAAAACAAAAGGGACAGAATTCTGAGCGTGTTCATGGTTCCATTTATGAGTTGCGGCGCGCGGCTGCCAGTGTATATACTGTTTGCTACGGTGTTTTTTCCAAAAAATGCCGATATTATGGTTTTTGCTCTTTACTTGACCGGCATTGTGCTTGCCATCGCAACCGGGCTTTTGCTGAAAGGCACTGTGTATAAAGGGAGTTTGGCACCGTTTATAATGGAGCTTCCGCTTTATCACAGGCCAAGCGTTAAAGCGGCGGCTTTGAATGCGCTGTTTCGCTTGAAGGCGTTTATAAAAAAAGTTGGAAAGCTTCTTGTTCCAATAATAGCGATTTTAGGAGTTCTAAATGCCACCGGATTTCTTGAAATTATAGGCAAGGGTATTGTTACTGTTTTTTCCCCTATGGGAATAAACCCGGATAATTGGCAGGCTGCAGTTGCTTTGTTTTCCGGTTTGTTTGCGAAGGAGACCATAATAGGCACAATGAATTCTCTTTATGTTTACTCAGACTCAATGTTCATGTTTGAACCGATGTTAGACGCTTTTAACAACAGTTCTGCGGCGGCTTTCGCATTTTTGCTTTTTGTGCTCTTATACGTGCCTTGTGTTGCCGCAGTTTCTGCGGCGGCAAGGGAGGTTGGTTTTGCGTTGGTTATTTTGCAAGCCCTGTATTCGACAATTCTAGGCTGGTGCTTGGCAACTCTCTTTTACCAGATAGCTGAGGGGCATAGTGCGCAAAGCATTGCCGTTGCGGCAGCTTTGCTGCCGGCAACAGTTTTAGGCGTTGTTTTTTATGCGAGAAAATCAGGAAGGTTTAGCGCTTGCCCTCGGCCATAGCTTTTAAAGCGGTATGTTGCCGTGCTTTCTCTTTGGCCCGTCTTGCCTCTTTGTTGAAAGAGACCTCAAATGAGCCAGCAAAATGCTTCTGGTTTTTGACGGTTCAATAATATCGTCAACATAACCTCTGGAGGCTGCGATTGCCGGATTTGCGAATTTGTCTATGTATTCCTGCTTGCATTCGGCAGCTTTTGCCGCTGCGTCGCCGCCAGCTTCTTTTACTGCGTCTATGTTTTTCTTGAACACAATGTTGACTGCGCCATCCGGGCCCATAACCGCAATTTCCGCGCCAGGCCACGCCGCTACAAAATCTGCGCCCAAGTGCTTTGAACACATGCAAATATACGCACCGCCATAACTCTTTCTCAAAATAACAGTCAGCTTTGGAACGGTGGCTTCCGCATAAGCGTAAAGCAGCTTTGCGCCATGCCTGATTATGCCGCTGTATTCCTGGTCCGTTCCCGGCAAAAAGCCCGGCACATCTACAAAAGACACCAAAGGAATGTTGAACGAATCGCAAAAACGCACAAAACGTGCCGCTTTGTCGCTGGCATTCACATCCAAGCAGCCTGCGGATTCTTTCGGGTTGTTGGCCACAACGCCAACTACGGTTCCGCCAAGTCTCCCAAGGCCAATTATCACATTGTGAGCGTAATTTTCCTGCAATTCCAAAAAGGAATTTATGTCCAAAGCATTTTTCACAACTTCTGCCATGTCGTAGGGCTTTGTGGCATCTGCCGGAACAAGCTCTTCTATGTCGGAAGGCATTTCCATGTTGGGCACAGAATTTATGGATGGCGGAAGCTCGGCGTTGCTGCCGGGCAGGTAAGAGAGAAGCCTTTTCACCCAGTCCAAAGTGTCTTGGTCGTTTTCGCCAACATGGGTTACAACTCCGCTTTTGCTGGAGTGCATTTCGGGGCCTCCAAGGGCCTCCATGCTCACGTTTTCGCCTGTTACTGTTCTTATGACTTCCGGTCCTGTTATGAACATGTAAGAGGTGTCTTTTACCATAATCACAAAATCTGTTATGCCGGGGCTATAAACCGCGCCTCCTGCGCAAGGTCCCATAATTACGGAAATCTGTGGGATAACGCCGCTAGCTCTTGTGTTTCTCATAAAAATATCGCCGTAGCCGCAGAGCGCGCCAATGCCTTCTTGCACTCTTGCGCCGCCGGAATCGTTCAAGGAAACGAATGGCGCGCCGTTTTGCATAGCCATGTCCATAAGGCTTGCTATTTTTTTGCCGTGCATTTCGCCGAGCGAGCCGCCCAGCACGGTGAAATCTTGCGCTGCGGCGTAAACAAGGCGGCCATTAACAAGGCCAAAGCCTGTTACCACACCATCGCCGGGGGTCTTTTTTTTGTCCAGCCCAAAGAATTCGTTGCGAAGCTCAATGTATGCGCCTACTTCAACGAATGTTCCTTTATCAAAAAAGTATTCAATGCGTTCCCAAACGGAAAGCTTGCCTTTTTTGTGCTGTTTTTCAATAGCATCAGCTCCACCCCCAAGCCTCATATTTTGTTTTTTCGCGTTTAATGCCTCAATTTGGGCATTATAAACAGAATCTTTAGACAACTTAAACCTCACCGGTTGAATTCAGTGAGGTTAATATAGAAAAACTATTTATATTTTGCAACCAACTCAGACGGACAAGTTATTTCCTTTTTGTTAGCCGTTGGATTATTTGATATTCCAAACCAGTCAATATACCACTGGCAACCAGCTTTCAAATTGTTAAGGCTTCCTGCAAAAGTAGTATTGCACATATTTTGAACGCAACTTGTGTTATTGCCGCAAGTAGCTCTAAAGCCGCCGTATTGTTGACCCAAATTGGAAGAACTGCCGCCTAATTGAGATACTTGATTGGACAGAGCATTGTATGCTCCAACGCCGCCACCGGGAATCATAAGGTCAAATTGATCTCCGCCTACATCGCCACCGATGTTGCTTATCATAATAACCATTCTTTTTCCTTGAATGGTGCCGCTCATGCCGCCTTCGCCATTGCTGGTGAATTCCAGCAAGAAGCACTTGCCGCAATCAGCATCCGAGTGAGACGCTGCGAAACCGTAAGAAAGATTATCGGTCACTTTCCATGGAACCTGATCCATGCAAGTGTAAGCTGTTCCGCCGCTTTCGCATGCGTTCTTAGTATCAGCACTTGATAGCTTTGAGCCACTAATGTCGCAACTCTTAGCTGTTCCTTGTCCATTGCTGGGTTTACCAGACCATGCGCAACTTGGCTTGCAGGAATCCCAATAGCGTGTGGTTTTTGCCGAGCCGCCGTTTACAGCGTCATTGCATTGCGAGCAAACTGTGCCGCCGCCGCTGGTTGTGCTGCTGCTGCTCGGAGCAACGCTGCTGGAAGATGGTTTGGGGTTAACTACTACCGAGCCTGAGCAATTTGCAGTTTGTTCGGAAGAGCCGCAAACAGCTTTAGCCTGAATGCTGTAATGAGAACCCTGCACCGGATTGGCCCAAGCTGGCGCATTGACCCAAGTGATGTTTGCGCTGGCTACCGTGGTAGAGCCGCAGGTCACAGCCGGAGGAGTGATGGCAGTCCCGGCTGTTACGGTTGTGTTGATATTTGCGCAACTGAATGTTGGATTGCTAACAGTCAATGTGCCGTTGCAAGAGGCTTGCATTCCGTTGCAAGCGCCTGTATTTGGCGTGGCCTTAACACTATTATATGTGCCTGCAGCCGGGTTGCTCCAAGTTGGGGCACTAGTCCAATTGATGTTGCTGCTGTTAACGGTGCTTCCATTGCAAGTGACTGTTGGCGGCGTGATAGCCGTGCCCGCAGTGCCGGAGCTTGGAACATTGGCGCAAGAGATTGTTGATGCGCTTGAAGAACTTGGCGCAATGCTTGAAGAGCTAGGTGCAATGCTTGAAGAGCTCGGCGCAACGCTAGAAGAACTTGGAGCTATGCTTGAAGAACTTGGAACTGCGCTTGAAGAACTCGGCGCAATGCTTGAAGAACTTGGTGCAATGCTGGAAGAGCTTGGAGCTAAAGATGAGCTTGAACGAACGCTTGAAGAGCTTGGCGTAGTGCCGGTGCAAGCTGTTTCTACAAACCAATAGCTGTCGGAATTAAAGGTGTTTCCTGTCCAAAGCCAAGAACTGCTGCAATCGGAAACCGATCTATCAGGATTACATTTATAACACTTTCCGTTCATTGCGACACATGCGTTTTTAACATCTGACGGCACGCTGGCTAAAGGATATCCGGGGCAATTGCCAATACCCGCAGCTGCGCTTGAGCTGCTTGCAACTGAATTATTGCTGCTACTGCTGTTTGAAAGGGGCAGTTCTTCAACAAATATGGTGCATATTGCAGTCATGCCTGAGCAAGTGTTAGAAGTAGATGGCCTGCTAACTTCAATAGTGAAGTTTCCCGCAACAGTAGGGGTGAGATTTGTTGCCCATGAAAGAGTATTGGTTACCGTGCCATTGCAAGATACGGTAAAGACATTTGTGTTTATTGCCGTGCCTACCTTTCCTGTTGTCCCTGCATTTGTTAGAGAACAAGTAAACGGACTGGAATCACTGCTGCTGGCGGCCACGCTGCTACTGCTGGTTGCTACAACATTGCCGCTGCTGCTTTGAGCAAAAGAACTGCTGCTGTTTTGTTCGCCGTTGCCTGTGGAAGAAGACGATGGTTCGCCCGAAGCGGAAGATGGTTCGCCCGAAGCAGACGAGGGTTCTTCAAAAGAAGAAGACAGCGCCGTATTTTGGGAAGAGGAAGGTAGCACTGCATTTTCTGAAGAGCTGCTGTTGTTTTGCGTTGCCACAGAAGACGATGAAAGGTTTGGGCCATTTTCATCGCTTTCGCTGGAGCAGGAGAAAACGAATGCCATGCTTATTAGCGCGGCGAGGAGAACTAGCTTTAGTTTGCTCATAAGAATACCCTAATTTACAGGAACACGCAAAATTTCTTTGTTGTTTCCAAATGAAACTTTTATAATATACAAACCTTTTGGCAAGTCAGCGAACTGAACCTGCCAAGAACCGCTCGCAAAGCTTAATTTGCGCACGGATTTTCCATCCAATCCGAAAATTTCCAAAGCGGCGTTGTTTAACACCTGCAAAGAGACTCCGTTATTAATAACATGAGCCCCATTTAAACTGGGAATTTTGGAAAGGGCTATAGGAGCGATTGTCCCGGAGCTGCTGGAGCTAGGTGTGCTGGAAGAGCTGGGGGTCAAGCTTGATGAGCTAGGTGCGCTGGAAGAGCTTGGAGGAGGAGGCGTTTCCGAAAGAGCTTTTAAATTAGGCATATTGCCAGAAGCTAGAAGGGCGGTTATAAGCTGCATAGCTTTATTAAAATAAGAATCCTCATTTTTGCTTATAAGAACAGTCCAAAAATCGTTCATTTTTGTTTGATAACTGGAACTATAAGAGAGCGCATTTGTAAAAGGGCCCAAGAAAGTTGAGTTATTGCAACAACCCGAAGAGAAGGTACCATTTAATTGTACAGGGCCATTTACATTAGCCGGAGTTTGATTATTCACCCAAGGAGCAAGCTTGCCGAGCAATGTTTTTGCGTCTGCATGGCCAAAATAGGCATTAGCCCAAGCCCAACGCCAAGGCGCACGAGAGGCATCATAGCTATAAGTATCCATAGCAGAACCATTATCACCACACCAATCGGAAGGAAGCCCGCTAGTTGCATTTTGATTATTTTTTAGCAAAGTGTAGTTTCTGGCAAGAGCAGTGCTCCAAAAAGCTTCTTGGTCAACGTCTTTGAAAAGTTCAAATGCTGCCGGGCTAACATAGCTGGGATTTCTTTTAGAATTCCAAGCATCACCGGGTTTGTGAAGACCGTCGCTTTCCATTTCATATTGACGAATTTTTCCGACTAAAGTTTTTGCGTCGTTAAGATATTTTTGGTCTTCGAACTGGTAATAAGCCATAATAAGCGCAAATGCGACATCAAATTCGGCATCTGTAGCTGCATTGTATTGGTTTATAGTGCTAAATCCTGAAATTTTCCAATTCATAAGGCCATTCGCATTTAAAAATTTATTATAATAGGCCCATAATTTGTCAAAGTTACTTTGATAGCTTGTGGCATTATCGCTGAAATAAACCATCATTATCATGCCATAGGCAATTCCTTCGCTTACAGTATAATTTAAATCGTCAAACTTTATTCTGGCAAAATTGCCTTGTTCTTCATAATGAGAACCTAAAAAACTTGTAAATTTGCTTTTCAAGTTAGCGGAAGCGTTAGCTACGGTTGCGTTTATTGTTCCGTTTCCATAATCTTTTTCCTGCGGGTAGGGAAAATTGACTGCGGCAAATGCCAAACTTGCGCAAATAGCGAGCGAAAATGCGAATTTACTTAACCGGAACACGTAAAACCTCCATATTGTTTCCAAACGACACTTTAACAATATACAAACCTTTTGGCAAGTCAGCGAACTGAACCTGCCAAGAACCGCTCGCAAAGCTTAATTTGCGCACTGATTTCCCATCCAATCCAAAAATTTCCAAAGCGGCGTTGTTTAAAACCTGCAAAGCCACGCCGTTGCTAATAATCTGCGCTCCATTTAAGCCAGGAATTTTGGAAAGAGCTATAGGTGCAATGATGCCATTGCTGCTGGAGCTAGGCGTGCTAGAGCTAGAGCTTGGCGTTTCGCTGGAAGAACTGGGCGGTGGGGGAGCGTTGCGCCATTCTGCGGTTTGCGCATAACCTTTAAGCTTATTGAGAATGTACTTTCCATTATCCGACATATTGCCCTCATTCGACCAACTTGCATCGCTACCGCTTGAAGGCGGCGTGAAACTATCTTTATATATTGCAGAGCCTTCGCCTAAGCTGGAAAAAGACCAAATGCAAGATGAAATTTTATTTTGATCCATAAAAGCATGCCACTCATCTGCGCTAGCGGTGGATACTGCGCCAGCGCCATCGGAATTTACTGTGCCATATTCGCTTACGAAGACAGGTATTCCTCTGTTAAGCGTGGTTTCAGCCGCTCCTTTAAATGTCGGGGTAGTTGCACCTCCCATATTGGCATTCAACTTATGCGAACCTGCATAAAAATGCTGAACGCAAGCAAAATTATTATCAGCGACAGGGGTTTCCCCGCATTCATTAACGTATTGAGCCCAATTTCGTGTGCCAACAAGAACCAGATTGTTTGCGCCCGCATTGCGAATTGCTTTAGTCACAGCGTCAGCAAAAGGTTTAATAGTTGTTGTCCACTGGATAGCTTGTGGTTCATTGAAAATTTCAAAAATAACATTGGGAATATTGTGATATTCTTTCATATCAGTTACAAAAAAGTCTATAACTTGCTGTTGTTGATTATGAGCAGTATGGCTATGCCAGTCTATTATCACATAAATATCGCGTGCTATGGCTTGATTGACCACAGCTTTTACTCGGTTGAGAGATGCGGTTTTGTTGTTTTGGTAGTCTCCGCCACAGCCTGCAGCATTATTTGCAGCCATTGCCGCTCGCACAATATCTACTTTGAAAACATCAACTAACGCATCAACGCTTGCGGCAGACCAGAACTTATCTGTATCTTTTTCCCAACTTGGGCAGCTCCAATATAGGCTTATGCCTCTTACCTGTACGGGCTTGCTATCCCCAAAATTTGAACCTACAATATACTTTCCGCTGGTACTCAATGAACCATAATAGGGAACAGGACCCGTAGCAGCAAATAGAAAAACCGCTAAAAATGCAAGAATTGCAACTATATTTTTAACCATAAATGGCTCCTATAAGTCTGACTATATAAGATAAATATACATTAATATATAAGAAAAAGCACAAAAAAAGGTATTTTTGTGCTTTTTTTGTGATATTTTAGTTATATTCGGGTAATTTTGAGCGGTAATTGGAGGTTATTATATAAATTAATTCTTTACACAACGTACGGAATGCAGAACGTCTTTGTAATAAATGCCTCTGTACACATCGCCGGTGAAATTAACCATATCCCGGTAATAGGCAATGTCTGTACTGTATTCAGTGGCACACCACCAATTGCCACGACCACCTAAATCGCTGAAATTTTCATTTTCACTGAAACCGCCCGGCAGGGCAGAAAAACCATAATCGTCCGTGCCATTGCCATATGTCGCATGGGCATCCCAACCACTTGTTGTTTTCAATTTAGACCCTGCGCTTGAAGCCACTCCTAAAAAACCAGTCAATTCAGTCCATTCCCCATCGCTTGGAATATGCCATCCCTCAGGGCAAATGCCACGATGTGGAGATTGTATTTGATTTGCGCAAGATATGGAATTACAGATTGATGGAAGAGCCATTGCCGTTGTCCAATCATACAAACGTCCGTAGATATAGCAATTTGATTCCAAATTATCGTAGCATTTGCTACCAGTCACATCGTAATTCAAATTTTCGGCCATCCAAATTTGCTCGCCTATTTGAACGGTCTTGTAAGACGATGAGTTACTGCCGTCTAAAGACGATGAACTGCCACCAGTAGATGATGACGAGCCGCCGTTATCGATGTCAACATAAGTGGTGCAGGAAAAAATGAAAGCCAAGGCAAATAAAACGCCTGACAGCAAAATAAAAATATTAGCTTTCATAGAGAACTCCTTGGGGAATATACATCTTATGGGAAAAGATAGAAAACAATTTTAAGCCTAGCCTTGCGGCTTAGGCTCAATTACGTATACCCTTAGTTTTTAATACAACGAACTGCTAAATAGAAAGTATTATTGCGATTCAAAGGTGTATAGTTATCAGCACTAACATTATCTGTTATAATAGTCGCAGTAGCGTGTTGAGTAGTTTCAACTCTTTTCGCCAAAGTTACTAGCGTTGAAGAAGAAGTGCTCGTAACCTCTCTACTTACCATTCTAACCGCTGCGCCTTCATCACTATTTTTGGCTCTCCACCACCAGCCGAAGCTGCCAGCATCGCAAAATTCGTTGCTTGGACTTACAGCACCTGCTGGCAAAGCTGAAAAGCCGAAGTCATCGCTGCCATTGCCATTGTCGTTCCAACCTTCTATTGCTTTCAATTTGGTTCCAGCAGCATTTTCACCACCAGCATAATTTATAAGGGTTTGCCAGTCAGCGGTAGTGGGCAAACGCCAGCCAATAGGACAGGCTGTCTGAGCCAT
>WQTK01000306.1 GCA_009786285.1 Candidatus Fibrimonadales bacterium | reverse complement strand
TTCTCTGGCAAGGTCGCCGTCCCACCAAATAACATGATTGCATACCGCGCCGCTTGAATTATTTCCGTTATTGGGAAGCGACCCAACAACATTTCCCGTAATATCGTAAAGCCCCATGCCGCCTGCGCCCCAAAATTTGAATCCCGGCACGGCAGGGTCTAGCTCGGCAGCACATCCGCGACCAACGTCATCGCTGTTCTCCTTGCTAAAAATAGAGGCTCCGTTGCTCGCCTGCCTAAGCGATAGCCCTATATTGCCGCTCTCGTGCGGCATAAAAATCTGCGGCGTTGGATGATTTTTTATCATGTAGGTGACATGAAGCGCATCGCCGTGCCCACCGCCGGATACGTGCATTCCTTTGCCATCGTATTTTATAACGGCTGAACCGGTGATTATGGAATGCTTGCCGCTGTTATCAACATCTGCAACGCTCAATTGATGGTTACCCTGGCCTGCGTAGCTGCTATTGCCTGAGGTTCCGGAATCAAAAGTCCAGCGCTGCGTTAATTGCCCGTTTCGCCAATCATATGCGGCCATAGTCATGCGTGTGTAGTAACCTCGCTGAAAAACAGCAGATGGCCTTTCGCCGTCAACATAAGCCACGACTGCGTTAAAACGGTCAACTCGGTTGCCATAGTTGTCTCCCCAACTGCTTACCGTTCCTCTCGCCGGCCAATAGTCCACAGTGGCGAGTTCCTTGCCGGTAGCACCATCAAAAACCGTCAAATATTCCGGGCCGGAAAGAACATAGCCATCGGTGTTGCGATAAGCGGTGCTGTGGCTGGCGGTGGCAGCCGGCCCCATTTTGAGAAGCGCGCCGGTGCCGTCTTTTGTGCCGGGCGCAGTTTTCATCATCACTTCGGCTTTGCCGTCTCCGTCAAAATCATAAACCAAAAATTGTGTGTAATGCGCGCCGGCTCTTATATTTTGGCCTAAATCTATGCGCCACAACTGTGTGCCATCAAGTTTATAAGCATCTATAAACACATTGTCTGTTATGCCGGACTGGGAATTGTCTTTTGCGTTACTTGGATCCCATTTGAGCACAATCTCATAAATCCCGTCTCCGTCAAGGTCGCCTGCGCTTCCATCGCCCGGGGAGTAAGTGCCGCCCTGCGCGCCTGTAGCCGGACGTTGCAGGCTAACATTGAAATATCCTGAGTTGGAACCCTCGGTATTGTTTATCAACATTGCTTCTTCGCTGGCAGCCTGTTCAACGTTGTTGACCACAGCCTTTACGGTATAAACGCTGTTCAGCGCACCGCTTGCGTCAGTGTAGATTGTGGCTCCGGCAATAGGCGTTGAGTTGAGCTTTGTGCCCCCTCGATAAACGTTAAAGCCCGTATTATGCGCTTCATTGCCCAAAAGCCTCCATGAGAGATAGTACCCCGATCCTGAGCGAACGGCTATAAGCCCACGGTTCAGATTTTCCACCTGCATAGTTCCTGCGAAAACAGGCACAAAAAGAGCTATGCACAAGCATACAGCAGTCAACAGCCTCATAAAAACCCCCACTAGCTATATATAATGTAGTAAACGCCACTTAACTTCTCTGGGACATTTACTATATTCCTCATAAATTCAATAAAATCTTGGAGGTTTCATGAAAAAGTACATTGCCGAGTTGATTGGCACATTTTCACTCGTGTTTTTTGGTTGCGGCAGCGCAGTTTTCGCTGGCTCGCAAGTTGGGCTCTTGGGCATTTCATTTGCCTTTGGCTTGGTTATAGTAGGAATGGCATACGCCATAGGCCCCATATCAGGCTGCCACATTAACCCTGCTGTTACAATAGGCGCGCTAACCGCAGGCAGAATAAATGTCCCGGATGCAATAGGCTATATAGTCAGCCAGCTTGCAGGCGCAGTTATAGGCTCAGCCGCTCTTGTTGCCATAGCAAACGGAAATCCGGCACTTGCCGGGAATTTTGGGCAGAATGTGGTGAACTCTAACTACACTCTCTTGTCCGGCATTCTGTTTGAGACCATCGCAACCTTTATTTTTGTCTTCGTGATTCTCGGCGCAACTCATAAAAACGCAGATTCCAAGTTCGCAGGTCTCGCAATAGGCTTTACCCTTGTGCTTATCCACATAGTAGGCATTCCAATAACCAAAGTTTCGGTTAATCCGGCTCGCAGCTTTGGGCCTGCGCTTTTTGCTTGCGGCGATGCCCTTGCGCAGCTTTGGATTTTTATCGTGTTCCCGATTTTGGGCGGAGTTCTTGCCGGCGCTCTATTCAAATATAAAGCGCTTACGCAAGACTAATCCTTGTCTATTCCGAAAATCGCGTTTCCATAGCTACGCAAATGGTCGCGAATTTTTCGGTAAGATGTTAGCATATTTGAGTAAGAGTCATCAACCATCGGGTTGGTCACTTTTTCGCCGGATGTATTCCAGAATGTTGTTCTCATAGTGCGAATAAATTCTTTTGCTTCGGCGAATTGCTTTTCGTGTTCCAACGGATTTATGCAGTTCATAGCTTTGGATATAAGGTCGTTTAGCTTAAGCAAGTCCTGCTTCTGAAAATCAAACAAATCTGTTTTGTTATCCAAAAGCCTTAAACGCAGCTTTACCACCTGAGCCATGTAATCGGAAACGCTTTCCAAGCTGTCGAAAATTCTCTCGTATTTGAAAATTCTCTGCTGAACAGCCGGTGTTGTGACTTCTTCGCTTCCTACAAAGCACACCAAAATTCCCTGTATTCTTTCCGTTGTTTTATCGCACAGTTTTTCCATTTCAAAAATCTGGTCTATTGCCTGCGATTCCTTATCCTTGCTTTCAATGCAGATTTTCAAATTGTCAAGCCCGGTTTTCAACTGATTGCTCATGTAGTCCAAAACTCTTTGAATACGAGCTTCCGTTTCCACAAACTTTACGTAAGAAGAGTCTTTTTTGCTGTTAACCATTGTGAGCAGCATTTCCACCTCGGGAATCTGCGGCTTTTCTTTTCGGAAGAACCTTATTTTAACGCAAATTTTTCTTAAAAACGCGCTCTCCAAAAAGCGAGCCACTTGCCTGCAAGGTCCCAAAAACACAAGAGTGTTGAATACATTGAAAGTGGTATGCAAAGCCGCTATGCCAAGCCCCACATGGATAAAGCTTTTTCCATCGTAGAACTCTACATCTTTAATGCCGAATAAAAAATCCAATTCAAATCTTATAAAATCCAAAGCATAATGGAATATCAGAGTCATATAAAATACGCCTATAACATTGAACAGAGCGTGGAAAGACCCTGCCCTCCTGGCATTGTTGTTTCCGGTCAAGGATGCAACTACGGCTGTTAGCGTTGTTCCAAGGTTTTCTCCAAGAACAAGGCCCGCTGCCGATTCAAAATTAATTAGACCCTGGCTTGCAAGCACCATAGTTATGCCTATGGTAACAGTGCTGGATTGTATTACAACGGTTAGAATGCAACCTGCAAAGGCGCATTTTAAAATGCCTAAGTAGCTGGTAAAGAAGCCGGCATCCTTTTCTATTCTAAAGGTTTTAAAGGCTTCCACGAACTCAGGGAAATCCTTGACTGGCGAAGCGGCGAACTTCATTATCATAAGACCGAGGAATATGCAGCCTACCCCCAAGACGCTTATGCCAATGTATTTAATCATTTCTTTGGAGGAAAACACATAAAAAATAGCGCCTAGACCTGCCAGTACAAGCCCGTACTGCTCAATTTTTATGGTTAAAATCCATGCCGTCAGCGTGGTTCCTATGTTTGCGCCCATAATAACGCCTACTGCCTGAGCCAGTGTCATTAAGCCGCTATCCACAAAGCTGACCACCAGAACCGTTGTAACGGAGCTTGACTGTATTATGGCAGTGACCAAAAAGCCAACGCCAACGCCAAAGACCCTGTTGTTGGTAGCAAATCCTATAAGGGATCTGATTTTATTGCCTGCGATCTTTTGCAACCCCTCGGAAAGAAATTTCATCCCAAGGAGAAAGAGCCCTATGCCGCCTATCAGGGCAAATGCGATTTCTAGGTAACTAGATGGTTTTTCCATGTTAACTTCCTTTTAACAGAAATGTAACAGGAATATAGAAATTATATTTGCTATCTAACCGCAATTCCCGCTTTTCTCATCTCCGCTTTTATCTGAGCTACGCTGTATGTTCCAAAGTGAACCATAGATGCGACCAGAGCAGCTTCTGCGTGGGTTTTTTCAAACAATTCCGCTATGTGCTTTGGCTCGCCGGCTCCGCCGCTCGCTATCACAGGAACTGCGGCCGCCTGCGCTATTTTCTCCGTGATTTCCAGCTCGTAGCCGTTTTTCACGCCGTCTGTGTCAATGCTGTTCAAACAAATTTCGCCAATGCCCAAAGACACCGCTTTTTTTGCCCACTCCACGGCATCAAGGCCCATAGGCTCGCGCCCGCCGCGAATAACAACTTCATAGCCACTCGGAATTTTTTCAGAAATCCCTGTGAACTTCGCATCCATTCCAAGCACAATGCACTGGCTGCCAAAAGCCTTGGCTCCTTCCTCTATTATTTTGGGATTTAGCACAGCGAGGCTGTTTATGCTTACCTTTTCCGCTCCGGCCAGCAATACCTGGCGCATATCTTCCAGGTTGCGAACCCCGCCGCCAACAGAAAACGGTATGAATACGTTTTTTGCGATGTCTTTTACCATTTCAACATCGCATTGCCTGTTCTCCGCGCTTGCGGTAATGTCGTAAAAAACAAGTTCGTCAACGCCTTCAGCGCTGTATTTCGCACCCATTTCAACGGGGTCGCCAATGTCTATGTTGCCTTTGAATTTAACGCCTTTTGTAACCTTACGGTTGCGAACGTCCAAGCAAATAATCAGTCTTTTAGTGAGCACGTTTTATCCTCAAATCCGGTACAACCTGAGATGCCACAAATGCGTCTTCGTAATATCGCACGGCTTTTCTGCCTTCTCTGAAGTCCATTGCGGCAACGTCAAAGCGAGAGTCTTGGTCCAAGCCTCCGTTGTGGTGCAAAAAATGCAATGCTGTTTGCCATATCTTTCTCTGTTTTTCCTTGTTTACTCTTGTGTCTGGCGCGCCATATGAGTTTTCCCAGATGGATTTTACCTCCACAAAGAGCCATTTTCCCGTTTTATCCTTAGCCACTATGTCTAACTCTCCGCCGGCATATCTGTAATTTCTAGCGAACAGGCGGCAACCTTTGCGCATAAGGTATGCGCAGGCATAAGTTTCTGCCTTGCGGCCACGTTTGGATTTTATTGTGAGCATGGCATAAAAGTAGAAAAGTTTTCTACATTACCCCCACAACGCCTCTCTAGCTCAGCTGGTAGAGCAGCTGATTCGTAATCAGCAGGTCGGCGGTTCAAATCCGCTGGGAGGCTTTATGCTTAAATTTCGCAGATGTCTTTTGAAACTTAGCGGGGAAGCTTTGGCCGGAGGATCCGGACATGGCATAGACGGCCCAACTATTGAGTGGGTTGCCGCTGAAATAGCAAATTCGGTAAAGTCCGGCACACAAATAGGGCTTGTGATTGGAGGTGGAAACTTTGTTAGGGGAGTCTCAGCCAGCGCAGGCGGAATGAACCGCGCGGCAGGCGACTCAATGGGAATGCTCGCCACCGTTATGAACGCCATTGCCATGCAAGACGCTCTTGAAAAGCAAGGGCAGAGAGCCGAGGTTATGAGCGCAGTGAAAATGGAACCGCTTTGCGGCTCCTTTGACCGCAGAAAAGCTATAAGGCTTATGGAGAAAGGCGCTGTGGTTCTCTTTGCCGCAGGTACAGGCAACCCGTTTTTCACAACGGACACCGCCGCTGTTTTAAGAGCTGTGGAGAGCGAGTGCGACGTTGTGATGAAAGCCACCAAAGTTGACGGCATTTATTCCGCAGACCCGGTTAAAGACAAAACAGCCGTGAAATTTGACGACATTACCTACGAAGAGATTTTAAAAAGAAATTTAGCCGTTATGGACACTGCGGCTGTGGCTCTGGCTAGGGAACACAAGCTGCCGGTCTTTGTTTTCAAACTTGACAAAGGAAATTTTATAAATTCCATAAGAGAAAGTGGAATAGGAACTCTTGTGCATGAGTAGTGAGCAATTTGTAATAATCGTTATAGGGGCAATCTTGCTCTTGGTAGCTATTTTAGCTGTTATTGGAGTTTATATTCTGGTACATAAAAGCAACAGGGAAAAAGATACCGAGGAACTTTCAAAAATTGTGCTCTCCGGCAAATATTCCGTGGCTCTTCGCCCTGTGGCTGAATCTCTTGAAGAGAAAAAACCAAGCATGGCTGAAATAGAAGGCTGGCTGAATTCCCAAAACATTTCGGAAGAGGAAAAAAGCAAATATTTGGCAGACTGGCAAAAGTCAATAAACCAAAACATAAAAACGATAAACGAAGGCGATATGAACGGAATTACAACATACAGAATTGTCCTTGGGCCAAAAGACAAAGGCATATGCAAATTTTTGCCCCCAGACCATTTTATAACAAGAGACCAAATAAAGCGTAGCGCAGAGATTTTGCCGCCCTATTACTTTGGAAGCGACAGCGCTGTTGTTCCCAAACCGCCTTGGGACACGGCAAACGGCTCAAACGGCTGGAAAGCTGTGCTGCTTGTTGACGGCAAATACGCTGTGCCGGACTGGCGGCAAATAGTTTAAAACCTAAACAATCCCGCAAATCTAAGCTGGCCGTCTCTCACGCCTTCCAAATTTCCCACATTCTGAATGCTGGCTATATCCAACTGGAGCATATCGGAGAGCATCACACCAAGGCCAATATCCAATTCCTGCCGCTTGCCTACTTTATCGTGGAGATAACCCGCCCGCAAAGCCACGGTGCCGGCGTAAACATATTCCGTGCCTATGTTCACAATGCCTTCTTGAAAGGATTTCACAAAAGTGTCAATGGCCTTATCATCTTCATCTTCCGTTTCCGGATAAAACCAAGCCTTCCACGCAGAGATGTAAAAAGGCTGCGCTTCGCCTCTTGAATTTTCGTAAATAACCATTTTGCTGTAGTCTACGTTTAATGTCAGGCGATGGTCAGGAATTTTAATCAAATCATAGGAAAAGCCAAAACGCCATGTCAATGGAATAGGATCGTCATTGGACTTATCAACGTAATAAACATTTGGGCCTATGTTCGCAAGCACCGCGCCGAATCTGAGATCTTTTACGCCAAACAAATTGCGCCCCAAAACGCCGATGTCTATGGCGTAGCTTGCCGTTGTGGCATCAGGTTCATTGAGCGCTGCGCCGGAACTGAGCGCAGAATAAAAGAATTTAAAGTTCAAGCCCAAGCCCCAATTTTTGCTAAGCTTTGTTCCATAGCTTAAGCCAACAACAACTTCTGAGCTGTTGAACGAAGAGGTTTGATCCGGGTTTATTTCGTTAGCCACGGTTGTTTCGCCAAAGCTTATGTAGTTCACAAATAAACCCCAAGTTCCCCAATCGCCAAGCGGCCATGTTATGCCGGTATATAAATGGTAAAGATCAGGGATGTTCAAAATCGGCAAAAGTTGTTCATAAAAAAACGCAACCTGGCTTTGCGCCGCATGATAGCGCTCCACGCCTGCGCCCGTACTCAGCCACAAATCATCGCCAAGCGAGAGCAAGCACCACACCATATTGCTGGAAAGCCCGTTGCCCATATGATAATGATTCCATTCTCCTTGGGTATCTTCGGTTTCTCCCCTATTCTGCTCGGTTTCGCTTTTGCGCCCGCTTGGAGTCGCATATTCCGGCAAGTAGCTCCACACGCCCTTATTTGTGCCAATCCAAATCGCGCCTTTCCCGGAAACAGTGATGCCGTGAACCTCGTTGTTTTCAAAGCGAACCTGCTCCCATCTTCTCAAATTAAAATGCGAAAGACCTTCTTTGTGCACAGACCACACGTGCCCGGAACTGTCTATGGCTATGGCCTTCGGAGCTAAATCCATAATTCCGTCTTGAAGCGTGAATATGCCCCATTTGTCTTTCTCATTGTCATTTTGCTTTGGAGTCAAACGGGCTATGCCTGCGCTTTCAACGCCAACATAAAGCTCTTTGCGCATTTCGTGCCAAGCCACTGAAGTGATTTTTTGAGATGGCAAAACCGCGCCTCTCTGCTCAAACACGCCGTTTCTGTAGGCAAAAAGCCCGTTGTCCGTTCCAATCCAAAGAGTTGCGCCTTGATTGGCAATAGCGGTAATTCTGCGTACTCCGAACTCGGATTTGAAATCTTTGAATCCCTTGCCGTCAAAGCGGAACAATCCCTTTGTAGTTCCAATCCAGAGCTTTTCCGTGCGCATTTCGTAAAGCATGGCAGTGACGGTGTCTTTAATCATCACGGAAAAAGGAATTTTCACTTCAACCAAAAGTTCTTCTTCGCTAAGCGTTTTCACTCCGTTATAGTTGCGCACCACGCCGGAAATGGAATCAAGCGAACTTTCCGAGCCTATAAAGGTTCGCACAACATCTCTGAGCTTTGCGTTTCCTTCCAGCGGAACAGTTAAGTCTTCCCGCCAAACATGCCCGTCAAAATGCAGCATACCGTTTACAGTTCCTGCCCACATTTCATTTTTGGTTAAAAAACCCCTGCGATTTCGCGCCGCAAACGCCGTATGTAGTGGCAAATTATTATTTACCCCTGCTCTAGACAATTCCCATTCGTTTGCCAAAGGCCCAAAGGCTAGGCCCGCAGGATTGTAAAAAAGCGTATTGCCGTCATCGGCCAGCGCAACGCCGGATTCGCCCATGCCAAGCTGGCGCGCGCCAACAGGCATTTCAAGCGTTATTACAGCCGAGGCCCTTGCGAAAGCAAGGGACGAGAGCAACAAGATAAGCAAAAGCGCTTTGTGCATTGTAATTTGAATTACCCGCTCACTTGCACGCTGAAAGTTTTTCCGGCAACGGCAATATTGTAGCTGACGGTTGTCGGGCCGCTAGGCTGGGCCGGTGGTAGTGGCTGAGAATTCTCAGCCACTACTGCCGGCTTCTTTTTAGGAACGGAAACTTTGGCTTTGCCTTGCAAAAAGTCAAGACCCTTGTTGCCGCCCTTAGTGGCAAATGCGCCGATTATGAACAGATTTTCATCTGTAACAGGCAATTTGTTTTCTTCCAAAATCTTTTTCGCTTTTGGAATGCCCGGTTCCAGAACATCCACAGGATTGCCCTTAAACACAGGTTTTTTCATTTGCTCGCTTGCGATTTTTACAATTTTCGGGTCCGGTTCTCTTGGCGTTTTGCCCAAGTAGCCAAGAATCATATCGCCATAGCCGTCCGTCATTTTTTTCCACGGGCCTTGAATTGTGTTTGCGTACGCCTGCTGGAAATAATATTGCGAAACCGGTGTTACGCTTGAGCCAAAGCCGCCTAGCGCAACGCACTCAGCCATATTTTTAATTACCTGCGGATAAAGATGGAAGGTTTTGTTGTCCCTCATCATCAGGGTGTTGGCAGTCAAAGCTCCGCCCGGCATTGGGCTGAAAATCACTTCGGGTTCAATAGCCAGCGCTTCCGGCGGGAACTCGTATTCCTTGAAGCATTCTTTTGCAACCTGGTTAGCTTCCATTATTTTTTCAACATCAATATCCAAATCAAAATCGGTGCCTTTCAAGGCATGCCACAAAGAGAGCAAGTCAGGTTGCGCAGTGCCGCCGCTAAGCGGAGCGCGGCCGCAGCAAACACCGTCTGCGCCGGCTTCTATGGCCGCAACATATTGGGAAATGCCTGTGCCGCAGGTATCGTGCGAATGTATGCGAAGCTCAACTTTATCGCCGAGGAGTTTGCGAGCCTGTTTTATGGTGTTATAGACTTTGCGGGGGTTTGACGTGCCGCTTGCGTCTTTAAAGCACACGCTTGTGAACGGAACCCCGGAATCCAAAATTTGCTTTAGAGTTTCAATGTAAAATTCCGGTTCGTGCGCGCCTTTGCTTTCGCAGCCTCTCGGCAATTCCATCATTGTTACCACAACCTCGTGCTCCAAGCCTGCATCGGTGATGCACTTGCCGGAATAAACCAGGTTATTCACGTCGTTCAGCGCGTCAAAGTTGCGGATGCGGGTCATGCCGTGTTTTTTGAACATTTTGGCATGAAGGTCTATCATATCTTTTGGTTGAGGCCCCATGGCAACCACGCTTATGCCTCTGGCAAGTGTTTGCAGGCGTATTTTTGGACCAACCGTTTTGCGGAAGGTATCCATCATGTTAAACGCATCTTCGTTGCAGTAAAGATACGGAGCTTGGTACCTTGCGCCGCCGCCTGCTTCAAAATGCTCAATTCCGGCATGAACCGCCGCCTCAAGAGCAGGGATAAAGTCTTTTGTCAAAACGCGGGCGCCAAAAACAGATTGAAACCCATCGCGAAAACTGGTATCTTGAAAGAAGATTTTTTTCATAAATAGTAATATAGTAAACGCTGAATTACTTGAGTTCTATAATATTGCTGTGATACCAGTTAATTTTTTGCGCAATATCAAAGTCGGAGAGAGAGCCAAAAACCTTGAAATTTTCAGTTAATATGCGTTTTTTCGCATCAGCGACTGCAGATTCCATATCTGGAGTGGCAAGTGCCTTGTTGAGAGGGGAAATATCAACCAAGCCATCCTCAAGACCTCCAAAATAAGGCTTGGTGGTGAAGCTCCCGTCTATCACGTTGCTTATCAAAGAGGTGTAGTATATGCCCCAATTCCAAATGACAGAGGTGAGCACAGCATTAGGCGCATACCTTCTCATGTCCGTGTTGTAGCCTACGCTCCACACTCCGGCTTTCTCTGCCTCAATTTGCGGAATTGCGGTATTGCTGTGTTGCGCAATCACATCGCTTCCCTCTTTTATAAGCCGCTGGGTAGCCAGCTTTTCACTGGGAGGGTCAAACCAACTATAAGTTACGTTTACATATATCTTTGCACCTGGGTTTACGCTCTCAACTCCCATAGCAAAGGCATCCAAGCCTCCGGTCACTTCGCTGTTGGATTTGCCTTGCGCCGCCACAAAGCCTATTTTGCCGGTTTTTGTTTTAAGGCCGGCAACAATGCCGCTTAGATAACGTGCCTGGTAGATGCGCCCAAAATAGTTCGTAAAATTTCTGTCGTTGATTTTATAGCCGGATGCGTGGGTAAAAATGACGTTTGTATACTTCTTGGAGAGTTTTTCGCAAGCATCCATTTGCCCCCAACTGGTTGCGACTATAATGTTTGCGCCTTCTTTTATGGCTTCGTTCATGTTATGCTCAATCAAAGTGGAATCAGCATCGCTTACATCGAATATCCGTATAATTTGGTCATCGCGCAGGTTCAGCTTTAACTGCGCTTCTTTTATGCCCAAGTCATGTGCTTGCGAATACCCGCTTTCGGCTTTGTCAACATAAATAATGCCGATTTTGATTAAGTTTTTATCAAGAGGGGAGCCTATGCTCCAAGATAGGGATTTATCTTCTTTGCAGCCTGATATGCTCATGAAGAGTAGCAGCAATGTAAAATTAAGCAATTTGCTCATGTGGGGTAATATAGTAAAATCACCAGTTCATCGCTAGCTTTAAATTGCGTTCATCACCTCGTTAATATCATTTTTTCCCATTGCCAGCATATAAAGCCGGTCTAGTCCAAGAGCTACGCCTGAGCATTCGGGAATTCCTTTTTCCAAGGCAGAAAGAAAATCTTCGTCTATTTTTGGAACTAGCTTTCCCAGTTTTTTTCTTTTTTCCACATCGTCTGCAAAACGTTTTCTCTGCTCTTTTGCGTCTGTCAATTCTTCGTAGCCGTTGCAAAGCTCTATGCCGTTTATGTAAAGCTCAAATCTGCATGCGACGTTGTTGCGAATTTTTGAAAGAGCCGCACGCTCAGGCGGATAATCAACTATGAACTCTGCGCAATTTTTTCCCAAATCAGGTTCGCTTATCGCACAGTCCTCTATTTCTTCCAAAGTCCAGTCCGGATGTTCTGCTTTCAATTTTTCAATATCGATTTTTTCAAAAAGCTGTTTCCAAGTTGTTCTTTTCAAAGGCAAGCTCAAACCTGTGATTTCATTTGCCAAATCCAGAATTTCCTGCTGCAAATCCTCTGCGGAAAATCCTATTCTGTACCATTCCGCTATGCTGAATTCGCAGTTGTGCCGCTCTCCGGATTCTCCTTTTCTAAAAGCGTGTGTTAAGCAAAATATATCTCCGTATCCGTTTGCCAAAAGACGTTTCATGTAGAATTCTGGGCTTGTGGCTAAATAGCGAGTTGGGGACAGGGTTTCAAAATAATCGAGTTGCGGGTCTGTGCCGCACGCTGTGGAAAGAATAGGAACATCCACTTCCAAAAGTCCCCTTTTCAAGAAAAAATTTCGAACTCTGTTGTGCAAATTTTGCCGCTCTTTCCAGGCTTCAACGCTTATCATTAAAAATTCTCTCCGTCAAAAATCTGTAATCCTGCATAACTTTGTTGTAATACCTTTGCGGAAGCGCGCTGCCACTTTTTAATTTTTCATCCATGGTTCCACCCCCAACATTGTATGCTATCAAAGCGTGTTGCAAATTTTTGTATTTGGCTATCAATCGCAGCAAATACGCAGTGCCAATCATCAGATTTTTTTCCGGGACAAACAGATCTTCCGGTGAATTTATTTTAATCCCAACGGAGCGAGCGACCTCTAAAGCAGATTCATATTTTATTTGCATCAGCCCCAAAGCTCCGGATTCTTCGCCGGAAAGAAAAGCACCCCTCGCATTTGGGTTTCCACGGCTTTCGCATCTGATAACTGCTAAAATCAAAACCGGGTCTATTTTGTAATCATTCGAAATGGTGAGTAATTTTTTTGTTAAAATGTTTTTTTGCCTGTGAGACAGCGTTTTATTTGCGATAACATCCAGTCCCCTGCTGATGCGCACATACGCCAAGGCTTTTGTTCCCACTTCTTCCGCATGGTTGATTTCTGACTGCATGGCTAAAATTTTATCATTCAATATTTTGATTTGCGCATTTTTGTCCTGCCATTTTACGAATATAAAAACCACAAACACGGCGGTCAGTATGCCGGCAAAAATTAAATGGAGAATAGAGAAGCGCATAAATGCTCATCGATAAAATCGTTGCCGTCAAATTTCAATCCGAAAAACTTTTCCATTTTTTCCACGGAGAATAAACAGGGATCGCTTCCCCACCCCTTGTCCTCTTCTTCAATCACCGCTTTTGTTCCGGGGCAAAGCGCAATAGCCCGTTCTGCGATGTGCTTCCAGCTTATCCACTGTGCTCCAAGTCCAAAGAACACTTCTTCGTTTAGGTCGCTATTCAAAAGCGCAACATAAAGTTTTGCGAGTTGAGAAGCGTGTATGAACTGTGTTCCGTCGTGTTTTGTCAAATGCACAGTCCTGTTTTCCTTGACTGCTTTAGCAATGTTGAAAAATCTGCGATCTGGTTGATCTATTTCCATATTTCCAAAAGTATAGCCAGGGCGAATGATGTTTCTTTTCATCTTTGTTTTTGAAAAGCCAAGAACATAAGCCTCGCTTGCCGCTTTTGTTGCTCCGTATAAATCTTGCGGCATGCAAACCATGTCTTCTTTTGAGTAGCTGCGAATTTTGCCAAAAGCCGCCGTGCTTGATGTGTAAATAAATTTTTCGCATCCGGCATTTGCGGCAAGCTCCAGAAGCTGAACGGTTGCGGCGGTGTCGTTTGCGAGCATTGTGCTGGGAGTGTCGCCCCAGCCAAGCGCAATGTGAACGCAAGCTTCGCAGCCCTGCAAGCCTTTTTCCATAGCCGCAAAGTCAAGCAGTTCTGCATGGATCATTTCAACGTTTTTATGCGCAGCCAAGCTAGGAATTTTGTTAGGGTTTCTAGCCAAAATTTTGAGCGAGTGCCCAAGCTTAAGGAATTCCTTTGCCACGAAATGCCCAATAAAACCTGTACCGCCTGTTAAGAAGATTTGCATTAGTCAAATATAGAAAGTTTATTGAGCTTCCACTCATAGTCAAAAATTTCTATATTTTTAATATGGATGATGTTCAGCGTGATTTAAATTTAATGATGGTTTATGCCACGGAAGGCTATGCCAAGAGGCACGGTATTTCTGAAAGTGAGGCTTTTAACCTTTTTAAAAAATATAATATAAATAATTATTTTCGTAAATACTACGGGGTTTTGCATACTCAAGATTTTGATGAAGATGTGTTTTTCGCAGAAGATTTGATAGAAAGAGCAAAGGAAAGTGCTTTGCAAGGAACAAATAAATGATTTTATATCACGGATCAAATTGTGAATTTGATGTTATATCTTTGCAAAAATCTAAAAATAACAGAGATTTCGGTAGAGGATTTTATACAACTACTCTAGAGGAACAAGCTAGAGAATGGGCAGAAATCTTATTTTTACGTACTCAAAAAGGCTTTCCGATGTTGTATGAATTTGAGTTGCAAAATTTTGAAAGTTTGAATGTTAAATCGTTCTCTGAATATAATTTGGAATGGTTAAATTTTGTGAAGGAAAATAGAATGAGTGGAGGCATTCAACATTCCTACGACATAGTTAGAGGTCCTGTTGCAAATGATAGAACCAGAGAAGCAATAGCTCAATATATGTCTGGAGCTTACGATGCCGAGTACACTATAAAAATACTGATTCATATGAAATCAAATGATCAAATTTCTTTTCACACGGAAAAATCTCTTGCAAAATTGAAATTTATGAGGGTGACTAGATGGAATGTGTAAAAGATAAATACATTTACAAAGGCAAAGACATTTCATTTCTCGTAGTTAGAAAGATAGAACAGGTTGTTTCTTTAATTGCAGGAAAAAAGAATAAAACCTTTGAAGAAGCATATTCGGACTTTTTAAATTCTCAAACATATATAGCTTTGCAAAATACAAACACGCTTATGTGGTTTGAAAATGCAGAATTTATTGTTGAGGAGTATTTGAACGGATGAAAAGATAGATTTCATAGCCTTAACAGAAAATAAAAACTGCCAAGTTTGGACCATAAAAGATGGCTATCGCCTAAAAAACGGGTTAAGCTCTAGTATTTCAGTAATCAGTATTTTTAACATCTCGAAGTTCATTCTTCATGTTTTTTATATCTTTTTTCAATTTCTCTAAGTCTTCATTAACTTTATTTACTTTTTCTCGAAGCTCATTTTCCAAATCTAAAATTCTTTTTTTTGTATTTGTTAATTTTTTTTCACTCATCCAAAAATTCCAAACACCCGGAGCTAACACAATCATAACGAATACACCAAAAATAGCTACAATCTTATCAAATGCCGTACTATAAAATTCTTGTGAATTTTTCAAAGCTTCAAGCGTGACGCTATCAGTAATAACTCTATGAACCGTATCTATAATGGCTACGGAAACAGAAATGCTATCTTCCATTTTTCAACTCTCCTTCTACATTGGCTATTCTACTCGTAAAATCCAAGGAAGTATGAAATTTAGCGAGGTTTTTCCACTATTGAATAGTTTTGCATCTACCATCCACCGCACCGCCAAAAGATGAAGCTCCAGTTCTAACATCTGAACAGTCAAATTTGCTTGGACATTTATCAAGAACCGTTCCATCGAGTTCAAAACATCCCTGTTTTGCATTTGCCCATTGATTATCTGAATAATTATAGTATTCAGCGCAATATTCGCTAGCATCATAGACTATCCCGGGAATATTAGGAGCAGGATACCGACAAGCTCCGACAAGTTCAGGCCCTTTATCGTCATCCGAACAAGAAACCGTGAACGCCATAGCAAGCAAAACGCCTACAGCTACGAAAATAAGTTTTGCCTTATTCATAGTTAAATCTCCGATTGTTGAAGAAATGTGAAATTGTCTGTTTCTTTTTTAAGCGACTGACTATCATCGTAATAAAATTGATGCTCCGAAGAAGATACATCCGTTCCTGCAAGCTTTGGGTCTATTAAAACCGTACCTTCTATTATGTAACCAACTTGACCATAAAACAAAGCATATATCATACGATATCTAAGCGTTGCATCCACAAGAGCAACAGCACCTGGTATTTTGTCCAGAGCGTTTTTAATTGCATCATCTATTGTAACCTGAAATTTTGTCGGGATAAAAATTATCAGATGACTTATATCCTTGCCAACTACAGTTTTGTTAGAACGGACATATTCGCCAGCCCTGTTCCATTCCATGTTTTTGGTTGATACTGCCGTAAGCTGCCCTACACGAGTAGTGCAACCCATAAAAGTCAAGGCAAGCAACAAACTTACCGCCAAGAAAAACCGATTGTTTTTCATAAAATACCTCTTACTTTCTGCTTACTCTGTTTTACCGATTTTCAGCTTTCCTCGTGTATCAAAAAACCATCCTTTTTTGAAATTATTTTTACCCCCAAACCCTTGACAAAAACGCCATTTTTTTCTAAATTATCAACGTTTCAAAAAAGGATCCTTTTATGAAACAGGCCGTTTTTTCCTATATTTATCCCATGATATACGGCTATATAAGGGTCTCAACTGCCCAGCAAAATGTTGAAAATCAGAGATTTGAAATAGCTAATTTCGCTCAAAAAAGCGGTTTTTCTATTGACAAATGGGTTACGGAAGCCATAAGCTCCCAAAAAGAGCTAAAAAAGCGCAAATTGGGCGCATTGCTCAAAAGAACAAAAAAAATGATATAATAATATCCACGGAAATTTCTCGCTTCGGCAGAAATATTATGGAACTTATGGGCATACTGCATACATGCTTAAACAAAAACTGCCAAGTTTGGACCATAAAAGACGGTTATCGCCTCAAAAAAGACTTGCAAAGCAAAGTTTTAGCCATTGGGCTAGGCTTGGTATCTGAGGTTGAAAGAACTCTGATTTCGCAAAGAACAAAAGAAGCATTAGCAAGAGCAAAATCAGAAGGGAAAAAATTGGGAAGGCCCAAAGGGAGCAAATATTTGAGCTTCAGAAAACAGATAGACGAATTGCTGAAAAACGGCAAAAGCAGAACGGAAATAGCAACGCTAATAGGAATAAGCAAAGTGAACGTTTGCAGGGTGATGAGGAAATAACCTACCACTGCAAACTCTTCTTAAAAATTACTATATTTCCAATATGGAAACTATCTCTATAACAGAACTGAAAACTGGATTTTCTAAAGTTCTGAAAACCGTAAAAACCGGCAGACGGGTTGGCGTGTTAAATGGTCGAGGCAAAAAACCTGTGGCTATTATAATTCCATTCATAGAAAGCGAATCTGATATGTCTTCTTATGAAATTGGAGAAAAATATTTTGGGAAGTACGGTAGCGGAAATGGTCGCCTTTCACAAGATTATAAGAAAATATTAAAGCGGAAATTAAATGCAAAACACAGTTCTCGTTGATGCAGGCCCTTTAATAGCTCTTTTTGACAAAGATGATTTTTACCATAAATCAATTAAAAGATTTATGTTGGCAAATGATTTTAAACTTATAACGACAATAGCAGTTATTACAGAAACTTCTCATATGTTGGATTTTAATGTTCAAACTCAAATTGATTTTTTAAAATGGATTAATGATAGAGGACTGTAATTCGCAATCTTCAAAAATATTCGCCAAATGTTTTGTCACCGCAGGTCTTTGAACATCAAATAATTCTGCTATTTGGCTTTGTTTTAGCCATAACATATTTTGGCGAAAAAGGACTTCCACTTTCGGATAAGACTTGCAAAGCAAAGTTTTAGCCATAGGGCTAGGCTTGATATTGAAATGGCTATACCGAAAAGAAATTTCTATATTATGACTAGACAGATTAGTTATTAGGAGTTTTTATGCAAATATGGCAACTGCAGGAAGCCAAGGCAAAATTCAGCGAACTTGTGAAGCGGACAACTTCTGCTCCGCAATCAATTACTCTGCATGGCAAACCAGTTGCAGTAATGATTTCAATCGCTAAATACAAGCAGCTTACCAAGCCTAAAAAAAGCTTGTTTAATATGCTTCGTTCTGCGCCGGAGAGTCTGGCGGATTTGGAATTGCCTTCACGTAAAGACACTCGCTTTAGGGAGGTTGAGCTATGAAGTATCTGATAGATACCAATGTCCTTTCTGAAATGACCAAGCAAAGTCCCAACAAAGAAGTTGTGAAGTGGTTTGTCAACACGCCTGATATGGATATGTTCATCAGCGTAATTTCCATAGGCGAGATAATCTATGGTATAGAAAGGCTTCCGATTAGTACTCGCAAGAGCAAGTTATTTGCTTGGTTCAATGAAGTAATTTCCGAAGGGTTTAATGAACGCATACTTGATATAAAAGCAAGTACTATGCAAACTTGGGGTCAAATGATGGCGAGACATTCTCGTTCGCTTCAAGTACAAGATACTTTTATAGCAGCCACAGCTCTTGAAAATAATTTGACTATAGCTACTCGTAACGTCAAAGACTTTTCCGACATAGCCGGATTGCAGATATCAAATCCTTGGGAAAAATAGCGAGGAAACGGCAAAAGCGGAACGGAAATAGCAATGCTAATAGGAATAAGCAAAGTGAACGTTTGCAGGGTGATGAGAAAGTGAAGCTCTTCACCGTTTGATAAATTTAAAATACAAAAAATTAACCAAATTATATGCAAAAGCAAACGATATTCTCTTTCTGCCATTGTCCCTGTAATTTGTCATAAACAATGAATGGTAGCGATTGCGCTGAGTTTCAAGTTCTTTGTTGAATAACTCTATTATTTTTTCCTGCTCCTGCACGCTGACTGTTTCCGGGAACAATAACTGAATTTGATGCCTTGAAGTTTTAAGGCTCACCAAAGCATCCAAATTATATTTTCTAATGTCTTCCAAACAAATTTTGCAACTGGAATCTATCGCTTTCAACACTACTATATTCCGTTTGAGCTTTGACGCAATCTCTTCGCTTACATTAAATTCCCTGACATTACTCAAATGATTGTATGCCGCTTTTATTGCGCAACTGCCGGGTTGCAAATCCTCTTCTTCAAAGCGGCAAATGCGCAATTTGTTTGAACAGGCATTTATCTGTGCCAAAAATTCACCGCCTATTTGCCAATTGTATTTTTTATGCAACTTGATTTTGACATATTTTTTTTGCGGATAAATTGTGAAGTCTATGCACATTGTGCTTGCGCTCTTTTTTTTATAATAAAATGCAATTACGTTGTAGGTTGTGTCTTCAAAAACTCGCTCGGAAAAATAATTCGCTTTTTTTATTTCAAATTTTGACAAAAATAATTCTCTGATATATTTTGAATTTTCCGCTGACAAGAAATTTATCGGGACAATTGCTATGCCCTCTTCGCTATCCATAATTTTTTCAAGGGACAACTGATAAAGATCCGTGTGCTTGCTGTTTTTCAGCAAACTTTTATCCTTCATATTATTCTGGTAAAGATATGGCGGATTTGTCAAAACAAATTCATATTTCTGAGGATTCCGCAAACTGTCATGTTCAATATCATAGCCTGTAACCGAACCGGCTCTGTTTGCCTTTGCCCATTTTAGCAAATCACCTGCGCCGGCAAAAGGATCAACTACATTTTTGCCTTTGACAAAGCCAGCCAAACCCTGTAATATATAGCCGGTATTTTTCGTGTAAAACTGGCCTAATTGCTGTTTTGCATTCATCAACATCTGTAATATAGCAATTTTCGCAACTCTTTTGCAAAGCTTCGCTGATTTCAGATACATAGTATTTTATACAGGTACATGTATGGACATGGGGCAATCCAAAATCAACCACACTTGGAGTTTACATAGAAGTAACACAAACTCTTTACAACCGCTTAATTTCCTCGTCCGGCAAACCGGTCACTTCTGAAATAACAGCAGTATTAAAGCCTTTAGCTTTCATTTGCAACGCAATCCGTAAAGTACCTTTGGTTTCGCCAATCGCAACGCCATCTTCCTTGCCTTCATCATAACTGACCGCAAGAGCATCCTTCATGTTCCACTCGGTTAAAAGCATGTTCTCTACCTCCGACCCA
>WQTK01000305.1 GCA_009786285.1 Candidatus Fibrimonadales bacterium | reverse complement strand
AGGAAGCTCCGGGTATTGTTCCATCGGAGGGCCTTCTTCTACCGGCTTGTTCGGGTCGCTTGGCGGAAGCAGGCGGTCTAGCTCCAAATTGGAAGAGCTAACGTCAACATTCACATTCGTTTTTTTGCCGGCGGCGAGCCTTGGCATTACCATAGCCAAATAATCTTTTGTCAGAATTTTTACTTTGACGTCGGATTTTCCTATTTGCACGGCATGTTCTGCGGAAACTTCCGTGTTTGAGAATTTAACCACTCCGTTAACGGAAACAGCGTCTGGAATAAGCGGCGTTTTCGCGACTACGTTTTGCACATTCACGTTGCCGTTGACGGAAATATTTTCAGGCTTGTTCGGGTCTAAAACACCTTTTGCTCCTATTGTTGCGTCTATTTTCCCGGCAAGCTCAGTTATTTCCTGAATGGTTACAAGCTTGCTGGCCAAAGCGAATAACGCTCCCAAATCTAATTTTGTGTTTACAGACAGATTGTTCAGCATGGGCTGCGGCGAGAGCAAGTTGCTTGCTTCCAGCAAAACGCTTGTGGGTTGCCCAGCGAGTGAAAATGAAAGCGGCTTGATGCTAACAGTACTTGTTGTAAACGCTATGTTTCCAGTCAAGGCTTGAATGCCTGCCGGCAAATCGCTGTGGCTAACCCCTATGTTGCTTAAAACAAGGTTTCCGCTTACGGGTGGCATTTTCTCAGGGACAATGGCTCCTTTGACAGTTGCGTTGAAAGACGCAGTTCCGCTTGCTTTGACTTTAGGAATTTCCGGGTTTATTCCGGCGGGAATTTCTCTGAGCAGGGCTGCCATGTCTATTTGGTTTGACTGCGCTTTTAAGTCCACAACCATTATGTTTTCCAAAAATCTGTCAACTGTTCCGCTGGCGTTTATGTTTATGGATTGCAAGCCGGTTGATAGCTTTTGAATGTTTATGTGCTGCATTCGCAGGTTTGCGTAGATGTCCGTGTTCAGGAACACGCTTATGCCGCCTTTGCGAACTCCAAGCCCTGCATCTTCCAATGAAATTTCCTTTAAACTGAGTTCCGTTGATGTTTTTATGTTTTCAAGGGTTTTATCGAGAGACAGGTTGGTGTTCAAATTGATGCTGCCCAGAACAACCTTTGTTTTGCTTGCACGGTCGTTGTAAACTACCTTTGCGTTTTTTATGTTGAATGAATTCAGCGTAAAAGAACCCGGTAGTTCAATTTTTGAGAAATCAAGTTTTGCCGTGTCTTTAACTGTTTCTTTTTTTGTTGTGTCTGCTTCACCGCCTAGGCCGTCTATGGAGGTTTTGCCGTTTGGCATGACTTCGTAGAGCAGGCTCAAATTTTCAATTAAAATCTGGTCCACGGCAACCTGGAATTGGATCAGTTTCGCAAGGTCTATTTTTACCACGGCTTTTTGCAAATCCAGCATGGGGTCTTCGCTAAAGCCTTTGCCGGGGTTGTTTGCGACTTTTATGTTCCCTAGGCTGATTCCAAGCGGCCACAGGTTAAAGCCTGCGTCTCCAACGGAGACTTTTCTGTGCAGGATTTCCGTAGCTTGTTCTTCAACAAGGGCTTTTATTTTTTCGGGCGGGAACGCTTGTATAATCACAATAACTGCGATTGCCAGGACAAGAACGAATATTCCGGCTAAAATGCCAAAGATTTTCAGGAGTTTTTTCATAGATGTTAATATAGAAAAATTGGTGCGGTAAAAATTTCTAATTTCCACCTATGCCTCAAATACAGCTTTTACCGGATAGCGTTATAAACCAGATAGCCGCCGGCGAGGTTATTGAAAGGCCAGCCTCTGCGGTAAAGGAACTGGTGGAAAACAGCCTTGACGCAGGAGCAGCTCAAATCAAGATTTCTGTTAAAAAAGGCGGCAAAGACTTAATCCAAGTTTCAGACAACGGCTGCGGAATAGACCCGGAAGACATTGAGAAAAGCGTTCTGCGCCACGCCACTTCAAAACTGAGAGACGCAAGCGACCTGTTCAAATTGAGCACAAACGGATTCAGAGGAGAAGCGCTCAGCTCAATAGCATCCATATCAAAAATGGTTATAGAAAGCAACGGAATCAAAGCGGAATTTGAAGGTGGGGTTTTAAAATCAAAAGAAGAATCTGCAATTGCCTCCGGCACAATAATCACTGTAAACGATTTATTTTTCAACGCTCCCGTGCGGGCAGAATTTTTAAAAAACGATTCCGTTGAAAGCTCAAGAATTTTAGACTGCGTAACACGACTCGCCATGGCAAATGAAAGAGTTCGTTTTGAATACAGAGCAGACAACCGCATGCTGTTTTGCTCGGCAGAAGGAAATTTGCAGGCGAGAATCTCGGACTGTTTGGGAGCCGGAGCTACTCGCTCTTTGAAAGAAGTTGAGTGGGAAGAGTTTGGCATACGAGTCTATGGATTTGTCAGTTCGCCGGAAAATCTGGAAGCCGGCAAAAGAAACATTCCGTATATATTTTTGCAAAAACGCCCCATATTCAATCCTTTAATAGCCAAAGCCATAAACCAAGCCTACTCTCCTTACGGAGATTACTCCCCCATCGCCATTATTTTTCTCGATATGCCTTTGGAAACTTTTGATGTAAATGTTCATCCCGCAAAAAAAGAAGTCCGTTTTTCCAGAGACAGCGCAGTTTTTTCAGCCGTAAACCATGCCGTGCACAACGCATTGCAAAACGCAATTTCCTACCCTTCTATTTCTATTGTGAATGAACTTAGAGAACGTACTCCGAGCTACGTTGCAAGCGATATTCAGGGACATGGGACATGGGACATGGGACATGAAAAAACAGCAACACAAGAGCTTTTTCCTGATAACAAAGTAATTCAACTGGCCACTAGCCACTTGCCACTAGCCACTAGCCCAGACTGCATGCAAATCGGCAAATCTTACATTGTTTGCGAGCAGGGGCAGAATATGCTTATAATAGACCAGCACAGAGCGCACAAGCTTATACTTTACGAGCAAGCTCTAAAGGCTTTGCAAAACGGCGAGAATTTAAGCAGCCAAGAGCTTTTGTTTCCTGAGACAATTGAAATTCCGGCGGTTTTATCCCAATTTTTGGTAGGGGCAGATAATTATCTGCCCCTACTGAAAAAATTAGGATTTTATTTTGAGCCTTTTGGCGTAAATACTTGGCGGTTGCGGGGAATTCCGGCGCATTTGCGAATTAGCGCGGCAGGTCGGGCAATTATAGATTTTTTGGAGAACGCAAACGAAAGCAAGGAAAATGACATGTTCAAAAGGAACGCTCTGTGTTTTGCTAACAGTTCAGCGATTTCAAGCGGAACGGAGCTTTCGGCGCAAGAGATGAAAATCATGGTTTCTGATTTGCTATCTTTGCAAAATCCCTATGAAACGCCAAAGGGAGAAGCTGTTTTTATGAGAATGTCCATAGAAGACATAAAAAGGAAATTTTAATAATGTAAAATTTTTCTATATTCAAAATGTGCGTAAGAAAAAACCTAAAACTCCGCCTGAAGCTCCGCTTAGCATTACGGAATTGCTCCGCAGGGTGGACTTTTTTAGCGAAATGGACGATGCCACACTCAGCAGGTTTGAAAAAATCGGCACAGTTTTGCATTTTCAAAACGACGAAACCATGTTGCTCGCAGGCGATACCCGCAGATACATATTTTTCATATCGCACGGACAGGCAAAAATATTTCACGACATCAAGCATTTCAGAAACAATATCCTAAACCTGCTCGGAGTCGGGGATTTTTTCGGCGAAATACAGCTTTTCAATGAAAACGGCAAAAGCACGGTTTCGGTTAAAGCAGAAGGCCAGTGCACCGTAGTCACTTTCAAAGGAAAAGATTTTGTAAATGAAATAATCAGCGACCCCAAACTGTCAATTGCGTTTTTTAAACAAACAACGCAAAAAATAAATAAATCCTATATGCAAATCGCATGCCTTTCAATGAACACGCTCAAAGGCCGAATAATGTCTTGCCTAATGCAATTTGTAGAAGAAAGAGGCGTGCGAATACAGCGCAACAAACAAACGGTGATAGTGCTCAAAAACCGCCCAACCCAGCAGCAAATAGCGGAAATGAGCGGCACCTCAAGAGAAACAGTGAACAGAGAACTGTCTGATTTCATAAAAAACGGTTACATAGAACTGGATGGTACAGATATGTTTTTAATAAAGGAATTACCGATTGATTAGCAAAATTCTGCCTTTTGTTGAAAATCCGGCCCGCTACATGGGCGGCGAGGCCAATAGCGTAACTAAAAACGATGCATTAGCCAAAATGGCCTTGATTTTTCCCGACCTATATGAAATAGGAATGTCGCACAACGGAACTAGGGTTTTATACAACGCCATTAACAAAGAACCGGATTTGCTGTGCGAACTCGCTTTCGCGCCATGGACAGACATGGCAAAGCTTATGAGGGAAAACTCCGTTTTTCTCTACACGCACGCCTCTTTCAGCGAAGTGAAAAGCTTTGACGCAGTTGGCATAACAGTACAAACAGAGCTTAATTTCACAAACATTCCATATGTTCTGGAACTCGCAGGAATCACCGCTTTTGCCGCAAACAGAAAAGAAAATGAACCCATAATAATAGCCGGCGGTCCATCCATGGCAAATCCCGAACCTATCGCAGACTTCTTTGACTGCATGTGCATAGGAGACGGCGAGCTTGCAACCCCAAAAGTCCTGCGCTTAATAGGAGAAGCCAAAAAAAGCAAAAGCAGAGCGGAAATTCTGGAAGAAATAGCAAAGCTGGAAGGATTTTACGTGCCGGGGCTTCAGCAAGCTCCGCCACCGGCAACCATAAAAAGAACCTATATAGAAAAGCTTTCAAAAGAATTTTTGCCGACAAAAAATTTAATAGCTAACATGCCGCTTGTGCATGACCGTTTTTGCGTGGAAGTTATGCGAGGCTGCACCCAGGGCTGCCGTTTTTGCCAAGCCGGATACTGGTACAGGCCAACCAGAGAACTGGACGCAGACGATGTTCTAAGCGTAGCAAAAGAAGGCTTAAAAGCCACCGGAGACCGCCAACTCGGACTCCTGTCGCTTTCCACCGCAGACTACTCCCCTGTTGAAAGCCTGCTGGATTCATTCCTCGCAGATCCTTTTTACAAAAACATAGATGTTTCCCTTCCATCGCTGAGAGTCAGCAGTTTTAGCTCAAGCCTGGCAAACAAAGTCTATGCCTTAAAAGGGGGCCGCAGCGCAACCTTTGCGCCGGAAACAGGCTCGGAGAGACTTCGCAAGCTCATAAACAAAACCATAACGGACAACGACATTGAACAGGCAGCGCAAAGCGCGTTTCAAAACGGATTCAACAAAATAAAGCTATACATAATGATAGGTTTTCCAACCGAAACCGACGAAGACATCATGGCTTTGGTAAAACTCACGGAAAGAATTTTGTGCTTCAACAAAAAAGGCCAAATAAGCCTGAGCATAGGAATTTTCATCCCAAAAGCTTGGACTCCGCTCCAATGGGCGCCATTTGCAAACAAAGAAACCATAATCGCTCGCATAAAAATGTTAAAGGATAATTTATTCAAATACAAAAACGTGCGCCTAACCTGGAATTCCTGGGAAACAGCGCATTTAGAAGCTCTTTACAGCAGAGGCTGCCGCAATTTAGCCCCATTGATTTACGAAGCCTATAAAAGGGGGTTGATTTTTGAAAGCGACAACAAATGCCTGAACCCGGCAGAATGGGAAAAAATCCGAAGCGATTTTGGCTACGACGATTCCTGGGTTTTCAAAGGTTTTGATTTAGAAGAAAATTTGCCTTGGGACTTCATAGACGCAGGAGTCAGCAAAAAATTTTTGCAAAGGGAATGGAAAAACGCAAACAATCTGGAATGGACTGAAAACTGCAAAGGCGGCAAATGCCAAGCCTGCGGAATACCCGGCAACGGGGCCGAAACCATATTAGGCGCACCACCCCGTTGCACGGATTGCACGGGCGAGGGTTGCACGGGCGACCCTAGCGGTCGCCCGTACCAGCCCCAACACGATGCGGTATTTGCATACCGCATTGTTTTCAAAAAAACAGGCAACAGCCGCTTTCTTCCGCATCAAAACACTTTGTCATTTTTCGAAAGAACCTTTGTAAGGCTTGGAATACCAATCAAATTCAGCGAGGGTTTCAGCCCAAAACCCCGCATTGCGAACATGGGCGCGTTGCCGCTTGGCTTGGAATCTTTTTGCGAAATAATATCTGTGGAACTACTGTGTAATCTGGACACGGTTTCTGCCCCTGTAAAGACGGACAATTGTCCGTCTCTACAGAAGCAAAACCTTATCCAATCCCTGAACGCCTGTTTTCCAAAAGGCTTGGAAATTGTCTCAATAGAACCGCTTAAAGAAAAACTCTCTTCGCAGCCCCCAAAATCAATGAATTATTGCATGCTTGGCGAATATAATTTGCAGCAAAAAAAAGAATTGCCCACTGTTTTGAATCACAGAGGGCAAAGCGTAAACTTAAATGAGCACATACTTTCAATCGCAGAAACGCAAAACGCCCTGCACATCACGGTTAAATGCAATGGGCAAGGCGCAACAGTCAGCCCTTATATCCTTTACGCCGGTCTTTTAAACATCAGCGAACAGGAAGCAAGGACTCTAAATATCATTAAAATCAGCGTTTCAAATTAACCAACTCTTCAAGCATTTGGTCGCTAACCGTGATTATGCGGCTGTTTGCCTGATAGCCTCTTTGCGTGGTTATCATATTGGTAAATTCGCCTGCCAAATCAACGTTGGACATTTCCAATGAACCCGGTTTTAATTTCGACGAGCTTTGGGTCAAGGGGAGGCCCCAAATTGGATCGCCGGAGTTTGCCGATGTTGTGTAAACGCTATCCGTTAAATCCGTAAGACCACCGGGGTTAGCGAAATCAATCAGCATAATTTGAGCTATTGAGCGAGAGGTTCCGTTTGAGAATGAACCTTCTATAAGCCCGAATTCGTCTATGGAAACTTCAATCAAATTGCCTGTTGGGTATCCGTCTTGCCCTGTGCAATTAACAGTTGTCGCGCTTGCGTATTGGGTTATGCCTCTGAAATCTCCGGGGCCGCCAACATTCAAGCCTATGCGCATCATATTGGAACCATTGCGAGGGTCAACCAATAATTGAGAGCCGCCATTGTCAAAAATAAAGGAGCTAACCGTGCCGTCTTGCCCAAAAGTAACCGTACCCGTGCCGCTACCCGGAATAATTTCCTCTTTGCCTGCAAAGCTTGTTCTCCAAGCCCACTCGCCGGCCTTGCCTGTATGAATAAAGGTGACCGTTAAAGTGTGTTCTGCGCCGGATTCGTCATAAACCGGTACTACCGTTTCAAATACGCCCACGTCTTCGGCGGCTCTTTTTTCCTTAAAATTCAACACAGAATTGAAGTTTATCGGAGAGTTCTGGTTTGAGTTTGAGTTAGTGGCCTTAATTGCCAAATTATTTATGGAAAAATCCTTGCCTTTCGCGCCATAAATCACAATAGAGCCATCCGGCATTTTATCATCTGTTCCGGCAGCATTCATTGAAACGCTCGGAATATGAACTCCGTCTCTATCAACATACTCTGCTGGCAATTTAAAATCATTTCTTATTTTTGTTATAAGATCTTCCAGCATGGTAGCAACTTGTATAGTTTGTCCTGTTACCGGATGAACTGGATTTGCGCCTGTGCCATCCCAAAAGAAGAGATATTCGGATTTTCCCTCTTCAATGGAGTTTTTTCCCACCGAGCCGAAAACATCTATTGTATCGCCGTTTTCAAGACCTGGAACGAGTGGAGTTCCTGTGCCATCAGTCAACATATGTATAAAATCAAACTGTTCCGCAGGGCGCAAAAGAACATCGGAAGTTGGCTGCATATTAGCAGGATAGTTTCCGCTGGCAGGGCCTATATGAGAACCAAAATGGAAAGCGGTATTTACATAAGAATTGCTTTCCGAATTGCTGGAACTTATTTGTAAATTGAAAATTTCTGCTCCGCCTGCGTGATTTATTCGAAGAGAGCCATCTGGCATTAAGTCAACCGTATGAGCTGTGCCTAGAGAAACTCCATTCTTATCATTGTTTAGTTGATACTGAATTGCCTGCCTCAATTGTTCCAAATTCCAAACTTTGCCATTAGCCGGATTAAACGGATCCGTAGAAGGCATTCTTTCAATTTTAACGCTAATTTCGCCCGTTGTGGTAGTAACTCCGGGCACTATTGTGGCTTGGTTATACCATGAAATTGTCAAAACATCGTTTTCCTGTATGCCAAGATGCTGCCCGTTGCTATTGTGCAAAGAGATGAGGGAAGTTTCCGTGCGGCCAGTGTCATTGTCACCATGAGTGCTTCCTATGCCTCCAGCTCTAGCTCCATCTGCGGGGTGCAGGAATTTTTGGCTATATACTATGTTGCCTTTTGCGTCGGCTTCGGCGTTCAGGTTCCTGCCAAGGCTTATTTCCGTTGTTTCCTTTGCCGGAGACTGCTGGCTCATTGGAATCTGCAAATTGCCGATAGCTGTTCCCGGAGGGAAGTTTCCATAGGTATCTGCCATTCTGCCCTGAAGCACCATGCCGTTGGTAGGCAGCATAATATAGCCGTTGGAATCAAGCTGGAAGGCACCGTTCTTTGTGTAGTAGGTACCTTCGCCATCGCTAACGCCAAAGAACGCGCTACCTTCAATCGCAAGGTCAAAAATGCGCCCTGTGTTTTGCAGGTTTCCCTGGCCGGTCATCACGTCTATAGAGCCAACGCTCACGCCCAAGCCAACTTGCATGGGGTTTGTTCCACCGGCTTTGTTCTCGGTGCGGCTCGCTCCTTTAACGAGCTGGTTGAAACTCTCTTCAAAGGTCACTCTGCGACCTTTATAGCCCACGGTATTCACGTTTGAAATGTTATTACCAATAACATCCATACGGACCTGGTGATTTATCAAGCCGGTTACACCGGAATTTAGAGATCTTAGCATTTTGGACTCCTACAATATTACCAAAGTTTAGAAATGCAAAAATCGTGCCAATTTTGTAGCTACCCCGTAAATTTGCTCAAATTCATCGTTTTTACATAAAAATGCCGGAAATTTCACCGATTTTTAAGGGAAAACGACACTCATGCTCTCAAGCTCATCAATTCGGGCTTCATATACTCTTTCTAAGCAAGAGGCATCTTTGCAATTATTTCTTTCTGCCAAAAATACTTTATTGGACTTAGCAATATCAGGGTCGTTTTTCTTATTTACATACAAGCTATTCATCTTGTTATCCAAATTAATAAGGGAAAAACTTTTGCAAATTATTCTCTCATAATCACCGGCAAGTTTTGATGCACAGTTAAAGCTGCTTGGTTTTACAGTCATAATTTTTGGCTCTGCGGCAATTCCGGAATTTATCACTTCCCAGTAACTGTTGTCAAATTTTTGATAATTAGTTTGTAAATCTTTTCTGCCGTTTCTATCTATTGTTGCAAAATAGCCGTCTGCGAATTTTACAAATGCCCTGCCGTTAATAAAAGGGTAAGCTACCCTGTACTGCAAACTTATAGCATATTTCCCGCTTTTATCAATATATCCCCACAAAGAATCTTGCCTAACAGGGGCAATGTCCCTATTGCCAAAATTCATTGCTTCAATAAAATTTGGCTGAATAGCAATTTGTCCATTGGAATTTAGCCATCCCCAGTTTCCATCTTTTTTCTTGAATCTAAACATATCACCGTCATGAGTTATCGCTTCAATATCGTCGCTTGGCTGCAAAATATATTTGCCTTGCTCGTTTATTATTCCCAAGCCTTTGCCAACTCTGACAATTGCCTTGGAATTTTTAAATATTCTCGCATCATCAAATTCACAATCTGTAATATAATTTATATTTTTATCAATATAGCCATATTTGCCATTATCGCACATTATGCTTGCCATATTTTCCTGAAATCTGTTTCCATCCAGAAAATTCTCGTTAAATGCCACATTAAAATCCTTATCTAAATAATTTTGCCCTCCATCAGAAGAGAACAATGCTAAATCTTCGTAAAAAGGCCAAATAGAAATTATATCGCGTGGCAAAGTTTTCACTACATTGCCATTCGGATTAATAGCTTTTATTACCCCGTCATCATTTACCCAAGCAATGCCTTCTCTAAAGGAAGTTCCTTGGGTGTAACCTTTAGCAATATCGTTTCCCTTGGTGTCTATATAACCCCAAGTTCCGTCTTTCTCTTGAACCAGCGCCCTACCCTCTCTAAATACATAAGCTCTTGCATACTTGGCTTCTGTTATGCTTTTGCCGTCAAGCGCAATATATTTATGAAAATCATTGTTATCTTTTACTGGTATGTAATACATACTTGAGTCTGTTATGTTTATAGGTTCAAGTTCTGCGGTTTTCTGAGTCTGTGGAGATGTAGTTTTTGGCTTGCCAATTGTCGGAAGGCTGCCGTTTTGCACTACCCAACCATTAGCAGCAGTAAATCGCCCTCCTATTGTGCCATCGCGATTTATTGCGACTACAGTAATGTCTGCGCCGTCTTTGGCAGATGTGCCTTTTTTGGCCCATTTGGTGTTACCGGCTGAGTTTTTCATTTCATCGAAAGCGACATTATCCGAAAGTGTTTCTTTAGCATCAATAAAACCTGCCACTCTTCCTACGCTTGTACCAGTTCCTTTCACTTCACGATTCAGTGCGGCGCAACTGATCACTTCGCTTTTATTGCGAACATCGCCTGCCACTCCTCCAATTGATTCGTTGCCGCTGACCGCACCGGTGGAATAGCTGCTAAAGACTATGCTATTGTTAAAGAGACCGCCAGCTATGCCACCTACACCAAAACGTCCGTTGACCGTACTGGTGGAATAATTAGAAATCACTTGACTATATTTATTGATTCCGCCTGCAATTCCGCCAACGGCTGTATCTCCTTTGACTTCACCGGCAGAATAGCTGCTAATCACCTTACTGGTATCACCGGCAAATCCAGTTATGCCGCCAACACTCTTATTGCCATTGATTTTGCCGGAGGAATAACAGTTGGTTAAGTTGCTTCCCATGCTAACAATTCCAGCAATTGCGCCTACATGATTGCGTCCTCTGATATTCACGCCATCAAGCCTAAGATTCTGCACCTTGCCTTTGCTAATACGGCCGAACAATCCTTGGCGGTCTGCATTGGGGCGATTTATGGAAAGGCCTTTTATAGTATGTTCGCCTCCGTCAAACGTTCCTGAGAATGAACTCGCAGAATCCCCTATCGGCTTCCAGTCATTATTGTATCGTAATAAATCTATGTCTTCGCTAAGCGTAATAGTTTTACCGGCGAAGTTCTCAGGTTTTCTTATCCAATTCCCATTGACAATTTGCGCCAGTTTTTCCAATTCTTCTGCTGAGGAAATAGTAAAGTTTTTCGCCTTGGCATTGTCAAAATACCATTTCGCATCCGCAGCCCAAAACATATTTTGCGCAGCGTAGTACGCAATGGCTGCGAGAACGCAGAGGACTATGATTGTTGCGATGACGGTTCCGGCGGAGGAGGATTTGGAATTGGGAGGTTCTGGTTTTGACGGTATAGGGTTATGTTTTGTTACATCATATCCTATATATGCACCAATGACGATAACTAAAGGAGCTATATATTCAAGCAAACCCTTTAGGATAAGACTACCAATCCCACAAAGAACAACAAAAGCTATAATCCCTGAAACGCAACCGCCTTTTCCAGTAGCAAATATCAATATCCCTATTATACCTAGTATATATACACCTTTCAAAAAAATATCAACGCCTATCATACTATATAAGAATGCGACGAATACGCAAATCAATCCACCTACAATTCCTCCCAATACTGTTTTAAAAAATAATCGTTTATTTTTACGCAATATAGATTTTTTAGAAAACCAATCTAGAAAAGCCATACACAAAATTATAGAACAAGCTATATAAAGAAAATGAATAACGTATCCTTTATAATTCGTCCATTCACAAATTTTATCAATAATAGATGATGTAGTAATGAACAAAAAAATACATGCAAAGAAAGCACCAAACAACCAATACATCATCAATAGCAGCGTATTAAAAACATTATTATTTGGATTTTGGTACTTTTCCGCAATGTCTGAATATTTTTCAATCTCAGAATCCGTGTCATAATCGAAATTTAGTTTTTTATTAGATTGTCCAAAAATATCTTTTGTGACATTAACTGCTATATTGTTCATATTATTATACTTTGACCGCAAGTATTTTTCAATTTTATGCACATTATATATAAGCGTATCTATTTTAACTATTCTTAAAATATGTATTATTTTTTTACAAATATACAACGCTACATATAAGCATACAGATGCTAGAGCCGCAAAAACTAATAAACTATCACGTTCATAATCGGATGTCGAAAATATATCAAATATTATATCAACATTAAACATTGTCCATATTAATGCTAAAACTATCATTCCCAACAAAAGCAGAATAAAAATTTGCTGAAATTTAGAAGAATATTCACTATAACTATTTCGAAATTGTTCGCATATATTATTCGTTTGCTCTATGCGTTTTCTTAACTCAGACTGTGCTTGTTCTATCAAATCTGTATCATTCATTGATGCTCCTCGCTTCACAGCCTATTGTTTTAAGATATCCAACTGGCACATTTATTCCGAAAAAGTCTCCGGCAAAAAAAGCGTGAGTGAATTTGGTTGTTATCCCTTCGGTGTTTGCGTTGGTACGCAACCCCATAGAAGTCAGCAAATAATTATTTTGAAACAATTTCATAAACTCATTTAATAAAATTGTCCTCAATGATATTAAGCCGCTTCGCATTTCGCTAATGTTCATATTTTTGCCAATCTTAATGTTCTTAATTTGACTCTGAATTCCTTTTGCCTTTGAGGAGTTGAACGAATACAAATTCAGATTTTGCTGAAACCAGTAAAGATATGCATACGGGCCATATTGCAAATAATGCTCACGCACAAATATCTTGTCTTCGCACAAACTTTCAAATAACATATAAAGCAGTTCCAAATCCGAAACATTGTTATCAGAAATAAACATTCCTGTGCACTCATCTTTAAACGCAAGAACGTAATTTTTATATCCCAAATTTACAAAATAAGCAAGTACCATATCATTATTTATAAATTCTTCAGATTTTTTATACCAATTGTTCTTTTTTTCCGTGATTCTCTTAAAAATATTGTCTACTGTTATATTTTTTTTGTCTGTGGCAGTAGAAAATCTATACATTGCTATGTAATAGCCAAGTTGCTCATATTTCTTAGTTATGTATTCAACATCCTTTATGGCATCAATGGTAGCTTGATTGCTAGCTTCTTGTGTATTGCAGAATTTCCATGATAAAAAACTGCTTGCAAGCATTGCGGTTACGCTTTTTTCATCGGCTTCTTTGTTTGCTATAGCTTTTGATATTTCAGATAAATTCCCATAAGTTTGCCCATTCCAATATATTGGGCATTTTGATTGGTTGAGATAGTGCAAAAACATGGCAAGACCCAAATCTTCGTTTTTGACTGGTTCTATACCTTCGTTTCTGATGCCTTCTACGATCGTGTTGGCTCTATCGGAAAGCGTTGCATTGCCGATATTTCTGGCAATTGAGCCATTATATAAATATCGCTTTGCATCTTTCCATTGCTTCAACATAGCTTCAGTAAGCTCAGATTCATTTTTATATTTTTTCCCATTAAAATCAAAATTCAATGATGATGTTTCATATCCACGTTTTAATTTTATCAACCAATTATTGTGAAATAATTGTGTATCATTAAGCCAATCTAAAACATCTTTGTATCCTGCACGATCTTTTCCATCTCGCATTACAAGTGCATTTACCAATTCCTGTAAATCTGCCTCTTCATCTGGACAATCCAGCGGAAGCCCTTCGCTCATGGCAGCGTTAAGCTCGCTTTCGGATGCATCGTCTCTATTCAATATTGATTGATATACATGCTCTCCCTTATATAAAGTAGCTATTGTACATCCTAAAGAATAATAATCTGCCGCCTCTTTAAAAAAACCGCTCCACACTTCAGGAGCTATATATCCAGCAGTTCCACGTTTTGCTTCGGTTAGTCCCTTAGAAGTTCCTGACATGATTTTACTTGTTGTTCCAAAATCTGCAAGGACTACAGTGTTATTTAACATATACAGGTTATTAGGCTTTATATCACGATGAACTAATTGTTCATCGTGTAGCAGCTTTAAAGCATTAAGCATGTCAGGGATAATTTTTTGCTTCAAACTTTTATAATCTATTTTTTTATTTGACAAAGTGCCATTATTGCACAATGGCATAATATCTATCGGGAGTTTGTAATCAGTGTCATCAAGATTTATTGTTATATAACCAGAATCGTATAAAGGCATTATGCAGGTTTTTTTATAATCTAAATTTTTATTTAAAAATTCAATAACCATTTTTCTATTTAGATTGTTTCCCCGATCATTTGCATTATACATATCATGTATTTTAGCTGCAACTTCTTCATTTGTAGATAAGCATTTGGCTTTATAAACCAGTGACTCACCGCCTTTCCCAAGCCTTAGCTGGGAAAAAATTTTATACTTTCTTTCTCTGCCTTCAAAAATCACATCTTCTGTCAAAAACAGTCGATTGCCTTCTTCTTCCATACACATTGCTCTTGTGCTGTTATCTGCCATAGCTATTGTATCAGCCATTTTCTAAGTCCTCCTTGCAATTATTGCACTAAGATTATCTTTTGAACCTTTTTGCAAAGCTAAATCAATAATAGCCTTGCACAATTCTTCTGCTTTGCATTCTTTAGACAAGATATTTTCAAAATCTTCATCGCTTAAAACACCCCAAACACCATCGCTGCAAAGAACATAAATATCATTTTCAAACACCCTACCAACACCATCAACTATCTCAGGCACAGCACGAGTTCCGCCAATGTAATGCGTAACAACGCTTTCTTGCCCGGGTTGCGGTGTAACTCCCAAATCCATCATTTCCTGCTTTAGTGAATGATCTTTTGATATTTGCGATATATACGGGCTACGGTATCTGTATATTCTGGAATCGCCAACATTAAATGCTATAAAATCATCGCCATTTATGTAAAGTCCTGCGATAGTTGTTGTCATCTTTGAATGCTCTATGTCCACTTTTTGAGCAGCAATAACAGCCTCGTTAGCTTTTGCTATATGCTCCTTGATTATATCAACTGTTAATGCAACTCCGCTTAGGCTTGAAAATATCTTTGTCACAATCTCTGCCGCTTCATTACCGTAAGCCTCACCACCTACACCATCACAAACAACAAGCAAGCAAGTTTTTTCAGTTATTTCTGCATAAGAATCTTTAGAAACGAGAGTGCTATTTACAGCAGCTCTGTCATCATTCTTCGGCTTTATACCGGTGTCAACTTTGCAGGCAATTTCCAACATATTCCTTATACCTTCCTGAAAACCAGCTTGCCGTTTTCTGCGTTTACATTCACCGCATCATTCTCTTTGCAATTATTGTCAAATATAAATTCACCGAGGGGGTTCAGATACTGTTCCTCAACCACATTGCCTATCCCACGGCCACCATTGCTGCGTGGCTTGTCTTGCCAGCAAAAACTATACAATAAATTACGAGCTTCCGTATCCATGGAGATTTTAATTTTATTATTTTTCTGCAAATTATTATTGATATTTGCAATCTGCTTGTCGGCAATTTCCCTTGAAGATGCTTCGTCTATGTAGTTAAATACTACGATATTTTCACCAATACGATTTATAATTTCCGGTTTGAAATATGTCTTCATAGCAGTTTCAACTTTTTCCTGAATTATGTCATAAGGTTCCCCCGGAGAAACTATGTTTTCACGCCCGATAATCTTTCCTGTATGCGGATCGGTAATCTCCCTTGATATACCTACGTTGCTTGTGAAGAATATCAATGTTTCCGTGAAATAAACTGTGTTTCCCTGACCATCTGTCATTCTGCCATCTTCTAAAATTTGCAGAAATTTATCCATAATATTAGGATGGGCTTTTTCTATTTCATCAAATAACAGTACGGAAAACGGATTATTCTTTATAGCATTTGTCAATTGACCGCCATTATCATAACCAACATACCCCGGAGGTGCTCCGAACAGTTTTTGATCTGCGTGTTCAGCGGTGTATTCGCTCATATCAAAACGGATTAATGCCTTTTCATCTTCAAACAACAGTTGTGTCACTGCTTTAACAATCTCAGTTTTACCTGTTCCGGTTGGCCCCGCAAGAAATAGAATGCCTCGCGGTTTTGTATTTGAGGAGTGCTGTAAGCCTGATAACCCTACAACCGCACGCTTTACTACCTGTACAATTTTTTCTTTGGCCTGTTCCTGCCCTTTAACCCGTTCATTAATTTTGTTTCGCATATCATCAGGAAGCCTGTCTCTGATTTGAGCCCATTTATTTTCCTTAACGCCATATTTATAAATAGCAACAACATCTTCTATTGGACTATTGCTTTTGTCGTAAAGCCTACGTAATCCGTCAAGCTCAAGTATTTTCATTCCTTCCGTTAAACCTACAAACTTATTTTGTTCTGCATCATTATTAAATTTTTTATAATTATTCTTTATAAACTCACTCCGTATTTTGCTGTCTGGATTTGGAATTGTTATTGTTCTAACATTGGGATTATTCAGGAAAAACCAGGCTGGAATATCATTGAATTTATTGACAACCAAGATTAAAGTATTGATATATTTAGCGACACGTTTTGCATTATTTGAGGCGTGAAGCAAATTTAAAAAAAATGTTGTTTCATCAATAGACATATTGTCCGGCGATGCGAGAAAGCGAGATGCGAAATTAAGGATATTCACAATGGATTTTTGGTCTGTTTTTTCTGTCATTGACGTTCGGATAATTTCAGAATCTAGAACCATTTTTATGCCGCTATGATTAGCCTTTTTTGAGCTTCCGTTATTTTTTTCAATTTCCTTATTCAACACGCCAATTCTCTCTTCAGACTGTTTTACTATTTCGGGAGCAGAAAATCCGAAAAGCGGGTCATATTGCTGAAAGGTATAAAATCCATCAGTTTCACTGGAATTGAATATATTTTCAATTACAGTATCCAACTTGGAAAACACTGCTTCGCCGTCTTTAGAAAAGGAAGGATATTTATCCGATATGTTTCCTTCTATGATGAAGGTGCTTTTTATTCCCTTGAAGTTCATCACTTCTTGTTGCCATTTTGGTACCCAATTTGCGGCTTCCATATACATTTATCTCCGGTTATAAATCCCTGTTGTGTATGCCCACAGAAATCATTTTCTCATTATAAAACACATTTTGGACTGTTCGCCCCTTTTTCAAATATTCAAAATATAATTCCTTTTTTGTCTCATCGAAATAAATAATATTTTGATTTGACGAACCTCTTAAAGCACACTCATTATCATTCAATTCATCTATGTAAGCTCCATCTATCAATACGGATGTATAGGGCTTCATAGTTTCCCATTCGGACTGGGGAAGTTTAGCTTTTGCCTCTTCAATTGTGTATCCTGTATAAACCAACACATCATTGGTAATTTCTCTTAAAAGCGGCAACAATTTATTTAGCTCCGTAATTTGCTCAAGCGGATCGCCTCCTGTTATTGTAACACCATCAATAATTTTCTTATCGGTAGCCTGTCTGATTATTTTCGCAAGTTCAAGAACATCTATATCTTTAACAGGGTTTTCACTCCACAATTCTGGATTTGCACATTTATGGCAACGCTTTGAACAGCCAACAGTCCAGATAACAAGTCTTTCTCCTGGACCCAGCGTTGATATTGGATATAATACTCTATCAATTTGCATATTTTATTCTTGCTCCGCTTCATCTGTGGAAAATGAAATTTCAAATTTCCTGTCAGCTATTGTTAAACGATTACCGCTTCTTAATTCCATTCGCGTGCCTTTACTGACAATTACATCATCAATTTTGGTTGGATTTTTACCGAGATGCTCTATTTTATATACACCATTTTCAAAAAATACTTTACAATGAAATTCAGATACAAATCTATTATTATCAGTAAAAAACTCAGGCTCAACATCTCCGCCTCTGCCAATAGTGCAATTGCCGTTAATTTTTATTACTTTGCCGGATGTATGAGTCATTATAAGAACAGGTGACTTTGTTTCTTTAGCAATTACAGTTTCTTCTTCGATAACGAAATTTTTTTCCGATTCAATTAAAATTTCATATCGTTTGGGACGTTCTTGCGCAATTTCAAGTTTATCTTGTTCGTCATCGCAATTACCGCATATTTTAATTCTTGAATTTTTATCCGCAACGTCATATTCGTGATCGCAGACAGGGCATTTGATTTTCCAAACACACAATGATTTTTCCGGTTCGATATTGATAAATTTATTTCCGCAACCTTCGCATTCAACTGCGGAATCAGCATTATCTGCTTTGCAATATTGGCATTCTTTGCTCATAGTTTATACCTCATCACTTTAACGCCATAAGCTGCTCTTTGCGTTTTCCAGAGCGTCCTTTTTTTGTCGCTTTTTCATTATATTCATATTCTTCATTAATCAAATCACTCATAACTGCATTGTCATTTTCGGAAAGCCTTATTATTTTGCTGCAATATTTTACATCAGGTTCTTTTCTGCTTTTCATGCTTAGTACTACGCCACGTTTTTTCAGTTCTTCTACAATTTTTGGATGAAGCTTGCAAAAGCTCACTTGCTCTTCAAGAAGCGCATTTCTTTCATGTTCTTTTAAATCTGAAGATTGTATTATAGTACTGGCTGTACCTTTACCAAATCCGACAATTTCCATCATCATCTGTTTTTTATCGGACAAGTACACATGAATAGCAGATTGCCCGGACTTATTTTCGCAGATATAATGGCTTCCTGTGTGCTTTGCATCAAAAACAATTTCCGAAGGCACATCATAACCGAATAATCGCATTACATCGCCAATTTGTTCCCTGATATATTTCTTTTCAGATGCGGCTTTTGAATTTTCTGCAAGCTGTGTCATTTCGCTTTGAAGTTCATCTATTGAACCAAAACGATATTTTCTTTTTGGAACATTCTTAATCGGAGTATTTGCATGGCTGTTGAGCAATTCCAAATAAGTTACATATTCGGCATAGTAGTCCAGATACATATCATCAAAAACGGCGATATTTCTCGTAATTTTAGGTTTTGTAACCTTATATTCAATAGCAGCTGCTTCAAATGAGTGTTTTGTTTCAAAAGCTGTTTTATATATATTGCAAGCTATGGCTGATAAATCTTTCATATCGGATTCTTGTATTGATTCCGAATTTATCAATTCCTCAATCTCCGACAATATTTGCTGGGCCTGTTCTTTTACATTTTGTTCTATATCTGAGTGAGTAATAATATTTTTTTTAACGGTAAAATCAAAATCTTCAATATCTTGCATAGTTTCTATTCCTACGGAGAACTTTTCCGACATGGCAGCTATCTTACTTTGGGTTTCCAATTGTTTGCTGCAATCCGCTATGCTATTTTCAATCCCT
>WQTK01000304.1 GCA_009786285.1 Candidatus Fibrimonadales bacterium | reverse complement strand
TGCTAACGCTTGCGGCCCTTGCATTGGAATGTGGGCGAGAGAAGGCGCGCAAAAAGGCGAAAAGAACAGCATTGTCCATTCGTTCAACCGCAATTTTTCCGGCAGGGCAGATGGCAACGAACACACGCACGCATTTGTCGCAAGCCCGGAAATGGCGGTAATTGCTTCGCTTTCCGGCTCTTTGCTTTTTAATCCGGAAACGGATATTTTGATAAACGAAGCTGGGGAAAGGCAAAAATTGGCGCATCCGTGGGGAGATGAATTGCCGGTAAACGGTTTTGTTTCTAATCCAGATGTTGTAAAAGTTTCCGAGGGAAATGCTTCCGTGGAAATTGCCATAGCGCCGGGGAGCAGCAGGCTTCAAAAGCTGGAACCTTTCGCGCCTTGGAACGGCAGGGATATTTTGAATGCGAAGCTTTTGATTAAAGTGAAGGGAAAGTGCACCACAGACCATATTTCAAAAGCCGGCGAGTGGCTGAAATTCCGTGGGCATTTGGAAAATATTTCGGGCAATCTTTTGATTGGCGCAGAGAACGCTTTCAGCGGAGAAAAAAATAAAGTCCGTTTTCAGCCGGGCAATGCTGAAATGGGAGTGCCGGAAGCGGCAAAAGCTTACAAGGCGGCAAAAATATCCAGCCTAATTATAGGAGACGAAAACTACGGCGAAGGATCTAGCCGTGAGCATGCGGCTATGGAACCTCGCTTTTTGGGAGTTGTGGCGGTTATTGCGAAAAGCTTTGCCCGCATTCACGAGACTAATCTCAAAAAACAGGGAATGCTGGCGCTTTGTTTCGCAGACAAAAGCGATTACGATAAAATTCTGGAAAGCGATACTATGGCAATTCTTGGTCTTAGCAATTTTAAGCCTGGGCGTCAGTTCACGCTTCTTTTGCATCATGCCGATGGTACGCAGGAAGAAATTCTTTTGAACCATACCTACAACACAAGCCAGTGGGAATGGTTTAAAGCGGGCAGTGCATTGAATGCGTTAAATGGAGGCAAGCATGAACTTTCATGATTTTGTTGTCAAAGACATAAAGGGAGAGGATTATCCTCTTTCAAACTGCAAGGGGAAAAAAGTTCTTGTTGTGAACACCGCTTCAAGGTGCAAATACACTCCGCAATACGCCGGATTGCAAATGCTCTATGATAGGTACAAAGACAAGAATTTCACAATCATCGCTTTTCCCGCCAACAACTTTGGAGCGCAGGAACCTTATTCAAATGAGGAAATTGCCGGATCTTGCTCCGTAAATTACGGGATTAGCTTTCCGTTGATGGCAAAAATTTCGGTTGAAGGCCCTGATGCCATTCCTCTATTTAAGTGGCTGACAAACAAGGCAGAAAACGGTGTTGCGTCCGTTGGCATCGGATGGAATTTCCGTAAATTTTTAATAGATGAAAATGGTCGGTGGATAAAATCCTTGCCTTCAAACGTTTCGCCGGATTCCGAAGAAATAGTTGAATGGATTGAGCAATAGATGCCAAACTTTGACATAAAGGCTTCCGAATACGACTCGGTTTCAGAGCCGCAAGCGGAGCTTGCGAGCGGCTTGTTTGAGCTTTCTTTGGATTATTTGCCGGATACTCGTCCGGATTTGCTGGACATAGGTTGTGGAACGGGGCATTTGAGCCTTGACTTGGCCTCTCTTTTTCCAAATAGTTTGGATTGTGTGGATATTTCCAAGGAGATGCTAAAGATTTGCAAGGAAAAATTGCAGGCTAATTTTCCCAATTTAAAATGGCGGCTTTTTGAGAACGACGCAGAGGCTTTTGAGCCGGACAGAAAATACGACGCAATTTATTGCAGTGCGACTATTCAATGGTTTTCTGATGTTGCGAAGTTTTTTAAGATGGTGAAAAAGTGGTTGAAGCCAAACGGCATTTTGTGCGTTGGAGCGTTTGGAGAAAAAACTCTTTGCGAATTGCGGGAGGCGTATTTTAAAGCGGCTGGCCGGCAGTTGGAAACAAAGGCGAAGTTTTTTTCTTTGGATAAGTTTAAGACAGATTTTAAGATTCTGGATTCTGCGGAGTGCATTTATACTCAGAGCGCAGATTTGAAAGCGCTTGGCAAAATGGGAGTAACCGGCACTGGCAAAAAACCGCTCACGAGAACTGAGGCGCAGAAGTTGAAGGAAATTCTGGCTGGAGCTAATTTTTCTTGGGAACTGAGGGCTATGATATACACGTAGAAACTGGAGAAAATTTCTAAATTATTCATACATGGAAATAATACAAGTTATAGGCGCTCATGCCAACAACTTAAAAAATATAGACGCAAATTTTCCGGTTGGGGGGATCACTGTTGTCTGTGGACCATCGGGCTGTGGAAAGTCCAGTCTTGTTTTGGATGTGTTGCACGCAGAAAGCCGCCGCAGATATTTGGAAACACTTGGCAGCTCCGCTATCACAATGCTTGGAGGGCCAAAACACGTTCCCGTCAAGGCCATTCACAATTTAAGGCCGAGCATCGCGCTTGAATGCGGAGACAAAATAATCTCAAAAAGAGCAAACGTCGCAAGCCTTGCGGAAATCGCGCCCATGCTCAGAATCCTGTTCGCCGAATGCTCGCACCCCGCCTGCCCAAAGTGCGGCCTCGAAATGAAATCGCTCGCTCCGCAGCAAATGGTGGAAAAACTCTCCGCTTTAAAAGACGGAACAAAATTCCAAATTTTAGCCCCCATTGATGTCAACAATAGAACGCTTGACGAACTTGCGAAAATTTATATAGCGCAGGGATTCATAAAGGCTATGGCAGATTCAAACGTAATATCCTTGGATTTTTTAAGCGTAAATTCCAAAAATATAATCCCAAAAGAATTTTATTTAATAGTAGACAGAATAATAGCAAAAGCGAACCAGCGCACAAGGCTTTCGGAGGCAATAGACTCTGCTTTGAAAATCAGCGAAAATTTAATTTTGGCAGATGTGGAAAATCAAAAAATATTTCTTTCCCCAATTCCGCGCTGCGAAGTGCATGGCTGCTCGGCAGAACTTTTGGATGAGCGGCATTTTTCGCCGTGGAGCAACATTGGGCAATGCCCAAAATGCAAAGGAATAGGCTTAAACTGCCCTGATTGCAACGGTTCTCAGCTAAGGGAAATCGCTTTAAATAGCAAATGGGAAACCTATTCCTGGTTTTCCCTGCATTCAAAAACATTGCTGGAATTAAACGAAGAATTGCCGGTTTATCTGGAAAAAGTTCCCGAGAGATTAAAAACCACGCTTTTGGATGTTCCGCTGAGAATTTCAATCTTGTGCGATTTGGGTCTTGGGCACTTGAGCCTTGGCCGTTTGGCAGAAACTCTGAGCAGCGGCGAAGCGCAAAGGGTAAGGCTTGCCGCTCTTTGCACTGGCCATTTGAACGGAGTATTGCTTTGCATAGACGAACCCGCAAGCGGACTTCACGAAAAAGATGTGGAAAAATTGTGGAACGCGCTTTTGCGTTTAAAATCCAGAGGCAACACTTTAGCATTGATTGAGCATCATCCGTGGGTGATAAGCCATGCAGACAAGATTATTGAAATGGGGCCGGGAGCTGGTGAATATGGCGGGAAAATAGTTGAGAGTGGAGAGTTGAGAGTGGAGAGTGAAGAGTTTATAGCAAAAAGAAGTCATCGATTATCTGCTTTTAGCTCTCAACCCAGCATAAAAATATGCAACGCAAATGTGAACAATCTGAAAAACCTAAGCATTAACATTCCCATTGGAGCAATGACGGTGATTTGCGGAGTCAGCGGATCCGGCAAGAGTTCGCTTTTGTGGGGTGTTATTGAACCATTCGCGTCCAAGAAAAAGGCTCCGGGAATAGAGGCTGTTTTGGCGGCCAGAACAGGCAGGGCTTTTGCGCAAAAGCGAAGCACCATAGCCACGGCAATTGATGTTATGCATATTTTTAAAAATTTATTCGCAAATTCGCAAGACAGCAAAATTCGCGGGTATTCTGCGGCGAAATTTGGCACGGATAAGCCCGGAGGCCGTTGCGAAACTTGCAAAGGAACCGGTTCTTTGTTTGACCCAAGCGGCTATGAAGAGAGCACTTGTCCTATTTGTTTAGGCAAAAGATATAGAGACGAAATTTTGGAAGTTCGTTATAAACTGATGTCCATTGCGGATGTTTTGGATTTATCTGTGTCCAGAGCGATGGAAATTTTTGAGAACTTTGATGTTTTAATTCCGAAATTAAAATCTCTCTCGGATACCGGCTTGCATTATTTGCGTCTGGGCCAGCCAACAACGCATTTAAGCGGCGGAGAACTGCAGCGGCTAAGGCTTGCGCAAGACTTGGCAAAAGCCAAGTTGCCAAACACTCTTTATCTATTTGACGAACCCGCAAGAGGCCTCTCTGCAAAAGACACAGATTTGTTGCTGAATTTGCTGAAAGGCTTAACGCAAAAAGGCCACACAGTGGTTGCCATTGAGCACAACGATTTGTTCAGAAAACAGGCAAGCTGTGTTTTGGAGCTAGGCCCCGGCGCTGGTGCGGACGGGGGGTATATTGTGTGAAGTCACGCAAGTTCTGCCAGAATAGCCCTCTTCTCTCCTAAAATTCTCGTGTAGAATAAAATGCATTCTTTTTCGCCTTTTGGAGCGAGGCGGCGTATTTCCGCTTCCGGGACAACTTCTACGCCACGCTTTTTTAACGTGATTTTGCCAGCGTTGTGCTTTTTCAGCATCGCTTTGACATTGTTTGTGGAAAGCGAGCTTTGCTCTATGATTCTGTACGCCGCAAACCCGCTGTGCTTTTGCGGCAAATTCTCGCAAGACACGTATGCGAGCGTGGAGTCTATTTGCCAAAAGCCGAGTTTTTTTGCCTCGCTGAGAAACAGATGGCTGCGAACCAAAACAGGATTTGGCTCTAAAATAAAATCTCCGGCTTTTTTTGCCTCCAAGCTTATGCTTTGCAATTCGTTTTTTTCGCACTGCCATTCATTGCAAATAGTTGAGGCACGTATTAGCCCTTTTCCAAAAATACCGCTTAACATAAGGCATTCCCGGCAATCCGTCGCATTTCCCAAATAAAAAACATCGCTTTTCTCCGGAATTGAATTTTCAGGAAACGCAGGGGGAAGTTTTGCCATTCCTCCGCAAAATTTTTTTGACACTTCCAAAACGCTTTCAAAATCCGGGCTTAGCCCGCCACGCCTCGCAGGGTCTATGCAAAAAAAATCACCGCCTGTTATTTCCAGCGCATTTTGCAAAACCGCTCTGTGCAAAAGCCCCAAACGCCTCATATTCTCGTTGAACATCAAAACCCTTTCCGGCGCTATGTCTGCGCCGGTCGCTAAAGCTCCCGTTGGCAGCCAAAAACTGTCTCCGCCCATGCCGCAGCACAAATCCGCAATTTTCGCGCCGCTGGGCCACAACTGCGCCTTGTATTCCGAAATATCCTTTGCGGTAGCCTGTTCGTAAGCAAGCCTGTCGCAAATTAAATCTGCTCCGAATTTCTCCCTTATTTTCGGCAAAATTTCAAGATAATGAATAAGCGCATGCCTCTCCTGCGCAGTGAATTTTTTAGATAATTTTTCCGATAGCTTCAAAGGGTCTGCAAGCAATGGCAAATACTCGGAGGGAATTTCCACGTGGCTCAGAAATTCCACAGCGGCCGGCGAAAGTTGCAAGCTACGCCTTCCCTATGCTCATAAATTCAAACCCTATATTTTTAAGCTCTTCTCCATTGAGAATATTTCTGCCGTCAAAAATCAAAGCGGGCTTGCTCATCAAAGAATAAATCTTTTTCCAATCCAGTTCGGTAAACTGCGGCCATTCCGTGCAAAGCAAAACAGCATGAGCGTCGCGTGCTGCATCGTAAGGGTCTTCGGCAAACAAAACCTTGTCCAAAACATCGCTCAAATCCCGTTTGGCATCGGGAATGGCTTTGTAATCGGTAATCACGGGAATAGCACGTTCCTCTAAAAGCTCTCGCACAACCAAGTGCGCTGGGCTTTCACGGGTATCATTGGTGTTCGCTTTGAAAGCAAAGCCAAAAACGGCGATTTTCTTGCCGGCAATCGTGTTGAACAGCGAGCGCAAAACCCTCTTAACGGAACGGGTTGTTTGCCACTCGTTTATTTTAACAATGCTCTCCCAATACTCTGCAACTTCAGGCAGGCCGTAGTGCTCGCACAAATACACCAAATTGAGAATGTCTTTTTTAAAGCAGGAGCCTCCAAAACCTATGGAAGCCTTCAAGAATTTTGGGCCTATGCGCGAATCGCGTCCAATGGCATAGGCTATTTCGTCTATGTTTGCGCCGGTTTTTTCGCAGAGCGCGCTCAAACTGTTTATGCTGGAAATTCGCTGGGCCAAAAATGCGTTTGCCGTTAATTTTGAAAGCTCGGAACTCCATAAATTCGTGGTTATAATGCGCTCTCTTGGCACCCAGTTTGCGTAAATTTTCGCAACCTCTTCCACTGCGGCACGGCCGCTTTCGTCCGTATGCCCGCCAATAAGAACTCTATCTGGGTTTTCCAAATCTGCCATTGCGGTTCCCTCCGCCAAAAATTCGGGATTGCTCACAATGTCAAAATGGATGCCTTTTTGGTTGGAGTTCAAAATTCTCTCCATGCTCTCTGCGGTTCGCACCGGCAAGGTGCTTTTTTCAACAACAATTTTATGGCTGTCGCTTGCCGCCAAAATGCTTCTCGCTGTTTTTTCAATATACTGCAAATCAGAAGCCTTGCCGCTGCCAAAGCCAAAGGTTTTCGTGGGCGTATTCACGCTCACAAAAATTATGTCTGCTTCTTTTATGCTATTTTCAATGTCTGTTCCAAAGAACAGATTTTTGCCTCTAACGCCTTCCACAACTTCTTTCAAGCCGGGTTCGTAAACAGGCAGGCAATTGCTGTTCCACGCATCTATGCGCGCTGCGTTTATGTCAACTATTTTAACCTGATACTGCGGGCATTTTTTTGCTATCATGGCCATTGTTGGGCCGCCCACGTATCCTGCGCCTATGCATAAAATTTTCTTCATTCCACTACTCTAAAAAAGGTTTCCAGCGGTTCTCTTTGTGTCACAAAAGTATTCGCTATGTGGCCTGCTTGCGGGTAGCCAAAAGGCAAGGCGAGCAGGAACATTTGATTTTCGGCATCCGGAATATGCTTGCGCAGCAAGTCCGGGTAAGCCATTACGCTGTATTGAGGGCAGCAACCGAGGCCCCTGCTGTGCAGCTCGGTTATAAGAGCTTGCAAAAAAAGCCCGCAATCCAAAAACGTGCCGGTATTGTACTGGCCTTTGTTCAGGGATAAAAAGAATACCTGTTTCGCGCCAAAGAACTTGTAGTTTTCGCTGTCGTGTTCACGGCGTTTTTCTTTGTCTTCCCTTCCTATTCCTTTATGCGTTAAAAAAGCCTTGCCCAAGTCAACGGCTCTTTTTTTATAAGCTTCCGGCAGAGGGTCGGGGCTATAAACATATTCAAAGGCCATTTCTTTGCCGCTGTTGAAAGCTTCCAGATAATCCGAGCGCAGATTTTCCAATGCCGCGCCCTGTACCAGAGTGAGCTTCCAAGGTTGGGTATTTTTGCTGCTGGGCGCCCGGCCTGCGCCAAGCACCATAGCCCGCACAACGTCTGCGGGAACTATTTCGCCGGTAAATGCACGAATGGATTTTCTCATATTACTCACATTAGTAACAATTGTTTTTATCATAGGAAGAAGGACAAGAAGCCATGATCTCGGTTTCGTTCGGATAACCATAGCCCCATCCATCTTTGCAAGCTGCTGCATTTGCCAGATAGCTGGAGCAATTGGAGCAATCTTCATAGTAATGATTTACGCACCAAGAGCCTGTGTATCCGCCGCCATTTGCCGCTTCGCAGCTTGACAAAGTGGAGTAATAAGAGCCACCGTATTGTGTGCATTGAGATAACGTTATGCCGTAGCCGCTCATATCATAACAATTGCTTTGGACAAGGCAATAACCGGCATTATTGCTGCCGCCATTGGAGCTAGAGCTGGGAATGTTCGGAGAAGATTTATTATCATCGCTCCAATCTATAGATCCATTGCTACGAATAAGACCGTCTGCGGAACAGGCTAAGAAAAGCACCCCGGCAGCAAAAGCGAGAATCATAATTGCTTTGTTCATTTTTAAACCTCCTAGAAATAGATGAATCCGCCAAAGTTAGCGAAAATATTGTTGCCGCCAAAAACTTCAAATGGATTTGCGGAAACCTGCGCTTCCAAAGCCCAGTTTGCTCTCTGGAAACGAACGCCTGCAAAAGCTTGTGTTTCCGGATCATGAGTTAGCACAAAAAGCGAAGTTTCTTTATCACTATCCAAATCACCTGACATAAAAGTTAAACTGTGTGTTGCGCCAGCAAAGGCAAATAAATTATCAAATAAAGCAATTTCGCCTAAAATATTCGGAGCTAAAACAACAAATATCATTTTATCGCCTTTCCTAACATTATTTACCTCATCAATAAAATTAACGCCAAAAGCGTTATTCAAACCAACTATAACTTTCGCATTTTCGCTTTGCAGAGCTGCGTATCCGAAATTAAACATCAATGCAGTAAGCAAAAAGGTATCTTCATCAACAGCTTTTTTACCATCTTCATCAGTATAGGAACCCTCATTGCGAAAAAGTCCCCAAGCTATATTATATCTGAATGCCCCCGAAGTGTTGGTTATGCCCAGAACAGCATCTATCGTGGAATAATCTTCCTTGGTTTCATCTCCATCATCATCTGTAGCATTTCCCATAGCATAAGTTAACCACCCTGCATTTACATAAAAATTAGTTGTTCCAAACGGAATGGAAAAGGAGATGCCAATGTTGTCACCAGGAAGGGTAGTCCTTCTACTATAATCATCATCTGAGTACCAAGTTTTTGACACCGAATAATTCAACGCTATGCCAAAGCTTGAATTTGCATAGCCGAGAACCAAAGTAGCCAAGTTGCCAAGCTCGGAATTGTCCAGTCCAAGCAATGCAGACCCCCCAAGCATATCAAAAGCCGTATAGCCCAAAAAGTCAGACGGGGAAACATAAAAGAATTTTTGCCCGTAAATATCACTAGGAGTGGCAACCAAGTCGTGCACCGTGGAAGCTGCGCCTACCGTTGAGTAAGGATTGTAGCTATGGCCACGTAATTTGCCAAAAATCGTATTTTCTGCGACTGGAGCCGCTTTTGCCGGCTCTGGCATTGGCATTGGCGGCGGCGGTGGAGGCGGTGGAGGAGGCTCTGGTTCTTGGTTTAATGAAGAGTCTTGCGCCAAGGAGCTTGTATCCAAGGCTGCCCCTATATCCAAATACAGCAAATCCGGTGAATTCTGAGCAAAAGCCAATCCCGCTATGAAAAGGCTCGAAACAAGAAGCTTTGAATGATTCATACAAGAGAATATAGCAAATGCTGCAAAGCTAATCGGCGTTTATTTTATTCTCACGCTTATGGCTATGATTATCAGAATCGCAATGTAAATCACAAGAAACACAAAAGGAGCGCTGGTTAAGCCTTCTACGCAAATGCTCTGTATTTTTAATTCCAAAGGCTTGCTTATAGGATTTTTCCAGCCGGAATATAGTTCCAAACCCATTATGGAAGAGAATCTTTTCACATTGTGGGTATTTCTGGCCCTCTGCTGCTCAAACCAGTAATCAGGCGTGTAAAAATGCTGCATTGCTATTGAATAGCGCTTTGTTTCCGAATTTAAATGGAGCTCTTTTAAGGCAGGTTTTTTAGCGCCCCAATTGTCCGGGTCAAAAGTTAATATTTGCACTATAAGTTCCTTAAAATTTTCGGAACTTTGCAAATTAAGCACAAGCGAATCCATTCTGTTCCAGTTTTCGTAGTCATCAAAATAAAAAGCCATCCCGCAATTTGCTCCCTCATCCGGCAAAAAGCATTTAAAGGAAGTACCTTCAACCTGAGCATCCCCATAAGGGCTAGCTTCGCCTTCAAGGCACTCCTCCTCTTTTTCGCTTGGGTAAAGCGAATACGCAACAATGCCCGCTATGCCCAAAAACAATAAAACAGCTCTTAAATATCGCTTTTTCATATAGCGTTTACTTTAGGAGGCCGGCCTGTTTTGCGGGCAGGCGGCGGAGAAGTCACAATAGGTTTTGGCGGCAATTCTCCAAGCGTTACTCTTAGTGTTGGAAGCAAGGTTTTTGATGTATTGCAGATGTTTACATCATTTAGATCATTTAGCGAAAAATTTTTCGAAGGAATTGGAGCAAACAGTGAACCCAAATCGTTCACAAGAATCGGCTTGGGGTTATCGAATTCCTCTGCTATGGCTTTTAGCTTAGCAATCTCCTTTTCTTTTTTTAGAATGCCCCTTTCTTTTTTCCCCGGGCGTTTGCGCTGTTTCCATTTTGAAGACAAATCATCGGCTGTTCTGTCTTCCAATTCTTCTACTGTTGGCAAAAGCAATTCTGCCGGAATCTCAATATCCATAAAATCCCCCCAAATTAAGAGTTTCCATTTCAGGCTCAACCATAAGGCCGTAATAAACATGTTGCTGAAGCTGGTCTTCTATATAATACAGAGTACCGCCGCTCGCTGCGCCGCAACCTGCGCAAGCTCCCTGGTAGCGAATCAAAACCGTCTTTGAATTTTTAATACCCAGCACCTCCAGCCCTCCGCCGTCTCCTGCTAGCATGGTTCGCACATATTCATTCATGCATTCTTCTATTTTTTTAAGTTTTTCGCTTTCGCCAAGCGCTTCCCACTCTGCGTCTGCCTCTGCTCTGCCCTCTGCGGTGCAGGCTTTCAGTTTTTCGCTGCCCATAGCGGCTCTGGCTGCAAAAGCTACTTTCTTTTTTTCCGGGTAAGCCTCAGTTATCATTGCTGGCAAATTTGCCACGGTTTGAAAATCCTGCAATAAATTTTGAATCTCGTCTATTTTTTTTCCAACAAGCCCCTCGCTGAGAATATCCGCAAGGGCGGTTAGCATTGGACCTCCATATGTGAAAAATTTAGCGTCTAAAATCAGGTCTGTATCCGGGTCTATTAAAGCATAAATTTTAAGAGTCCCGGATTTTACATCCACCAGCGCCAGCCCTTTGCCATCCGCTTCCATTTGAAATATAGCGCCCCGCCGCTTTGGAAAGCGAGCTATTTGCGCAATGTCTTCAGGAACTTCCATATCTCCTGCGGTGTAATGTAGAAAATTTTCTACATTCCTTCTATGACTTTTGGCATTCCTAACCTTATAGGCGACTTGGTGCGAGAATATTCGCCGTGGCCGTGGCTTGCTTTGGGCGTGAACGTGATACTGGCAGTGACGGCTGTTTTAGCTGTGGGCATAGGCTCTGCGCCAATTTTAATTTACATGGAACGCAAAGTGTGCGCCCATGTTCAGTGCAGGCTTGGACCCATGAGGCTCGGATGGCATGGCATTTTGCAAACCATAGCAGACGTTACAAAACTGCTGTTCAAAGAGGTCTATTCTCCCAAAGGCGTTGACAAAATAGTCTATTACCTCGCTCCTATGATTTCCCTAACCGCACCATTCTTCACTCTAGCCTTGATTCCATTTGGAGAGCAATGGCAAGTGATAAATCTGGAATTTGCGGTACCGGCCATAATAGCCATAAACGGGCTTGGGCTTTTCGCGATTCTTTTGGGCGGCTGGGCATCCAACAACAAATATTCACTTTTAAGCGCGCTCAGAAGCGGCGCTTTGATGATCAGCTACGAAATTTCATTCGCAATGATTATGCTGTTTGTGATAATGATTTCCGGCAGCGCGTCTTTGAATGAAATTATAGCAACGCAGAGCGGCACAGTTTTGGACTGGTGGATTTTTAAGCTGCCCGTTTTGGGATTTGTGGCATTTGTGATGTTTATGTGCGTTAGCACCGCAGAACTCAATCGCGCTCCATTTGACATAGCAGAAGCGGAACAAGAGCTAACCGCCGGTTTTCATACGGAATATACGGGAACGGCTTTCGCCATGTTCTATCTCACGGAATACATAAACCTGATAGCAGCCTCTGCGTTAGGCTCAATCTTCTTTTTGGGAGGCTGGCAAGCACCTTTGGTAGGAATCGAAAGCGTGGACAAAATTCTTTTGGGAATTCCCGGCTTGGTTTGGATGTTCGCAAAAATTTACTTTTTGATTTTCCTTTACATGATGTTCCGCTGGACATGGCTAAGGCCGAGAATTGACCAGCTTATGAGCTTTGAATGGAAATTTTTATTGCCGCTCAGCTTGATATTGCTTGGGCTGGGAGCATTGTTCACAGCTATGGGTTGGGTTTTATGACAGCGATTTCAAAATATTTTCACGCCGTGGTAACAGGCCCTGTGAGCTTGCTGAAAGGAATGTCCGTTACGCTCAGATATTTTTTCAATCCGAAAAAAATAGTGACCGAGCAATACCCGGAAAACAAAGCAACGCTTAAAATGCACGAGCGGTTTAGAGGACGTGTTGAGCTAATCCACAACGAACAGAATTTGCACACCTGCACCGCCTGCGGAATATGCGAAAAAAATTGCCCGAACAATTCCATAAACGTGCTTTCAACAAAAAACATAGCCGGAAAAAAAGTTTTAGGCAAATATCTTTATCGACTGGATAGCTGCACGCAATGCGGATTTTGCGTAGAGAGCTGCCCCTTTGGATGCCTGAGAATGGCGCACGACTTTGAAAGATCTTCCGCAGACAAGCAATCATTTAACATGACGTTGAACAAAACGGAAGGGCAGGGATAACTATGCGCATAGTGGTGCTATACCTGCTTTTATTCTTTGCTCTCTCCAATGCTTATTTTGGCAAGGAAAACGAAGGTTTGGCTGTTTTCGGATGGGCAACGCTTTTGCATAGCCCTCGCACGGTTTCTTTTGAAGGAGCTGGCTCCGCTCTTCCCTCGCAGGATTTTGGAGCAGCGCTTATGAACCCGGCTCTGCTGCAAGGCGAAGGTTATGGAGCCGGTCTTTCCTGGCAAAACGGAGACTTGGCAAACAATCAGGGAATAGCAGTTTTTTCGCACCCGTTTTTAATGGGCAGAATTCAGCACACATACGGAATGGTGGATAACGGCGAAGTTCAGCATTACGATGAATTTGGCAAAGAAGAAGGTATAATTAGCCGCCCCATGGCACAATATTACGCCATAACTGCGGCGTTTCCCTTAAAGAATTTCAAGTTTGGCATAACGGGCAGGTATTTATGGGAGAGACTTGCGGAAACTTCTGAGTCGCAGATTGGAATGGGGCTTGCGATGGACTGGGGAATACTTTGGAATCCAAGTTCCGCACGCTATGGATTCGCATTTATGGGACGACACTTGGGCAGCCAGTTTCGCCCTTATGTAAAAGGCGGGGTAAACGGTTATGCGCTCGCTTCCGAACTGGCCGCAAGCTTGTTTTGGCGCACAAACCAAAATTTAACCTGGCTTTTTGAATGCTCTGCGCCACGCTACTCGCCTGCTATAGGAAAGCTTGGCTTTGAATACCGCTTTGCGGAACCTGTGATGATCAGGGCAGGCATGCAAAGGGAGCTTATAGACGTGGCACGTTTTGCCAACTCGCTTTTTGACAGCAGCGAGAACACGACTAAAGCCGGTTTCTACAGATTGTTCTCTGCCGGAGCCGGCTATAGATTTTGGAAATTGAATTTGGATTACAGCTACAGCATGTTAATTGAGGGAATGGGCAACGAGCATCGCTTAGCGTTAAGCGGGAATTTTTAAAAAATGCACTTGAATCTTTACGAAGAAAAAAATGATTTTCTTTCAATAATAGCAACATCGCTTATATTCCACATACTCATTGTAGTGGCTCTGGTAGTTGTTGTGTTGTTAAAACCAGCAAAAGAAAATCCTCCGCCCATACCTTTTTTTGAAATGGTGAATGTGGCCCCGCCGCCACCGCCCGCAAAAACGCCTAGGCCTGCGCCAACTCCTGCGCCGCCAGATCCGGCACCGGTACCCACACCCACGCCCGTACCAACACCAACCCCTGCGCCCACGCCAACACCTGTGCCAACACCCACTCCTGCGCCAACGCAGGTTCCTGTGCCGGCACCTGCGCCTGCGCCAACGCCAACACCTGTGCCAACCCCTGCGCCAACGCCTGAACCCGCAATGGACATGCCTTCAGACATAAAAAGCAAGGATATGGAAATGCCGGCTCTCAGAACTGTTGGCAATATTATTATGGATCCTCTGTTGCAAGCATACTTAAACACGCTTGTGCAGCTTTTATACCAAAATTTCAACCCGCCTGCAGGAACCGAAATAGCAAAGGGAACAAAGTCTTCCGTACAGTTTATAATAGCCAGGAATGGCGAAATCAGCGATGTTATTTTGCGCTCGTCTTCAGGAAACGCAATATGGGACAGGCTTGCGGCCAGAGCTGTTAACATAACTAAACCGCCTCCTCTTCCGCCCAGCTACACAGCAGAAAATTTGCCTTTGATTTTTGAATTCCGGGAAAAATAATTACTATATTAACTAGTGTGTCATGCGAAAGATAAACATTAGAGCAGTAAAAGATGGGATGGTTCTAGCGGAACCGCTAAAAAACGCTAATGGTTCTCTTCTTCTAGACAAGGGAACCCCCTTAACGTCGTTTTTTGCCACTAGGCTTGGCCAACGAGGCGTTACTACAGTTTGTGTTGAGGGTGAGCCCGAGCCTGGGGATGAGGCTTCCTCTGTAGTTCAAGCGGCGGAAACGCAAACGATTCAATTGGAAGAATTGTTTAGCGAAAAAATCATAAATAACTCTATGCGTATAATTTATGACGCTTTAATAAAAATCAGGAATCAAAATGGTTAATAACGCGCGAATAGAAATTTTGATAAAGAACATGGGTGAATTGCCAACACTCCCAAGCGTATTTTTCACCGTGAACAAAATGCTGTCCAGTCCTCGCACTTCGGCAGTTGACGTTGGCAAAGTTGTAGCCAATGACCAGGTTATAGCTTCAAAAATTTTAAAGATCTCCAACAGCGCGTTTTATGGCTTTGCCGGCAAAGTGAATACCGTTTCCCATGCCATTGCGGTTTTGGGTTTTACTTCAATTAAAAACATAGTGCTGACAACCAGCATTTTATCGACTTTGAATTTGAAAAACCCAATAAAAGGCTTTAGCCTGGCTGCTTTTTGGAAACACTCTGCGGCAGTAGGGGCCATTGCTAAACTAGTGGCAGGGGAAGTTTTTCCGCAAAAGCAGGAAGAGGCTTTTGTTGTAGGTCTTTTGCACGATATAGGCAAGCTTGTTCTCGCTATTTGCGCTCCCGAAGATTTTGCCAAATGCATAAATTACGCGATTGAAAAAAAATGCCTGTTTTTGAACGCAGAACAGGAATTGCTTGGAATTAACCATACAGACATAGCAGCTTTGGTAAATGAAAAGTGGAAGCTGCCTGCAGAATTTGCCGCAGTGCTTATAAACCACCATAAAAATATTAGCGCATCTGGCGAGCATTCCAAATTGGTTTCGGTTGTTAAGCTTGCAGACGTGTTGGCCAGAGGCATGCAGTTTGGCCATGCTTGCGATCTTTCAATACCAATTTTGGATGATGGCGTTTGGAACTTGCTGGGAATGACTCCGCAAAAACTGGATAAAATTTTAGCAGCCAGCCACAATGCCATGCAAGACTCGATGGTTTTTGTAAATGAGTGAAGATTGGCTGCAAAATATATGCGAAAAATACTTGTCGCTTAAAAATATCAAGTACATTCATTTGCCAAAGGGAACCCAGCGCTTTGTTTGGAACAAGAAATTCGGAATACCTATTCAAGTAGCGATGGAGGCGAGCAAGGCGTTAAAGGGGGTGCCAGACTTGATTCTGTTTGGGCTTGACGGCACTTACCAGCTTATTGAGCTTAAAAGCAAAAAAGGCAAGCTGACCGAAGGCCAAAAGGAATGGCTTGGCTACGGGCTTAAATTATTCCGTGAGTTTGATGAGTTTCAGAAATTTGTGGATGAGTGGGATTTGCTACATAACCCACGATGTTGATTAAAAGTATCACTTTTCTCCATTTCAGGTGTTAAAGGAGTATGAACCAGATTTTGAATGCCCAGCAGCTTTATGTACGCTATGCGCCAATGGTGCTTAGGCGGTGCAAAAGGCTGCTTGGCGATGAAAGCTCGGCTGCGGATATTACGCAGGAGGTTTTCTTAAAAGTTTGGGAAAAGCGAAGCTCGCTGAACGATGATTACCCGTCTAGCCTCTTGTGGCGAATGGCTACAAACATGTGCCTGAACTACATAAGAGACCGAAAACGCAGAGGCGAAAACATAAGCTGCGAAAACATGCTTATGCAAATATCCTGTGCGGAAGACGTAGAAAACGAGGCGGGAAACAGAGACCTTTTAGCCAGGCTCTTCAAAAGACATCCGGAAAGCAGCAGAACCATAGCGGTTTTGCACTATATAGACGGCATGACTTTGGAGGAGGTGGCAAATGAGGTAAAAATGTCTGTTCCGGGGGTTCGCAAAAGACTTCACGCTCTAAAAACCACCTTGTTTGAACTGGAGGCTCCATGAAACCACAACTCTGGAAAATAGAACGCTATTTGCTAGGGGAACTCCCTGAAAGCGAAATGGCTGCCATGAAAACCCTGGAAAGCGAAAATGCTGATTTTCATGCTCAAATTGAACAATTGAAAATGGACAACCGGGATTTGCTGGCAAAATATCCGATGCGCGCACTAGAGACGGATAATTATCCGTCTTTAAATGCGCGGTTTACGCCATATTATGCGGTTGCCGCAGCATTGATTATAGCCGCAACGGTTATGATGTCCGTATTTTTCACAACAGACCGCACAATTGTTATGAATGAAGACGGAACCAGGGCTAAAGGCTTGAAAACCGGCTTGGAAATTTGGCGCAAAACAGGGGATTCCCATGAAAAGCTGGCAAACAACAGCGAAGCGAGCGCAGGCGACGTGCTGCAATTGCGCTACATGGCAGAGGAAAAATGCTACGGAGTTATTTTGAGCATGGATGGGAGAGGCGTTTTAACCATACATCTTTCCGGCGAGAGCGGCAAGGCGGCGAAATTGGAAACGGGCAAAACTGTTTCCTTGAAAAACGCCTACGAGCTGGACAATGCCCCAAAATTTGAAACTTTTTATCTTATCACGGATTCTGCGGAGTTCTCCTTAGCGCAGGTAGCAGAAGGCTTATTGCACGGAAAGTTGCCAAAAGACCTGCGGGTGGAGCAGATAACGCTTAAGAAGTGAATTTTTCTATATTATCCTTATGAATAATATCCCTATTAACGTTACTGTTAGACACCTGGATGAGCCAGCGTCTAAGTTACAGCCTGTTATCCAAAGCGAAATCGGCAAACTGGAAACATATTTTCACAATGTTACCGATTTTTCTGTGGTGGTGGAAGGTATTTCAAAGATCGCAAACGGCGTTGAGCTTAAGCGCAAGGTTGATATAACCGCCTCCATAAAAGGCAATGCGCTTGCGGCTACCGCAGAAGAGGAAAATTTTGGAAAAGCCCTGGACGTGGCTATTTCAAAAATAAAAGCCCAGCTTTCAAAGCATCTTGAAAAAGCTCGCGATTATAAAAGTCCTCCAACGGCAGAAGTAGTCAAATAAATGCGATGCGAGCATTTCAGAGCCTCTTCCGGAGCCTTGAGTGCACGCATAGTTAGCGATACCTTTGAACGGCTCTTGCACAGTGCGATAATGCCTGAGCAGGAAAGGGATTGGTTTAGGCCAAAAAACATTTCCGAAATAGTCTTTGCCTATGGTACAGGCTTGGGCTATCATTTGGAATTTTTAAAAGACCTGCCGCCGGGCAAGGTTCAGCTTGTTATATTATGCGATGCTTTCCAAGAAAATCTTGAAATAACAAAAGAAAAATTAACAGGGCTAAAAGTAATGCTATTCAACGAAGCATTGCCGCAAATCTCAAAAAACATAACAGTAATCCGCCATAGCGCCGCCGCAAGGTACTGCGAGCAAGAAGCCGAAAGTATATTGCAAAGAATTTTAAATAACTCTCCACTCTCCACTCTCCACTCTCAACTCTCAATAGCAGTTCCTTTTGGCACGCACTTTCTTCAGCAGGAGATTTTAAGCGCGTTGAAAGACCTTGATATACCGTGCATAACGCTTCCGCAGCAAAGCGAAAACCCTGCCGTGCTGGAATCGCTTCTTATGGAGCAGTTTCAAAAAAATGCGCCAAGGCTTGTTCTTTGCGTAAATGCCAAAGGCATTGATTCGGAAGGCATTTTGCTCAATGTTTGCCGCAGATTTGGAGTGCCGGTGCATATATGGTTTGTTGACGACCCTAGACCCATAGCCTGTTTGCTGAATAAAAAGCAATGCGAAAATATATTTGCATGGACTTGGGAGAAGGTTTATATTCCTTGGTTAAAGGAAAAAGGATTCGCAGGCGCAGAGTGGCTGCCGCTGGCCGGAGACTCTCATTTGTTTTTTCCGCAAAACGAAAAGACTGTTTATAATTTGATGTTCACCGGCTCTGCGATGGCGGGTGATTTTTTAGATGAAATTTGGAGGCATGTTCAATACAGTGAAAAAGAGGCTTTGCAAGTAGCGCAGAATGTTGCGTTGCAAATTTTAACCGGGAAAATGAGCGCAGAACAAATACCCGGAGATACAAAGGATGAGGCGTGGTTCGCAAGTTATTGCATTCATTTGGCAAGCAGCGAAAAACGGCGTTTATGCTTGGAGCCCCTGCTTGATTTGGGCCTAAGGTTTGCGGGGGATTCTAAGGGATGGAAGGCGATGTTTGGAAGCGGCGTAAAAACTTTGCCGGACTTGGATTACCGCAAAGGTTTGTGCTCGCATTACTTGCAATGCGAAATTCACATAAACGTTACCAGTTGCCAAATGCCATGCGCTGTTAACCAAAGAGTTTTTGACATTCCTCTTTGTGGGCGGTTTGTGATTAGCGATGCTCAAAGCGATTTGTTTGAGCTGTTTCCCAAGAGAGCCGTTTGCGCAGCGAATTCCCCGGAAGAATACGCAGAGCTTGCGAAGTTTTATCTAAAAAATCCAAGCGCGAAATACGAGATAGCAAAGAATGCGCAGGAGTGCGTGTTAAAGGAGCATCTGTATAGCGAGAGGGTGAAGAGGATTATTAGGCGACATTGCGCACCCATTGTCTGAACCACGATTTGTGTTTGTTGCGCAATGGGCACGAATCATGGTTCAGACGTTTTCCTGTTTTCGTCCCCCTTAATTTTTTTGAAATAACCCCCTTGTAAAATAGGGGTTTGTAGGCGATTTTTTTGCTCAAATTTGCCGTTTTTACGAAAAAATCATTTTTTTCATCACTTTTTTTTATTTTTTCCCCGCGAGAAGCGTCTAATTAATGCCAACTGAACGAAATCATATTGTTCAATAGCCATAGATATTTCTCGTTGTCCCTTGACTTTTCCTCAGAAAAAAGTTATATTT
>WQTK01000303.1 GCA_009786285.1 Candidatus Fibrimonadales bacterium | reverse complement strand
TATGGGCAGCGGCGATGGTTCTCGCTCCAAAGCGGAAATTATGGCTGTTGTGAATGCTCGTATGCCGGGTCTGCGCAACATATACAACAAGTATTTGAAGCTGAAACCGGGCTTTAGCGGCAAGGTTACGCTCAAATTCACCATTGCTCCGGGCGGCGACATTGTTAGCATAGCCATAGTATCCAGCACAACTGGCTATAGCGAGTTTGACAACGCTGTTAAGAACATGGTGGCTACTTGGAAATGGAAGCAGATAAAGAGCGGCAACACTACGCCTACAATCCCGTTTAACTTCACGGAATAATATGGCTTTGTAAAAAATAAAGACGCAATTAATTGCGTCTTTATTTTTTTATTTTCTAAATTTTAATACTGTATGAAAATTACAGCTACAGAATTTCAACTACTCAGAGATTATATCGAAGAACAATGTGGGATTTGCCTTAACAAGGACAAAGCTTATTTGCTCGAAAATCGTCTTTCTTCGCTTATCGAAGCTTATAAATGCAGGGATTTTTCGGAATTTTATTATATTGTGAAAGGCGGCCAACATAGAGAGCTAAAAGATAAATTGGTAGATGCCATGACCACGAACGAGACCTTGTGGTTCAGGGATTCGCACCCTTATTCTATTTTGAGAGAGAAAATTTTGCCGAGCTTCACCCAGGCAGTCAAGGATGGCAAAAAAAATCAGATTAAGATTTGGAGCGCAGCCAGCAGTACCGGGCAAGAGCCTTATAGCATAGCTATGACCGTGCGCGATTTTTGCATGGGGCAAAACATAATCAAAAGGGATATGGTGCAAATTACAGCTACGGACATTTCTGATTCTTGCCTTGAAAAGGCGAAGCTTGGCAGATATGATTCCGTTGCCATGAGCAGGGGAGTTACGCCTGAGCAATTGAACAGATATTTTATGAAAGATTCCGTGGCAAGCCATATGGTTAACCAGGAAATTAAAGATATGGTTAAATTCAAAAAATTTAATCTGCAAGACAATCCCGTTATTTTGGATCCGCATTTTGATTTGATTTTTATGCGCTACGTTGCTATTTATTTTAGCGATGAATTCAAAAGGGGCTTGTATAGCAGGCTTGCCAGAGTGCTTATGCCCAAAGGCTTTTTGGTGGTTGGCGCAGTGGAAACACTTAGAGGCGTTAGCGAGGACTTTGAAATGCTATCGCACGCCGGCGGGCTTTATTATCAATGCAAGAGGTAGTGGCATATTGAATATGCCACTATACTCTTGCGGTTTCAATATTGAACAATAAAATTCCTTTGCAACCTAGGTCTTGCAGCTTGTCCATTATGGAATTTGTTTCTTCGCTTTTTACCATTGCTTTTACGGAGTACCAACTTTTGTTGTACAATGGGGCAACGGTGGGGGACTGCAGGCCTGGTGTTATGGCACAGGCTTTTTCTAGCAGTTCCGAAGGAACGTCGTATTCCACCATCTTGTAATTCATTGCTAGCAACTTGCCTTCTATGCGGCGAAGGAGATTGCGAATTTCCGGGCAGCTTTGGCGGTTTGGATGCGCAAACAACGCTGCGTTGCTCAAGAACAGAGGCTGGCCTAAAATGCGAAGCCCTGCTTGCTTTAATGTTGTTCCTGTTTCCACAACATCCACAACGGCATCCGCAACGCCCAAGCCAACAGAGATTTCAACAGCGCCTTCCAGCACAACAAGCTCCATATCCGGTTTTTTAAAAAAACTGCGCACTATGCTTGGGAAGCTTGTGGCTATGCGCAGATTCTTGATATCGTCGAGTTGCTGATATTTGCATTGCTCCGGAACGGCGGCGCAATGCTTGCTCGCTCCAAAAGGCAGGTCGAGTATTTTTATTGCAGGGCTTAGAGCCTCTGCGCAAAAGTCCAAGCCTGTTATGCCGGCATCTATTATGCCGTTTCCAACATACATTGGAATGTCGTTTGGGCGCAAAAAATAGAATTCAATGCCATTTGCGGAATCGATGGAACTGAGGCTTTTTACGGACTTGCTTGCTTTATAGCCGCAGGCTTTTAGCAAATCAATGGCAGGCTCCGAAAGCATGCCTTTATTTGGAATGGCAACTTTTATCATTGATGGAAAATTAGAAATTTAAGAGGAGAGTTTTAAATCACTGAGCTTACGCTGTTTATATACTCTAAAATATAAGCGAAAGAAAGCAATAAATCGCTTACCACTATTAGAATAAAGGAGCTTACAACGGATTGCGATGTGGCTTTGGGAACAGCGCGCAAGTCATTTTTAATGCGTGTTCCAAAGTAGCAGGCGTTGGTTGTTATTATTGAGGCGAATATTAATGGCTTTATGAAGCCCATTGCGAAGTCAACCGGTCTCAGCGCTGTTATAATTGAGAGGAAATATGAGCTCCATTCCAGTTGAATTTTGAAACTTCCTTCCAGCAAGAATGTTGCTATTTTTGTTATTAAAAATCCTGTGCCAATGGCGGAAACGCAAAAAAAGCAGTTTGCGATAAGCACGGCTATAATTCCGCCTATGAGCGCAGGCATTATTAAAAATCGCATTGGGCTAATGCCAAGAGTTTCCAAGGCATCTATTTCCGAGTTTACCTTCATGCTCGCTATGCGTGTTGTTAAAGAGCTTCCGTTTCTTCCTGCTATTAAAAAACCTGTTAAAATTGGGCCAAGCTCACGTACTATGGCTATCACCATAAGGTTTCCGAAAAAGTTTCCAAAGCCAACTTTGGGTATTAAGCCTGCGGTATTTATTATTAGCACCGTGCCTAAAATTGTACCAACTATCAGCACTAGCGGCAGAGATTTTATGCCTATGTCGTAGATGCATGAGATTATTTGCTGAATATCTATTTTTCTGTTGCCTTTGCCGGAAAAAATAGAGCGAAGCGCTTGGAACGAAAGCGACAGCAGTTGCCCGACGTGCGATTGCAAAAACCAATGCCCAAACTTGTCTATAATATGGCCCAGCGACGAAAGCTTATACATTTTCGGCTCCGTTTAGCAAGGCATCTATTTCTTTCCATAATTCAGGCAAGCCTTTTTTTGTTTTTGAGCTGATTGCAAGCGGAAGTTCTGCCAGGCAAAAATTTTCCTTGATTTTTCTTTTAGCAGCTATTAGCTCCGACTGGTTTAGCTTGTCTGCTTTGCTTGCAGCCAAAAGCACGGGAACCCCGGCGTTTTTTATTCCGTTTATGGTTTCAAAATCTATTTGATGGCCGCCATGCCTTATATCCAGCAGATAGACTATGCCTTTAAGGTCATGTGCTTTTTCCACGTAGTTTTTTATGCGGTTTGCCATATCGTCCCGCATGGTTTTGCTGACTTTTGCGTAGCCTACGCCGGGCAGGTCCACAAAGTAGCAGAAATTATTGACAAGAAAAAAATTGATTTCACGGGTTTTGCCTGGGGTGTTGCTGGTTTTTACGACTTGTTTTTGAAAAAGAGCGTTTAATAAACTGGATTTGCCGGAATTTGAGCGACCCAGGAATGCCAGTTGCGGAATTCCTTCACATGGAACCTGTTTTATAGAGGCTGCGCCCAGCGCAAAGTTGACAGTTGAGATTTGCATTTTGTGAAAAGATAGAAATTTTCATCACTTTTTTTCTTTTTTTTCTTTTAACGCATTTTACTAAATTCCCTTAATGTCTAAACCCATATCTTTGACCGGTATTAAGCCTACTGGAACCCCGCATTTGGGGAATTATCTTGGGGCTATACGCCCTGCGCTTGAACTTAGGAAAAAATACGATACCGTTTATTTTATCGCAGATTACCACGCTTTGACAACAGTGCATAGCAGGGAAGAAATGCGAAACAACACCCACAAGGTTGCCGCTACGTGGCTCGCTTTGGGGCTTAACCCCGAAGAAGGCTTGTTTTACAAACAAAGCGACATTCCTGAGATTTTTGAGCTATCTTGGCTGCTCTCGTGCTTCACGCCAAAAGGCTTTATGAACCGTGCCCACGCATACAAAGACAAAGTCGCGAAAAACCAAGCTACCGGCATGGACTCCGATGACGGCGTTAATATGGGGCTTTATTGCTACCCTTGCCTTATGGATGCCGATATTTTGATGTTCAAATCAGATGTTGTGCCCGTTGGCAAAGACCAAAAGCAGCACGTTGAATTTAGCCGCGACATTGCGGAACGCTTTAACAAGCATTACGGCAAAAACGTTTTTGTTCTGCCTCAGCCCATTATCCAAACAGAAATGGATATTATCCCCGGCTTGGACGGGCGCAAAATGAGCAAGTCTTATGGCAACACCATAGAGATTTTTTTGGAGCCCAAGGAATTAAAGGCTAAAATAGGCAAAATCGTAACGAATAGCCAGTCTATGGAAGAACCAAAAGACCCGGAAAAATGCAATGTGTTCGCTTTGTATAAGTTTTTTGCCAGCGAGCAGCAGGCAGAAGCTTTGGCTGCAAGGTACCGAGCCGGAGGCATGGGATGGGGCCATGCGAAAGAAGCATTGCGAGAACTTTTGGAAGAATGCCTTGCCAAGCCAAGGGAAAAATACAATGCGTTGCTCTCAGACACAGCGCAAATAGACAAGATTTTGGCTTATGGAGCCTCTAGAGCAAGGGCGTGCGCCACGCCTTTTATGCAGGAAATAAGAGATGCTATTGGGATTGTATCTTAAACTGCCTGATGCCGAGCAAAATTCCGCTTTGCCTGGTGTCAACGCTCCAGTTTCCTTCTCTTAGGCTATCTGAGGATAGCGAGCTTGAACAGGACAGGCCATCGATTTTGCATAGAGTTTCTTTTATTTTTTCGGAGTCTTGATACCAAACATGCCACACCGTGTCATTGCGGTTGAAATTTGCTCCCAAAAAAGAATATGCGAAAATCTTGTTTATATTCAGGCTAAAAACTGTATCTGCGTTTACGGGCTTGCCGGATGCTATTAAAAGGCACATTTCTGTGTATACTTCCGTGCCTTCTTTTTCAATGCTTTCCTCTTCCGGGCTTTTCTCAAAAAACATCAGCCCCAGCAGGATGAAAATCAAAAAGACAAAGAATACAATGCCCTTCCAGAGCCTGTATAACGGCGATGCGGGCATTATTTACCTAAGCTTGTGGTGCTACAGAGAGCTTATTCAGCAGTTTTCCGACCTTGGACTTGTAGTTTGAAGCACGGTTTTTGCTAAAGCCGGCACGGCTTTTGGCAGCGGCTTTGTCTAGCATGCTGTAGAGCCTGGGGACTTCTTTTAAGGCTTCTTCTTTTGTTTTTGCGCCACGCACCACCCCAAGGCTTGTGCGGATGGCGGAACGTGCGGAACGATTTGCTGCGTTTGCTTTTTTAGCTTGACGCAATCTCTTTAAACAAGACTTGTTTGGCGGTACCATTTTTTTTGCAGCCACTGATAAAACTCCAATAAATAAGGATTGTATGGAAAATATAGTAAAAAATTATCGTTTCGTCAAGGGGTTACTGCCAACAAATTTCCGCTAAATTCTTTAAAAAAATCTTTTAAGAGCGTGTCGCACTGGATTTTTCCGCTTAAAAAGCCATTTATAGCCTCCGTTACAGGCTTGCCGCTTCTGTAAAGCTCTCTGTAATTTTTTTCCAAGAGCGCAATTCTGTCTTCGGAAAAGCTGTATTTTCGGAGAGCGTGCAAATTTAACCCAGCAAAGCGAGCCGGGTCTCCAAGCGCGCGACTTGCCGGCGGTACGTCCCTGTCTATTTTCAATGTTCCTCCGGCAAAGGAATACGCTCCGATTTTTGCGAACTGCTGAACCAAAGTTCCGCCGCCTATGGTGGCAAATTCCCCAATTTTAACGTGCCCTCCGAGCTGCACACCGTTGGATATAACAGTTCCTTGCTCCAAAAGGCAGTCGTGGCCAATATGGGCATAGGCCATAATCAAAACGTTATTTGCGATTTTGGTGATTCCGCCTTCGCCGCAGCCTCTATTCAGGGTGGTGTATTCTCTTACAACGCAGTTTTCGCCAATTTCCAAAAAGGTCTGTTCGCCATTGTATTTGAGAGCTTGCGGGTCTCCTCCAACAACCGCTCCGTCAAAAATGCGTGTCCCCATTCCAACGCTTGTGTTCCCAAAAACATGGACTCTTGCGTCTAAAACCACGTTTTCTGCGATTTTGGCTCTGTCTTCAACAATGCACCAAGGTCCAATGCTTGCGTTTTCGTGGACTTCTGCTTTTGTAGAAACCAGTGCTGAGGGGTGAATCATTTAATCCTCGTCCCCGCTCTGGCCGCTTGGACTAGACAGCGAAAGCACCGCAAGGAACGCTTTTTGCGGCACTTCAACCGAGCCTATGTTCTTCATGCGTTTTTTGCCTTCTTTCTGCTTTTCCAAAAGCTTGCGCTTGCGTGTAATATCGCCGCCATAGCATTTTGCCAAAACATCTTTGCGAACAGCTTTGACTGTGGTGCGGCTTATTATTTTTCCGCCAATCGCGCCCTGAATCGCAACATCAAACTGCTGGCGTGGAATTAAATCCTTTAAACGGGCGCAAATAGCCTGCGCGTAATGCTGCGCCTTTTCCCTGTGAATAATAACGGAAAATGCGTCAACCGGATCGCCGTTCAAAAGAATGTCCAGCTTCACAAGAGGATTCTCGCGATAACCAGCCTGCTCATAATCCAAGCCGGCATAGCCCCGGCTCACGGACTTCAAACGGTCGTAAAAATCAAACATAACCTCTGCCAAAGGCAGCTCATAACGCAGAATCACTTTGCTTTCATCTAAATATTCCATGGTTTCAAATGTGCCTCGCTTCTCTTCCGCAAGCTGCATAAGAGAACCTATGTAATCCTTTGGCGTGAAAATCTGCGCCTTAATATACGGCTCTTCTATGTGATCATAGCGGCTTGGATCTGGGAGCTTGCTTGGGCTTTCTATGGAAACCATTTCGCCGCTTGTCATAAAAACACGGTATTCCACGTTGGGAACAGTGGTAATTATATCAACATTAAATTCCCTGTCCAGCCTCTCTTGCACAATTTCCATATGCAAAAGCCCTAAAAATCCGGTGCGGAATCCAAAGCCAAGCGCGCCTGAGCTTTCTGGTTCCCAAATAAGAGCGGAATCGTTGAGCTTGAGCTTTTCCAAAGCTTCACGCAAATTCTTGTAATCTTCCGGGTTTATTGGATAAATGCCGCTGAAAATCATGGGCTTCACTTCTTTGTAGCCAGCAAGCGGCTCTGTTGCCGGGTTTGCCTCTTCTGTTAAAGTATCGCCTATTTTAACATCGCTAAGGGTTTTTATGTTCGCCAAAACATAGCCAACCATTCCGGCGTTAAGCTCAGGGCGAGGGTCCCGTTTCATAGAAAAAGTGCCAACCTCGGTTACCATGTATTCGCCGCCAGTTTTCATCATTTTTATTTTTGTGCCGGCTTTCATGCTTCCTTCCACAATGCGAATGTAGCTTATAACGCCTCTGTATGAATCATAAACGGAATCAAAAATAAGGGCTTTGAGAGGCGCAGAGCTATTGCCTTTGGGTGGCGGAATTTCATCGACAATTCTCTCCAAGACTTCGTTAACGTTTATGCCGGCTTTCGCGCTGATTCTTGGAATTTTATCAGAGTCGTAGCCAAGCAAATCTCCTATGGAATGCGCAACGCCATCGGGATTCGCGCCCGGCAAATCTATTTTATTTATAACAGGGATTATTGTTAGATTATTGTCTATGGCCAAATATAAATTTGAAAGAGTTTGCGCCTCTATGCCCTGCGAAGCGTCAACTACCAAAATGGCGCCCTCGCAAGCAGCAAGGGAGCGGCTGACTTCGTAGGTAAAATCCACATGGCCCGGAGTGTCTATCATATTGAGCAGATACTCTTTGCCGCCTCGCTCGTAAACCATTCTTATCGCATGGGCTTTTATTGTTATGCCACGCTCTCGCTCCAAATCCATGTTGTCAAGGAGCTGGTCCATCATTTCATTTTTTGAAACCGTGCCGGTCAATTCAATCAGGCGATCCGCAAGAGTGCTTTTGCCGTGGTCTATATGTGCTATTATGCTGAAATTTCTTATGTTTCCTGTTTGCATTTAAATCCCCATTGCTTTCGCCAGTTCCGCAATATCTGAGTTCTGCGGAAATTTTTCCTTTGCTTTTGAAACTGTGTCTATGGCTTCTTGAATTTTGCCGCCGAGCGCAAGCGATTGCCCGTAAAGGAATGCGAATTCCGGCTTATTGCCAAGTTCTTTTTTCAAAAATTCCAAATTGTCCAGAGCTTCTGCTGCCTTGTCGTGGGCAACATATATTTCCGCAAGAGCAAAGGGGTTGTGCGAAGTTCCGAGCAGCATATTCTTAAGCGTTTTCAAAATATCTATGGCTAGCGCGGTTTGCCCTGTTTTGTTCCAGTGCTCCCCCAAAAATTGCAAAGCGTTTTTGTGCGCCATTGCCTCATTGGAAGGCAAAACTCCGAGCTTTGAAGCGAAAGAAGCCAAATAGCCAAACCATTTGATTGCATCCTCTGTTTGCCCCAAGCTGGCAAAAAGCCTAGCCTTTTGGCTTAGGGAAGGTTCAAAACAAGGATCCTCTTTCAGAGACTCGTTCAGGTAATTCATAGCCTCGTCTATTTTGCCCAAGCGTTCAAAAATTCTTGCCATTACTTGCGGAATTAAAATTTTATATTCGTCATAATGTTCTTTTTTCGCTTTTTCCAAAGCTTTTTTGAACCATATAACGGCATTTTCATAATCTTCCATGATTTCAAAACATGATGCGTAATGAAACATGACATTAGGATCCATTTTCATTGGGTCCGGATATTCCTCTTTGAACAGCTCCATATTTCGAATCTGTTTTTCTTTTACCAAGGCAGGGTCTTCGTAGCCGGTATGTAAAACTTCAAGCGGTATTTTTTCTTCCGCAAGTTTGAGCTTTCTTATGCTAGATAAAGGCGATTCGTGGATTTTGCCTTCAAAGCGTATTTTGGGATTATTCGGAAATACCCTGATTTGCGAAAATCTCGTTCCTGTTTTGCCTTCTCTCGTGCTATTGCAAACCACAAGATAAAACACCTTGTTCAAAGCTTCTCCGTTCAGTCTTTCTCGAAGCCCTTCAACGGTTGCTTTTGGCAGCCTGTCGTCTGCGTCCAGCCAAATAATCCAGCGGCTGGTAGCTTTTGAAATGCTGTAGTTTCTCGCTGCGGAAAAATCCTTGTTCCATGCGAAATGCTCTATTTTCGCTCCACAGCTTTGCGCTATTTCAACGGTTTTATCGGTAGAGCCTGTATCTGTAACTATAATTTCATCTGCCAAGCCCCGTGCAGATATTAAGCATTCCCCTATATTGCTTTCTTCGTTTTTAACAATCATGCAAATTGAAAGCAATGGCTGTCCGTGTTCAAGCATCCATTTTGCGTCTTTATTGTCCGGATCCATGCTGAGCATTTGCTCGGCGTAGTTCATTGATTGTTTGAAATTTCCCTGTTCATGTTCCCATATGCTCAAATTCTTCAGGGCATCCAGTTTTATGTTGAAAAAGTTTGAGCCGCCGGCGTTGACATCGGCTTTGAATGAGAGCAGTTTTCTGAAGATAGGCATGCTTTCTGCTTTTTTGCCTTGCGATATTAAAATTATGGCAAATTCGTAGTGCGCTTCTTCGCTTTTAGGAAAGTACTCTAAACATTTATCGCATATTTCTTTTGCTTCGTCCGTTCTTTTTAACCCTATTAAAGTCCTGGTTAATTTGTTCATGGAGTTCATTTTTAAATCGAGCTGGTCTGAGGGGCATTTGAATTCTGCCGCCCTTCTGTAATATTCTTCGGCTTTTTCCGGTTCGTCGAGTATGGAATAGGAATCGCCAAGTTCAATTAGGCCTTCTATCCGTTTTTCCTGTTCCGGGTCTGCAAGCTGGATATCTAAGTTTCTTTGAGCCTTTTTTTTCCTGATTTCCAAAGTTTCATAGCCCATATGCCAGATTATAACATTGGTGTTCACAATGTTTAAGCCTAAGTCGAGGGCTGATCTCATAACATTTTCGTGTATGCGTCCTTCAAAGCGAAGCTTAGGATTGTTTGGAAACATTCTGGCTTGCATGAACCTAAGACCGGTTGGCTTGCCTTCTTCCGTGTTACAAACGGTAAATGAAACCATTCTGTCCAGCGCGGTGAGTTTGAGTTTGTTAAAGGCGTCCACCTGGTCCGGCGGTACATAGTCATCTGCGTCCATCCACAGAATCCAAGAGCAGGTTGCTTTTTCAAGGCTTAGGTTCCGGGAATAGGCAAAGTCTCCTATCCACTGGGACTCCATCAAAACCGTTTTTGGAAAAGATTTGACAATTTCGATAGTTTTATCTGTGGAGCCGGTGTCATTTACGACAATTTCGTCCGCAAACGGCAAAAAGCTTTGGATTGCGCGCCCAATATTGGCTTCTTCGTTTTTAACAATCATGCAAATAGAAAGCGAGTTTCTTTTGCCAATGCGTGGCAGAGGTTCTTTTATTGTTCCAAAAGGCATAGAGGGAATGTAGAAAAATGTGAGGTATAATCCACCCGCTGGCATTCACCGACAAGATCCAGCCCGAAATCAGGTTTGATTTCTGCAACCTTATTTTCGTTCGCTTGTCTAGGTTCGCCAAGAGCCTTGACGAGTGCGACAGCTTTCGGGACAAGCTTCTTTTTTCCCTTCGCCATGCTCATGAATTTGATGAGCAGCCTCACCAGCTTAGAGGAGATTTGCTTGACCGGATATTTCGCATAGCTGAAATTTCTAATTTTACTCCTGAGGAGTATTTTGATTATATGATTGGAGTTCGAGGAGACTGGGATCGTTGGGCGCAAATAAACTTTGCCAAGGAAACAGCTATGGCTGAAGGCAGAGTTGAAGGTAAGGCTGAAGGCAGGGTTGAAGGTCGAGATGAGGTTCTTGACCTTATGGCGCAGGGCTTTAGCCTTGAGCAAATCAAGGATATTTTGAAACGCAAGCCTTAAAACGTCTGAACCCTGATACCCCGATACCACGATTTCGTAGAGGCGCAACGCAAAGAGACGCAAGCATTGCGTCTCTACAGTTTGCAATCACTTTATTATTATTTTCTTCGCTCGTTGTTGGGGCTGAAATTTTTCAGCCCTTACACTGGTGACTTCTATGTAAATTCCGGGTGTGGTTGGTTTTGCGGTGCCCAGTAGGGTACCCTTTAAAGTGTAATACTTTGGGACATGGGACATGGGATATGGGACATGATGGAGAATCGGCGTTTCGTCGCATTTGCTTACTACTTTGCCGTCTAGGAAGTCGCATATTTCTGCGTTTAGTGCTATGCACTTTTCTTCTCTTTTGCAGAATGTTGCTGGACCGCCTTCGTCGTCGTCCCCCATTTCCATTATTGTTATGGAACGGTCGAGAGGTTTGTAGTTGTCTGCGGAAACAGCGTCGGTGATTATTGTTGCGGTGGCTTTTTGCGTTGTTTCGACACGTTTGGCGAGGAAGGACTTGCTGCCTTGGGAGTTGCCGTCTTGGTCGTCGTAGTCTATTTTGACTTTCGCCTTGCCTTTCAGGACTTTTGCGTCGTCGGTTTCTTTTTTTACGGTGTCTGTGGCGAAGCCTTCATATGCTACTATTGAGTCAAGGATTTGCTGGAGAGCGGCGGTGTCTTGGAACACTTCGGTTGGGACTCGGAGCGTGTCGTTTTTGTATGCGAAGTCGGGGAGGGTGGTTTGGAATTTTGGGGAGAGGTCTTTTTTGTTTATCTTGAATTCGGCCCTGTTGCTGTCCAGCCTGTAGTTGTCTGCGTTGGGGTCTTCGGGGTTTATTATGTAATATGCGGCTTTGCTGCCTGTGTAGTCATCTGCTGCGTAGCCGTAGCCTCCAAAGATGAAATCAAGCGGGCCGTGGAGTTCGCTTTTGTTTATGCTTGGTGTTGGGGACTGGTTCATTTTGTTGTAGGTGAACTCACGTTTCCCTGTCCATGTTACTTTCAGTTCTTTTGGCTTGATTGTGTACGGGCGTGTGGCGGGAACCAAGACAACGCCTGCGCTTTGTGTTGTCGCTGTAGCTGTGTGGCTGCCTGCGTTTGTTTGGGCATCGGCGGTCAAATTATAGCCTTCGGCAAACGGCTTGGGGCTTTGCGGCGTTCCGTTGTAGGTGAATACGGTGTCAGACCAAGTTACTTGCACAGTGATGGGCTTTATTTCAAATGTGTCCCGTTCTGTGAATGCATAGTAGTTGCCTGTTTGCGGGAATTTTGCTTCCACTACGTAAGTGCCTACGTTTGAAGGCATTGAGTTGCTTGAATACGGCGGCCCAATTATGCTCCAGAACAGGTAGTCGTTTGTTTGCCCGTTTGTTTTGGAGACAGTGACTGGCGAAGGTATTGTTTTCGCTCCGAATGTCCAGTCGTCCATTGTAACCGTGCCTGTGCCTTTTGCTCTGTCTATTGTGAAGCCATAGCTGGTTGTGCACGGGTTGTAGTAGCCGTTGTATGGGAATATTGCGGTTATTGTGTATTCGCCTACTTCTTTCGGTTGTTCTGAACTGTTGTAATGGAAGCTTGGGGTAACATCGTTGTTGGTAGCAGAGCTTGCTGATGGCGTTTTCGCTGTTTCTTCGTATGTCCAGCCTGCGATTTCAACGGAGCATGTGCCATCGCCTTTTACAACTTCAACATTGATATTTCCGGTTGCGCTCTTGTAGTTTCCGCTTGGGTCGGTGTAGGTGGCGGCGTATGAGCTGTCTCCAATTTTGGTTAGAGGTGTTGCGTCATTTTCCCATTTGTAGTTATTTGTAAGATTTATGTTTTTGAGCTTTAGCGTGGAGGTGTATTTTGCTGTGATGCTTGTGTCTTCGAATGTCCCAGTTGCTTTTGCCACGTTGATGGTCACGGTGCCTTCTGCTGGCTCGTAGTTTCCGCTCGGGTCTGTGTAAATGGCTGGGAATTGCTGGCCTTGCCCGGCAGACGTGACAGGGGTTTCGGGATTCTTCCATTCGTAATTTGCTTGCAAGCTGATGTTTTGCAGGGCAAGCGTGGTTGAGTATGTGGCTTCTTGCGCAGGAAGCGTCTGGAAGATTCCAGTAGCTTTCTTTATGCTCCATATGATTTCCTTGTCTTCTCTAGAGCTGTCTTCCAGCCAAATGTAGTTGCTTTTGGGGGAAACAGTTGCTGTATATTCTCCCACATTGGTAGCTTTGTAATCGCCTGTCACTGTGTATGCAGCGATTTCTGCTACGCCTGTCTGCGGTTCGCCTGTATAAGCAAGGGCGCTTCCTTTTGGAATTGCTATGAGATTCCAGTTAGCATAGATGTGGAATGTGGCAGAGTCTATGCATGCGAGGTAATTTGGAGTTGTCGCAAAGGTGGCTTTGATTTTGTATTCGCCAGGGTTAGACGGTTTGTTGTCGCTATTCCAACCATCGCCAATGTATAAATATGTCACATTGGTTGTTCCATTGGTTTCGGAATTGTCAACAGGGCTTGAAATGTTAGCGGCACTTGATATGAAGTCTGCCATTGAAACTTTGCAGTCTCCAGCTGCTTTGAGGATTGTGAAGTCTGCTGTAGCATGAAATGAGTTGTAGTCTCGATTTTCCGGGAATATCCCTGTCAGAGTGTAATCACCAGCATTCTCAGGTTTTTCGGTATTTTCGGGATAATCAGTTTCGTCTCTGCCTTCATAGTAATAAACTACATTGTCCTTATTGTTTGTCTCAGATTCTGCCCATGGCGTTTTTGCACTGTCATTGTAAGTCCAGTTTTCTATGCCTACTTCGCCCGTGCCATTTGCTCTATCAACATTCACAATTATTTTACCTATAGCTTTGTTAACGTAGTTCGAGTCTGTGTACTCTGCGTCAAATTTCTGACCGTGACCTGCACTGTCTATTTTAGTTGTTGAGTTTGCCCAGTTATAACTGTTGTTTGGCAATGGAATATCTGCGATGGTTAGAGTATCTGAGAATGTTACTGTTATGGTGTCGGTTTTAGGAAATTGAAGCTCGTCTGTTGTGGGAGATATTGTGAAGTTAATGGAATTTGAATCGAAGTAACCGCCTTTTCCTTTAACGGTGACTGTGGCGGTGCCAACGTAGGTGTTGTTGGAATAGCTTAAAGTGTAGTGGGTATTTTTCGTAAGTGCGCTGCCCCTGTAAGTCGCTGTAACTTCTGGTTCTATTGAGTTTCCAGTGTATGTATATGACGACTGTGCAGTGGCGATTTCGGCATTTTTGATATCTATTTGAAAAATCGGGTAACCATCATTTATATTCGCAAACATTGCCCATATTGATTCAAAATCCCAATTTTCGTAAGTACTTTGAGTTTTCATTTCTGCGGTGGTTTTAGCGAGGCCTTCGATATGGACTGTCGTAGAATCGGAATTGTAGTAGGAGTTTACAGCTGTGCCATCGTTACAAAGATAGCCATAATAGCCATCGTCATTCCAGACACCAATTAAGTAAGAGTTCGCAATAGTGCCAAAATAAGTATTGTAACCGGTTATGCCGCCAATAACACAACCAGATCCCAACACGTTACCGATTGCATAAGAGTTCGAAACTGTACCTTCGTTCCAGCCTACTACGCCGCCAACCTGGTATCCGCCTTTCACATAAAAACCAGCCAAGCCTAGATTGCTTATATTGCCTTCGCTTCTTCCAAATAAGCCTTGATTATCACGAGCACTGTTTATATAAAGACCTATCACAACCTTGCCATTTCCATTAAAATTGCCTTTGAATCTGTATATAGGAGTCCACTGTTCTAAGCCGGTAGTTGCGCTGCTCCAATTTCTCCAGCCACCGCTCAAAGTGGTATCATTCAAAACAATATCTGCACCAAGCTTGATATACTGACTTGAAAAATTGTTGCCTGCGTTGACAATAAAAGCAAAATTCTCAAGCTGGCCCTTGGTCATTATTACATATGGATCAGCAAGTGTTCCTGAGCCACTTTCGAATGCAGCGAGCGGCGGTGCCTTTGTGCTGGAAAGAGACGGATAGGCATTAGCATTGTATGTCCAGTCCATAAAATCATTGCTGACAGAATTAAATATTCTTGCGTTACGTTGTAAAGTGTCACAAAAAGCAACCGCCTGCATTTCTGCGGTGGTTTTCGGGATGCCAAGTTCGTTGAGATAGTTTGCAGTAGCTGAATCAGAATTGTAATAAGAGTTTGTGACATTGCCGTAACCTGCTACGCCGCCAACATCACTTCCCCCCGATACATTGCCAATTGCGTAAGAGTTCGCAACGGTGCCGCCATAGCTGCCACCTACTACGCCGCCAACACGGCCATTTCCCGACACATTGCCAACTGCGTAAGAGTTAGCAATGGTGCCATAGTTACTGTCTGCTACGCCGGCAAGTGTAAAGACATCATAGTTACTGCCTACTACGCCGCCAACCTCGCTTGACCCCGACACATTGCCTATTGCGTAAGAGTTCGAAATTATACCCTCGTTAATGCCTACTACACCGCCAACCTGGTTTCCTCCTTTCACATAAAAACCAACCACGCCTAGATTGCTTATGTTACCTCCAGTATACCCAAATAAACCTTGATAATTGCTGGTGCGGCTTATGTAAAGACCAATTATTGCCTTGCCGCCGCCATCAAAACTGCCTTGGAAATAGTTTCTTGAATTACCTATAGGAATCCACTGCTCCAAACCGCTAGTGCTGTTCCAGTTTCTCCAACCTCCTGCCAATGTTGTATCAATTAAAACAATGTCTGTGCCCAGCTTAATATACTGGTCTGAAAAACTGTTGCCCGCATTGACAAAAAAAGCAAAATTCTCAAGCTGGCTTTTGGTCATTATTATATATGGATCAGCAGAAGTTCCTGAGCCACTTTCAAAATAACCCGCTACAACGACAGGCGGGGCCTTTGTGCTGGAAAGAGACGGATAACCATTAGCATTGTATGTCCAACCCATAAAATTATTGTCTGTGCTTATGGCATTCAATACACTTGCATAATTCTGCAAAGTATCACGGAAAGCAACCGTTTGCATTTGCGATGTTGTTTTTGGAGTACCATTGGTTGTGGTAACTATCGTAGCCAAATCAGAATTGTAATAAGAGTTTGAAACAGTGCCTGAGTTGCCGCCTACTGCGCCGCCAGCAGAGCTTGTTCCTGACACTTTGCCAACTGCGTAAGAGTTTACAATGGTGCCCCAGTTGTTGTAGCCAACTACGCCACCAACAGAGCTTGTCCCCGATACATTGCCAACTGCGTAAGAGTTCGCAACGGTGTCCCCGTTGTTGTAGCCAACTACGCCGCCGACATAGCTTCCACCATTCACATAAAAACCTACCAATCCAAGATTGCTTATGCTACCAGAACTCGCACCGAACAAACCTTGGTAATTGCTGGTACGGCTTATGTAAAGACCAATTATCGACTTGCTGCTGCCATCAAAACTGCCTTGGAAATAGTTATTTGAAGTTCCTATTGGAGTCCACTGCTTCAATCCTGTTGTAGTGCTATCCCAATTTTTCCAACCATATTGCGTATTAGTATCATTCAAAACAATATCAGCCCCAAGCTTAATATACTGACCAGAAAAACCATTGCCAATGTTGACAAATAAAGCGAAATTCTCAAGCTGGTTTTTTGTAGTTATTATATACGGATTAGCAGAAGTTCCAGTGCCACTGGCAAAATAATTTGCAGTAACGATCGACGGAGCCTTTGTGCTGGAAAGAGACGGATATCCATTCGTATTGTATATCCAGCCCATGAAATTGTTGTCTACGTTTATGGCATTCGATACACTTGCGTAAATCTGCAAAGTATCACGAAAAGCGGATGTCTGCATCTCTGTAGTTGCCTTTGGTGACCCAAGCTGGTTGAGATTGCTTGCCGTAGCAGAATCGGAATTGTAATACGAATACGAAACAGTGCCAGAGCCAGTCACGCCGCCAACATAATTTATCCCCGATACACTGCCGACTGCGTAAGAGTTTGTGACATTGCCAGAACCTGCTACACCGCCAACATAATTTGTCCCCGATACATTGCCGACTACGTAAGAGTTTGAAACGGTGCCAGAAGTGTTGTTGCCGACTACGCCGCCAACACGGTTATCTCCCGACACATTGCCGACTGCGTAAGAATTTGTGACATTGCCGTAACCTGCTACGCCGCCAACATTGCTTGTTCCCGACACATTGCCTATTGCGTAAGAGTTTGTGACATTACCGTAACCTGCTACGCCGCCAACAATGCCTCCACCTTTCACATAAAAACCAGTCACGCCTAGATTGCTTATGCTGCCTTCGCTGCCAATCCTACCAAACAATCCTTGTAAATCGGCAAAATTATTTATGTAAAGACCTATTATCTTCTTGCCGTTACCATCAAAATTACCTTGGAAATAGTTGTTTGAATTCCCTATTGGAGTCCACTGCTCTAAACCGGTTGTAGTGCTATCCCAATTTCTCCATCCGCTTTGCGAATTAGTATCATTCAAAACAATATCAGCCCCAAGCTTGATGTACTGACCAAAAAAAGTATCGCCAACGTTGACAAATAAAGTAAAATTCTCAAGCTGGTTCTTGGTCATTATTATATACGGATCGGCAGAAGTTCCCGTACCACTGGCAAAATAATTCGCTGTAACGATCGGCGGAGCCTATGTGCTGGAAAGAGACGGATATCCATTCGTATTGTATATCCAGCTCATGAAATTGTTGTCTGCGTTTATTGTATTCGATACGTTTGCGTAAATCTGCAAAGTGTCGCAGAAAGCGGATGTCTGCATCTCTGTAGTTGCCTTTGGTGATCCAAGCTGGTTGAGATTGCTTGCTGTAGCAGAGTCAGAATTGTAATACGAATACGAAACGGCACCATTATTGCTACCTACTACGCCGCCTACATAGCTTGTCCCCGATACACTGCCGACTGCGTAAGAGTTTGCAATGGTGCCAGAAGTATTGTTGCCGACTACGCCGCCAACACGGCTATCTCCCGATACACTGCCGACTGCGTAAGAGTTCGCAATGGTGCCAGAATCGTTGTTGCCAACTACGCCGCCAACATAATTTGTCCCCGATACATTGCCAACTGCGTAAGAGTTCACAATGGTGCCTCTGTTGCTGCCGACTACGCTGCCAACAGCGCCTCCGCCTTTCACATAAAAACCAGCCACGCCTAGATTGCTTATGTTGCCTCTAATACACCCAAATAAGCCTTGATAATCACTGGTGCGGCTTATGTAAAGACCAATTATTAACTTGCCGTTGCCGTCAAAACTGCCGTAGAACATATTACTTGAATTCCCTATCGGGGCCCATTGCCGCAAATCAATTGTGCTACTATTCCAATTTCTCCAGCCTCCTTGCGCATTAGTATCATTCAAAATAATATTCGCTCCAAGCGTTATGGTTTTGCCAGAAAAATTTGTGCCTCTATTAACAACCGTCGCCAACCCAGCAAGCTGAGCTGCGGTGGTGATTGTGTAGCTTGTAGCTTCCTTGTCGCTTATGTACCAAGTACTATCAACTGTGCCGTCCCACGTGGTTTGGGCGATGAGCAACGTGGGGAGGATGAGGGCTAGGAGGAAGAGGTGTTTCATGGGAGACTCCTGTGGGTTACTGCTATTCGCAAAGTTTGTTTTCCTGCTTTCACAATGTACATTCCTTTTGTCTGAACCAGAATTTTCAGAATTTGAGAATTTCCAGAATTTGCGGAGTATATTAGCTTGCCGTTTAGGTTGTAGAGTTGTACTTTTGCGTCTTTTGGGACGTTTTGAAGAATTATTGTGTTGCCGATTGTGTAAGCGTGAATTTTTTGGGTTTTGGGTATGGGGTTTGGGGTATAGGGAATTGGCGTTCCGTTGCAGGTTGGGACTGGTTCGCCATCTAGGGATGCGCAGGCGTTTAGCGAGAAATTTGCGGTTATTTGGGTGCAGGTTGCGTCTATTACGCAGGACAGCTCTTCAAATACTTCGCCGCCTATGGCTCCGCATGTGTTCCTGCCAATTTCGGCGTACTTGGAATTTCTTTTACAGAATATTTGCGGGGCGTTGTCGTCTTCCACAACGGTGGCGAGTATGACTATGGCTGTGGGACGAACTAGAGGCTTGTAATTGTCTGCGCTCACGTTGTCTGTGATTATGGTGGCGGTA